>DIYZ01000256.1:0-4054 GCA_002427845.1 Chloracidobacterium sp. UBA6041 | reverse complement strand
AGAAGCGATAGCACCATGCCAATCCAGAAGTCGCCTTTGTAACGGCCGCGCACCATCTCCCAAATTGCGAGACGCGCATGGGCTGTCCCATGAGTAAGTGAAACTTCACCGCAGACCATCAGCAGATGAAGCAAACTAGCGATGGCCAGTATGCGAAGCGAAGCAACAACTCCGGGAGGCACGCCGCCTATCATAAGAGTGAGATCGTCAGAAGGGCTCTTCTCTATCCACGATGCAATTAGCAAGAGCACGGCTGAACCAAGCAGAAACGCCTGCACGAGCAGATGCGGCGGCAGCAAAGGGTTTTGCCACATGTCGCGCGCCTTTGCCTGTGCGAATAAATAGGCAGTGTAAACTGCGGTCAGGATTGCCAGAGGAATTCCCGGGATCATCAACCAACGTTGTACGACAAACTTAAGTTTGTCGGACTCGCTACCCAGGGCGCTAGCTGCAAAATGAAGCGCCAACACAAGCGTGTAGCCGGCAATGATGAATGCACCTTTCACCAACCAACTCCGCCACTGCGGTCGCGTGAAAATGAGATAGAAGCGCTCAGGATGTTCGAGGTCCCAGATCAAGAGTGCTCCAGTAATAGCGAGGAAGGCGCCAGAAACTAACGGCGTTGCCCAGAGCCATAGCCAATTATTTGCACCAAGGAAACCAAACAACACGAGCAGCGCCGCGACGAGATAAACGCCAGCGGCAATCCCCTTCGTCCAGGTGTAAAGACTGACTTTCCAATCCCACGGAATCGCGTGCGCAACGTCGTAGGAGAGCAACGCGGCCGCCGAACTGTTATTGAAGTTTGGATTACCCGAAACTACTTGAGAGGAATTCTCCTGCTGCTCGCTCCACATAAACAGTCCGCCATCGGGCCGGCGCGCGGCAAGAGGATCGAGCGTCGCCTGATGCGCGCCTTTGTAAAAAAGTTTCGGCAGCGTCTCTTTCTCGGGGCGCCGAACGGCGACGGCCTCGCGATTAATGATCTGTGATATGTACGACTCCGTCTCGTTCATGTCGCCAATCAGAATCGCCTGCGTGGGACAGACAACGACGCATGCAGGTTCAAGTCCCACGTCGATGCGGTGCGCGCAGAAGTTACACTTCTCAGCCGAGTGGTCTTCCGGGTTAATAAAGATCGCATCGTAAGGACATGCTGCGATGCAGGCTTTGCAGCCGATGCAAATCGATTTGTCGAAATCAACTATGCCGTCCGCACGCTTGAACATCGCGGTTGTTGGGCAAGCGGTGACGCACGGCGCGTGCTCGCATTGATTGCAACGCGTAACCTGATGCGCCCGGCGAACCTGGGGAAAGACGCCAACGTCGACGTGTTTCACATAAGTGCGCGTTACTGAGAGCGGGACAAGGTTCTCCGACTTACACGCGGTAGTGCAGGCATGGCAACCGATGCAGCGCGTGTGGTCGATGACCTTGGCCCACTTCACCGTGCGGCTTTGCGGTTCTTCGAGCATGAAAGCTCCGGCTTGGAGATTTTGGCGAGAGCGAACTATATCACGCCCACAACAAAAGAAAACACGGCCATTTCCAGCGTGGGAAAAGTATATTCGTACGAAATAGGCTGCTGCCATTGACAAAAGCGCATAGGCATAAGAAATTAACCGTGGTTGCGTGTTACAGTCTCTCGCTTATTAGTCTGTTGGAGGTTTATATGCGTCTTATTTTCTCCTTTCTTGCCCTCAGTCTTCTGGGCGCGCTGGCCCAGAGCGGCTGCAACTCGGCCGAACAGAAAAACAAAAGCGCTGCTCCAGTCGCTGCGGTGTCACCTGCCCCGCCAGTTTCAGATGGAGTGCGCCGGATTACTACCACCGAGCTTCAGGACCTGTTAGCCAAAAATGAGGCGATTGTGATCGATGTGCGCAATGAAGCTTCCTACAACGCGGGTCATATCAAGGGCGCGAAGCTGATGCCTGTAGGTGAGATCCTCAACCACATCGACGAGTTGCCGAAGGACAAGTTGATAGTCGCTTATTGTTCTTGACCAAGCGAGCACTCGTCCGCCAGTTCGGTGGCCAGCCTAAAAACAAAAGGTATTGAAAACGCTGCTGCACTACTTGGTGGTTTTGCTGCCTGGCAAAACGCCGGCTTACCCGTAGAAACAAAGGCTACGAAGCAGCCGTAGGCCGTTAACGCGAATGCACTGTTCCAACTGCGGTTCCTACATCCCTCCCGGAGTGCGCTTCTGCTCCGGGTGTGGTTCGCCCGCCGACGATCCGGAAGCAACGCGAATTGTTCGGGCGCAAACCGGTGTTCCCGCGCGCCCGGACGAAGCAGACGAAGACCTCGAGCACGTTGTATTCACTGTGCGGCCCACACTGATCTTTATCAAGCTTGGCTATCTGTTAGCCGCCATAGCAGCGATTGGTCTCGTCTTTTTGCTCGCGTTAACCCAAGTCGTGCCGCCTTACATCTCAATCCCGCTGGCGCTCGCGCTCTTCCTGATTCCCGCCTATTACCACTTGCGGCGAAACATGATCCGCTACACATTGACCGACTCGAAGATTGAGATCGATACCGGTTTGATAGCCCGCACCACGCGAAACATTCCGCTAAGCAAGATTCAGGATGTCACTGTTTCGGCGAGTATTCCCCAGCGAATACTCGGGTTTGGCGATCTGATCGTGGACAACGCCAGCGAGCTTGGTGGAACAACGGTGCTTCACAACATCAGCAATCCCCGCCACTACGCCGACCTGCTTTTGCGCCAACTCCGACGCTGGCATTAAACTGGCAAACATCTATTTCCAACCGAAGTCGGTTGCTGGAACATCCAAGGCTGTCCGGTTTCTAAAGATAATACCGTTCTCGAGAGGTGAGTTTTTGTTTTCTCGTAAGTTCAGAACCTTTTTACTCTCCCTGGCTTTTTCGCTGTTCTCCTTCGCACCCGTCATTGCCCAAAACCTGCCGACGAACCTGGCGGCCAAATTACTGCCAGAAAAACTAGGAGAATTTCGTGCTGCCAGTCCGCTGAAAGCAACAAAAAAGGAGTTGGTTGCGGATGAAATCGATCGCGACGGTCTTATCTCGGAGGCTAGTCGGACTTATGTCGCGAAGGATGGGCAACGCCTGTCCGTTACTCTGAGCACATCCGCTTCAGACGCCGGCGCTTATGCTTTGCTCACTGAAGAAAGAAGGAGGGCAGAAAGCTCAGGCAACGAGGGCGGAACTACAACCGGTAACATAGGAACCGCGAGCTATTTTTATTGGGACGGTCTTCACAATGATCTGGTTTTCTACAAAGGTAGGGTCAGCGTATACATTATTGATGGGGGAGGATCTCGGGATTCACAACTGCTGCTCGATTTCGGCAAGACCCTGGCTGAAACACTCGATAAGGGTGAGGGCGATATCCCGGTTCTCATAAAGCACCTGCCAGACTGGCAAAAGGCCAGCCGCACGGCGCTTTACGTCACGAGTGACAAAACGCTCAAACGCTACTTCGCCGATGGTTCAGTTTTCAGCGTAGTGAGCTTTGAGGGCGGGGCGCAAGCAGTCGTCGCCAATTACAAAGGGCAAGGGCTTATCATCGTGGAGTTCAATACTCCACAACTTGCTACCGGCAACGATCAACGCATCGTGGCGAAAATTCAGGACTTGCGCAATCAGGGCCAGCCGATACCAGCCTATCGTCGCGTCGGAAACTATGCCGTGTTTGTTGTTGGTGCGCCGAACGAACAGGCTGCCGATGAACTGATTGATCAGGTGAAGTATCAGCAGGTCGTCCAATGGCTGGGCGAGAATCCGTTCTTGTATGAAGAAGCGACGCGGGAATTCACTGAAACTACATTAGGCGTTTTTGTCTCGGTAGTGAAGGCCTCGGGTCTGGCGCTGGTTACGTGTTTCGCTGTGGGCGGACTGCTGGGCGGGTTTTTGTTTATTCGTCGCCGCGCCCAGCAGCGCGCCGTCGAGGCCTATACCGACGCCGGCGGAATGCTACGTCTCAACCTCGATGAAATGACTCCGCAAACTGATCCCACAAAGTTGCTCGGGCGCGGAAATTAGCAAATGAAATGTCCGACAAACTTCCGTTTGT
>DIYZ01000140.1:10836-16223 GCA_002427845.1 Chloracidobacterium sp. UBA6041 | reverse complement strand
TCCTGTAGTAATCTACAGCGCGGTCTGAGACCACTCGATGACGCAAACGGATGTGTTGTCCATCTGGTGCAATTAATAGGCGCTGGTCCAGTAGTCGCTGAATCCTGCTCATTTGCTCGTTGCTCGAATCCCCGGTGGCAAGAAGTATTTCGTCTTTCGTCACGGAGCCCCGCAAACTGGTGGCGATTGCGACAATGCAATAGATCAAACCTTGCTCTGGCACCAGATCGTGGCACTCGCTGTCTATCTTCACTTCAAACCGTTCATTTGACGTGGCCTGAATCATCGCTACCAGTAACTGTCGCCCAGCGCTCTGTTTAAACCTGGCAACCTGCTCTTCATGGCTTAACCCTCTTAGCGTGCCAAGCCGATGTGCTTTGGTTAAGGCTTCCAGCAGTAACTCGATATCGGAGTCTTCCAGGTGAGGGAGGGCATAGAATAAATGGGAATGGCCCTTGAGGTAGTCTTCCACCTGCAGCCTGTCAAATTTTGTGGTGCGCATTCCGGCGACAATGAGCAAGTCTGGATTCTCTGCAGTTAGTTCCGCCAATAGTGAACCAATCTTGAAGCCAAAGTTGTCTGCATCGTCGATAACCACCACTTGAAATCCCGAGCCGCGAACCGCTTCCCTTATTTGCCACAAAGGGAGTTCAACCTCTGAATCCAGCCATCCTACCTTCTTGCCTTCTGCGTGATATCCCAGAGACATGCGCATAAGCGTGGTTGATGTTCCCGCCCCAGCCGTGCCGCTAATCACAATGACGCGCTCATCACTCTTTTCGATTTTATCCCGCAGATCTTTCTCAAATTCTCGTTCTACGGCACGACCCGATGTGATGTCACTCCAGTACGGTTCCCGGCCAAGAAGAAAATCACCCGTTCCGTCATCCCTTTGTGTTCGCAGATCGGCAACGTCGAAAAGAAACTTGCCACCGGCATTTGGAGACAGGCGTGTGGAAATAACTGTATGGCCCCGCTGCTTTTCCGCTTCCATCGTGTCGAGGACGTTGTTGACAAAATCCGTCTGAGTCATTTCAATCAACTTGATATTAAGATCATCAAGCATCGCCCGGCGTGCAGCAGAGATTCCCGGAGTCACGAGGTATGACCCCGGACGCAATTCCTTTTGTCGAGGCCCTCGCCTCCCCCGCAACTCAATGTGCTGCCATAGAAGAGGCTCATCAAGTTCTGTTCCAACGAAGAGTATAGGGTGGCTCACTAGCTCGGCCACTAAGTGGTAGTACCATGGCTCATGACGCGCCGTTCTTTCACCATACTGGCGCGCTGAAAAAGTGATAGCCGGATAGTCCGCGACCCTGCCGTTCAAATGTATAGAGAAAAGGTCTGTGCTTTCTTTGGGATAGCTGTCTGTCTGCGCTGAAATGGATATTATCGGCCTGTGAAGGCGGAAGGCATTCTGGGACGCCTCATCCAAATCGTCAATGTTGAGAGTATAGATGCGCGCCCACGGCATGGTAAACCATTTGCGATACCCTTCCGGTACTAAAGTAGTGTCAACGGTAAGCAGATCTTTTAATGTATCCCTCACCTTGGTTCCCGCGCGCTTCGCGGCAACGTCGTAGATGTCTCCCAGACCAGACCGATCATCAAATGGGTCGGACGGAAACGCGATCGGCCAAAGCGCCTTGCTCAAGCTTCTAACGCTGGGCAGATTGCTGCCAACTACGTTGATTGCGTCGAGAGAAAATCCTGCCCCCGTAAAAAGTATCAGTTCGCCAGAGGCTATCTGGTTAGCGAGACGCTGTCTTAAAATATCTTCCATTGATTTACGTCGTTACCTCACAATGCCCCGCGAATTATACATCCTGTTCCAAGATTAAGCAGGGTTGGCTCCGAAATCAGAAAAAACCATCGTGTCCGGCAAGCGTCTCAAGACAGAACGCCGGTCGAGGGCGCAGAGATTGAGTTATCGTATCCATGACCCCAAGCGTTCTGCTCGCTCGAGAAGCCCTGTATGAACGTGCCCCTTCGCGAACTCTTTGGGTCATTTCGCGATGGCCTCCTGACCGACATCTGTTTTCGCTGTTAGCGATTCATTACGCTGCTCTTGTCCTTTCCACAGACATCCATCTTTTCAAGGATTGCGCGAGGATAAGAATCCGAAAGAAGTCGTGCGCGAAGTGACGGCAGGTAACACCGGCAAACCGAAAACGCGATCAAGATCTCCACGACTCCGTCAAAAGTAAAGCCCGTAGCTTGTCTTTCGTATTACGTAACCGGACTATACTGCGATCTTAAAATGTTTTAAGTCTCAAGGCCGCAACCGCTCTACAGAGACTTCTTATCCAATGATAGGACGGGTAACAACGAGGACGTCTTGCCACCTGCTCGCTGATCGATAACCCGCTGCTCAGTCATTCCCAGCATGTTCAATAAATCGCCGGTCGGCGCCGAAGCGATCTTGTCGATATCGCCTTTTGAGAGTGCCGGCCCTTTCCATCGCCGAATAACCTCAGGCGTGATAACAAGAAAATGCGTGGAACCCTCTTCCCGCTTCGGCCCCGAAGGGATTGCCCATATTGTGCAAGTCAAAGGATCAGTCTTCGCATAAACATAGTAATAATTCGCAACTGTAAGCGTCCGCTTGCTGGGGCCAAAATCAGGATTTTTTGAGTGTTTCCAAATTCGCTCCTCGAGCGCGCCAAAGTCATCCGGAAACTGGCCAGTCTGGCGTTGATACTGTCTCAGCGCCTTCATCATGCTATCAGCGGCCAGTCGCGGCACCATTTCTTTTTCGCGCTGTGTCCTTGCCCACGTGCCATACGCGAAACTAATAACCAAAACAATGATCGACACCCCAAGAATAACGAACGTTATCTTGAACTTCTGTTTTCTGGCACCTTCAAACATGACTTAATAACCTCTCTCCAGCTTCTCTTCAAAAGTGTTATCGCAAACTATCGTGATGCGCGCCGACCTCGCCTACAGGCCCACTATTCAAGATTGCATCATCAGATAAAGGAGTATTCCCTGGGTCAGTTTTCTTTACGGGAAATGTCCGAACTGAAACCCCGGGATGCTGCCTGCCAACGACTGCTGTAACCGAACCAAGCAATGCTTCCTCAACAGCCTCATCCGAAAAAGATAGGATTGCTTGATTAGGATTTGCCAGAGTCACGACCTTCGCGCGACGGCCTTTAGTATCAGTACGATCTGTCTCAGTCCTCGCCCGCGCCCCAACCTCCTTGCCCTCTGGCGTACCAATAACAACCCCAGTATCACCAACCCGAGTCGTAGCCCCTACTATCGCGACCGACGGCACGCTGCTGCCGTCAGCCTGGTAGTTCAATCCTCCATCAATTGTTTCGGGCAATAACGGCGGGATTCCGTCCACACCTTCCGTCACAGGTCCAGTACCATTCGCCGGGTCGCCGCCTTCTCCGGCCTCCAGCTGCTTCGCAGCCTCCTCCAGTTCTTTCTTCCGGAACTCCGCCTCCATCCTCTGAGCAATGACCTTCAAAAACGCCTCTTCAGCTTGCAACAATGACACCAGCTTCGGCTCCCCGTATTCAGCCGCAATGGCACGTTGCCTCAAGACCGCATAAGGTGGATAACCAGCCTTAATCGGCGGAGAGGTATCTATCACCACCACGCACTGCTGATGCTTAACCATCTGCCGAACTTCCGTTGGATCCATCAACGCGCGGCCCGTCTCCGACTGCCGCTCGTTATCCAATTTCTTTCCCTTACCATCCACAGTCGTATGACTCCAAACCGTTGTCTGGCCAATACGACGCGAAGCAAACTGAGTCGTAACATCATCAAGCCCGGGCAAGAAAATCATTGTCCCGATCGAGCCAAGGATCGCGTTACCACCTTCCTGTCCGTACTGGTCATGCACCTGAGGTAAATTCTGATAACCAAGTATCAGACCAATCCTGCGGCCGCGACCCACACCTGCAATTTCTTTAAGGCCCACCAACGGAACGTTCGCCGCTTCGTCCAACACGAAACCCACGGGCGCAAGATTAACTGCGTCATTATCAAAGCGTAACTCATTGACGGCCTGCCCAATGAACGTAGCCAGGACATTCTTATAGCGAGTAGCATCACCCTCTCCCACAACTATGTAGATTACCGTCCCATACTCACGCAATCTGCTGAATTCGATTTGCCGAACACCCGCCGCACGATCTGCGTCAGATATAGGAGCACAAACCTTTTGAGCGTGCTCCTCCTGGAACGTTCCCAGCTTATTCATCAGACCGGTAATAACACTTCCCTGTGTTTGCGGCGGCGCCTTTTGAAAGGCCCCCCACGCAAGTCTCACTTTCTCGTTTTCCGAATTCAGCATTTCGCTTTCAATGTCCTTCAAAGCTCGCAGAGCCAGATACTCAAAAATCATCGGTGGCGTCGGCTCTTCAACGATATCCGGCAAATGCAGCAGCACAGCTTTCAGAAGTAACAGCTCTGATTCCTGCCAGAAGGGATCCGCCATGTTGTACTTTGTCCCCTCCAGACCGATCATCGTACCAGCCATCTGCCCGGCAAATTCCGCACGGCCCTTACACTTGGGCAGAAAATTCCACCTATCCGATCGCGACGGATTAACCAAATCAAGCCGATATACCTGACGAAACGCTCCAGCCGTCTGCTCAAAAAGCTCCCCCTTCGGATCAAGCACAATCGCCGATCCGCCCCGAGCCATGTCCCGAAGCATATTCATCAAGAACGTTTTTGATTTTCCCGATCCTGGAGGACCAAAAATGGCAATATGCCGCAACCACTCAGTTTCATTCAAAACCAAGCTATAGCCCCTCTTCATTTCGCCAATCCGCAGCGACCCACGAGGGAGACCGCCAACCATATCTGCGAGTTTCAAAGCAAACCCGGCAGTCTTTAAATACACCTCGTCCGCCCAACGTCCGGTCCCAAAAGTTAACCTCTGTTGAATCCTGTAATACGGCAGAACCTCCTGCAAACTCTCCATGCAAGCAACCAGCACACACGCAAGCATCGCAATGAGAAAATAAAGTTTTGTTTGAGTTGAAACTTCCAGATAGCCGGCAGAGAGCCAAAGCAAATACGCCGAAAGTCCACCACACCCCGTCAATAACAACATCATGACGGCAGCCGACATTACCCGCAGGAACGCCTGGTAAGCAGGCATGCTTTGCATGTCTGCCGGCCGCGGAATACCCCGCGTAGCATCGAACTCTTCTATTCGCTTAACGAACGACATGAAATCTCCTCACCCGCCTCGTGCTACTCCAAACGCCCTATCGAGCAACCGCCGCCGCGCGCGCAGCCAGCCATTCACGCTGCTTGTCTCGCTCAGCCGCTGAAACCTCCGCCGCCTTGAAACTCTCAGGCCGCCAACCAGCACCAATCAACTGCGCCGCCGGCGTAAACGCCGCAGGCATCTG
>DIYZ01000140.1:7566-10571 GCA_002427845.1 Chloracidobacterium sp. UBA6041 | reverse complement strand
CGACAGCACTTCAACCCCAAGAGGCTCCGCCCTGTACCGGATGTAATAGACCGCATGCTCAGAACTCACGGAAGTACTACCACTATCCTGGCTCAATCCAGGCGGTAACAACCCTGCCTCAACTACACCAGCAAGCAAGTTTTCAACAGTTGCAAAAGGCTTCCGCTCAAGAGACCGTTGGGCCGCCAATAACGTCGTACCCATAGCAAGAGCTGCGGTCTCTCTCACCTGCTCCACCTCGTCATAGACCTCACCCTGAAATGCAAACATCCGTTGTTTGCCATTCGTCCCGCTATCTTGCCGATTACGACTGCGATCACGCTCATTGAATACCCGAGCTTCTACTTCGGGCGACCAGAAGCCACCGCGACGAACGTATCCAGCAAATGACATTACAAACACGACCACCATCGCCACCGACAACACCACTGCCAACGGTGACGATAGAAGTGTTCGTCCAAGCGATTTTTGTGATTTACTCCTAGCCATTCAAAACACCTCAGGCCACGGCTGCCAGATGCCCACGCTCGCGCAAACCAAACTCCTGTTCCACCCACACGTCGACTTCATCGTGTCGCTCATTAACTGCAAGTTCGATTCGCGCCATCGACTGCTGTAGATAAGAACGATCACCCCGCCGCTTCGCAATCAAACACAAGTACGATCTCAAGGTAGCCTCCTCCACTTCTCGCACCCCATCACGCATGAATGCACTCAACAAACAAATGCCTTCGCGTAGCGCAGGTTTGTCCTGAACTCCAGGTATCGCACGAATACAGTCAAGCAGCTTCGCCACCCAAGCCACCGCCTCGCGCGACGCATCCGGCACACGAGCGCACAATATGGCCACCTCTTCACGTGCGCTCGGCATATCTATCCACGTATAAACGCAACGAGAGCGCATCGGCGCCGACAGATCATGTCTAATGTCATTTGACAATAAAACGACTACCGGCCATCGCGATGGATCTCTCTCACCGACATCCCCGTAACGCGGCACGTGCGCATAACCACGACCGAATAACTGCAACAACATGTCCTCGGTCGTATCCTGGAGTTTATCGATCTCATCCACGATGAGGATCGGCACAACCCCAGTACGCGCGGCAAACTCAAACGCTCCCAAAGCTTCGCCAAACATCAGATAGTCCGCGCCCCATTGCTTATCACGTGCTTCCTTCAAATCCATCCCCGAAGCAATTGCCTGGCGCACCCACTGAGACTGACCTTCCCTGTCCCAGCTATAAAGCACATCCTCGAGTTCCAAACCTTCCATTCCCTGTAAATAAAAAACCGGAAGGTTACAAGCGATCGCCAGCGCTTCGGCCAAAGCCGTTTTCCCTGAGCCCCGCTCTCCCTCGATCAAATGTGGAGCGCCACTCTTAATTGCCTGCGTCAAATCGCCGAGGACTCTCTCCTGGACCATGTACCCGGTTCCCGCCAACATTCGCGCCAGAGCCACAGACCCGCCGTCCGTAACAACAGTACGCGGGTTAATGCTTGGCTTATCTGGATTCAATGGATTCATGAGTAGCCCTTTATCGCCCCGCCAAATCCCCGCTCACTACCGCCTCCGCTACTCGTCGCATTTCAGGAGTCATGCGTGAGAACGCCGCTTTTATCCGTTCCGGATCGCCTGACTGAATCAGTTCCGCCAGCTCACGCTCAGAGATACCCGTTGTTCGACGAGGCTGGTCCGCGTCAGAGCGTTCCTCAACATCACGCCCCGACAATTTCGCCAAGGCGTCTACACCCTGAATCGCCTCCGGCAATTCCGTGATCATTATGTAGCCTGAACTACCAGCCGCTACCTCCACAAAGCTGTCACCATCTCGGCCTTTAAGCGCCCCGTCCAATTCTTTTGTCACCCGTCCGCCATAACTACCGAAAGCATCACTAATCACGATCGGCCTTCGACCCACCGAGCCTGCTAAAGTTCCCGCGATGTTCAAACCCGCCTCGCTCAGACGGGAGAGCGCGCGCGACCAACCACTCGACATCTTCCTCTTCTTGCCACGGATTCCTATGCCCCCATCAGAGCCGAGCAGATCGCCGGTGATTTTTACAAAGCGCCCGGACTCCGAATCAATAAACCCGACTAATGAAACAAAAGCCCGGTCGTACTCCGCCCCTCGCAACGCGCCCACCAAAACAGTCCCTCGAGGTATGGACCAGCCCTTCCCCTTCACATCGCGCGTGAGTTCAAGCCGCACCAATCCACCAGACCGCAAGGTATAAAGCACCCCAAGACTCTTCACGGGCAACATGCTCCCGAACGAAGGCAATGCGATGCCGCTCAGATCTTTGCGTACTTCGTCCGCACTTCCCTCACGTCGGCCAGCGCCACCACGCCGATCTGCCGGCTTTGCATCTTCACCAATCCTCACCGAGCGCTCATTGTTCCGCCCCACAACGGCCGCGACCGTCCGCGCAACAGGTGGCTTTGCCTCACTAATTCTCGAATTTTCAATATTCGTATTTGGCTGGGCCGAATTGACCGTGCTGGACAAATCTCCGTTGATAACTGGCGCCACTTGCGTCACGGGCACATTCGAACCAGGCGCCATTCCCTTCGTTGGCGGCAACGTGCCCGGCCTAACCACCGACCCATCGCTCAACGTAATACCTGGACCACTCACACGAGCTTCCTCAATAGCCCGTCGCGTCATTGCTTCTTCAGATTCAGCGCCTGAATTCGTTGACGCATTACTTCCATTAACTGGCACCTTCGCCTTTCGTGTGGCTCCCTTACCGATCACAAACCAGCCGGCGATCGCAGCACAGGCAACGATGACAATCAACACACCAATACCAACAACAGCTCTACGGCCACGGCCCTTTCCCTGTTTTTCTCCCCGCTCTTCCTCTACCCCCGTAACCATGTCGCCTTCATCGACCAACACAGCGCGCCGTTCCTCGTCGCCAACAAACTCACGTTCTCCATCACTATCGATCTCATCATCAAGCTCTTCGAGAACCACACGCCGATCCCCGTGAAAACCGTT
>DIYZ01000140.1:5853-7282 GCA_002427845.1 Chloracidobacterium sp. UBA6041 | reverse complement strand
CGCTGCAAAGCACCAAGCACCGGCGCCTCATAAACGATCGCATAGTAAACAACGTCGCCCTTGTTCAGCTTTCCTTCCAGAGAAGTACTTTCCACATACAAACGCTTCACCTGTTCCAACTGAAGCGTCTTTCCGTTATCGTCAAAGGTCTGCACATAAACCTCCGGGTTCCCCTGGACAATTCGCAACACGCCCTGAGCGTCATTTCTTACAGCAATCACAACCATCCGAGCTTGAACATCCAAATCAACAACTGGCGCCACCGCCAAACTAAGACCGTGGTTCGACTTCGCAAACGCACCCATCTTGTTCGGATTCTTAATCGCATCCTTCAACGCGCGGTTCGCAACTTCCGATAGCTTGGGCCGTTTCTTTGAAACCTTACCGTCGCGAACGCGCTCATTCGCGCGACTGCTATCAACGTCGGCAATCAATCGCGACACCTTAGGAACGATCAAGTCCCCATCGTCGCCATCTTCACCAAACCGCATCGATCCATTACTGTGTTTCGGAGCAGGCTCTCTCCCATCAAGATTGACCGCCAAACCCGCGGCTTTGCGAGCAGCAACCACCTCATCGCGGTTGTACATCACTACGCACCGATGCGCATTTTGCGAAAGTTCGCGCACCGGATAGATCAAGAAAGTGACAACAATCCCCGACTGCATCTGCACGCTGATCGACGCCGACGGACCTCTTGTCGTCGATCCCGCAGGCGGCGCCACAAAAGCCGCGCCCGGCCGCAAGACAAGAGACCGCTTGCTTAACTTCGCAGTCTCTTCATCAAACGAGACCAGCTCCGAATTGCCAGGATGAATCATGAAAAAGGAATCGGCCGCGGGAAACTCAATGACGTTCACTCCGTTCTGCGCCAACCCCAGACGGATAATCGGATTCTGATTTCCCCGCACAGTGACGTTAGCCTCACGCGACATGTATTCAGGCTGCGAAGGATTCACTAAGGCGACAGGCACCATCGGCGTGGGTGAAGGAGACGGCTTCGCCGCCGGCGGCACTACCCCAGCAGTAGGCTTATGCCCCTGAACTGCTTTTTGAGGCTGCTTACGTTGCCCTCGTTGCTGCGCCACTACTAAGGCAGAGAACATCATTAAAAACAAGACCACTCCCATAACCTGAGAGCGTCTACGATTCCCGTGCTTAAACATGAAAGACTCCTTTTCTCACTCGATCTAGATTTGTTTTATCGATCCTGCAGAGCGGTCACCGGTGTAGCCTGCGTCGATTTCGACGCAGGTGAGATCACTGCCCCATTCTTCTGCCCAACACCCTTGCTTACAGGATCATTCAACTCCTGATAGTCCAGTGAGGAAACCAAAAACCCTGACCGCAGGTTACGATCCGCTCGGCCCTTATTGTCAGCCACAAGCTTGATCGTTAACCGCAACTGCCTAGCCTCTGTCACCGTGAC
>DIYZ01000140.1:5425-5641 GCA_002427845.1 Chloracidobacterium sp. UBA6041 | reverse complement strand
CCGTCATTCTTATCAACGGACACGTCCATCGGATTCCAGATCGTTTGCCAACTCTCCGCTTTCTGCTGATCTAACACACCCTTTTCCCGCATCCACTTGGAGAACTTCACCGCAGAGTCCGGCACCATCATTGTCAAAGCTCGCTCAATGTCCCGAGGCCTGGTTGCTGGATCGACCTGATATACCGCCTTCACGAATTCTTTGGTGATGTAGACT
>DIYZ01000140.1:0-5216 GCA_002427845.1 Chloracidobacterium sp. UBA6041 | reverse complement strand
AAAGCACCCGACCGGTCCCGCCGTCCACAACGATCCTGTCCGGCCGGCGGAGGTACTGATAAATATTGCCGACACCACTCACCACCAGAAGCAGCGCCATGATCATCATCGACCACGTTAAATTCAGTATCGTTTGCACATCAGACGAATCTCGATAAACAACCGCAGGGCCTGAAGACAATTCTTTTCCCCCACGCGCTCTTACTTCCGGAATCACCGGACCCGACCCACGTTCTCTCGCCTCCGACTGAGTTTCTGATTGCTGTGCATACCGGGGCTGCCGGATCTCCGGCACATCAAGACTCAGTTGAACGCCTCGGTCCGACTCCAAGTCGGCCAATAGCTCGCTTAACTCTCCTGGGATCTCATCCCCAGTGACGACTGCTGCTCGCCCATCGTTATTTCTACTCATAATTGGCTTCTCTCTTCCGCGGCTATTTCCACAAGATCTTCAATGGCAGGAAAGCCAAGCGGTCTTGGCCCGCCACTGCATCAACAAAAGCCGTGCCACAAAAACCAAAGAGACTGAAACTCTCAAGGACTCAGAAACCCGCACGACAATCGCATCACAAAGACCTCAGACGAAAAAAAAGCCGCCGTCGCAGACACTTCCGCCTTCATGCTGTCAGCAAACGCGCACACTCGCTGTCTCGCCTCTCCGACAGCTACCACCGACTTTGTATTTGTTTTAAGTTGTCTTAGAGATTCAGTTGAAACTGCCACTTGTGCCACTCTCCATCGTTCTGCATACCAACATCAGACGCAGCTATCCCCGCCTTAACCGGATCGGCACCCAAAGCAGTTTTCTGTGATTGGACAAGCCTGATAGATTCAACCGGCAACAAAAGAGCACGAGCAGACGTTATTAAATCACTCACCTGGCCTCGCTTCAGTGAGCTTAAAAAACCCTTAGGCACGCCGAGCCTCGTAATCCTCCATGATTCGCTTATATTCATCCTCATCCATATCACCCCAGACTGCCGCCGCAGATATCCCCTGCTCTCGAAAAACACCGGCTATGTCTTTCGCATGATCGATGTTCACGCAAAATACAACCGTCGAACGCCCCGGCGCCCATTCGCGCCAAGCGTCAACAGCCATCTTGTTACGCTCCGGAATGTTCACCGCATGGGCTAACTTTCTTTCGTCATAGTTGCCCCGCCTGATCGGCACATTCTCAAGCGTCAGACCTGTATGTTTGTAATAGCCCCGAGCCGGAACCAGATACCCTGCTGTAGTGAGTTGGCCAATCGTGTGATAAACGACTACGGAGGAAAAATACTCCGCCGATGCCACGCTGATGCCGTCACCGCGTACGTAAGTCGCAGTCATTCCAATCATCAACGTCGCCGGCGAGAAATGATCGAGTATCGCCTTATACGACTCCGCCGACGCATGATGCGCCTCGTCGACAATCACCAGGTCAAACTCATTGGGATCTATTTTCGCAAGCCGCTTCTTATGCAAAGATGCGGACGTTGAAATAACCATATCGACGCCCGCAATCTCACATTTTCCGCCAGCTATCATTCCGACTCTTATCTCTGGCGTATGCTCTTTTGACCGTTCCTTAGTCTGCTTTACTAACTCCTTCGAAGGTACGATAACCAGCGCTCGCCACTTCCACCGAAGTGACGTTGCTCGAACGAACGCGAGAAATGTAATTGTCTTACCTGAACCTGTCGGACCGATGACGAGGCAGCGCTCGCCCGCGCCGCCCGCCGCCTTTTTTTCACGCGCCCGCCGTGCCACTTCCCACAAGGAGACACATGCCTCTTTCTGAAAAGGGAAGAGTTTAAGTACTTCCACAAGCTACTATTTCCCGCCCGCACCAAGATAGAAAGACTTCGCAACAACATGGTGAACCACCTCTCCCTCCCCCGCATTCTCAGTAGCGCCGCTCGCTTCCACGACATCCAAAGGCTTTACAATCTCACCTTTGCTGACCAGATAACGCGCGCCGGAATGCACATCAAAAAAGACTGTTTCAAATGCCGCGCTATCTCCTCCACTCGCACCAGCGCGACGGGTGATAGCCACCTGGTTACCACCAGTCTGACCACCACCCTGACCAATACCAATCTGCTTTACTCCCGAGAAAAGCATCGTAACCGGCAACCCTCCAAGCTCTCGCAACCCACTATCAATAATGCGCTGGTCACTCACCGCGATAGCCATTGGAGGTGATTGCAAAGCCCTCGTTCCTGCAATTAGCTCAGGGTTAAAAACACCCGCAGACGTTACCCGTGAGAAAACCAACAGGCCCCGCTTCACATACGAGACCGTCTCCGCGTAGGGAGGCACACCGCTCGTCTTAATACCGCGCGGATTGATAACTTTGCCGGTCGACGTCCTTATTGTTCGCCCGGTGCGATAACAATTAACCGCGCCCTCACCCGCGTTGTAACTCGCGAGCACCAGGTCCAGGCGCCCGCCAAATTCATCAACCAGCTCCTTCACATATCGTGCGGCCGCATCAATAGCCGCAGGCCCATCATGCGGATTCGTTAAATTGAACCGCCTCGCCGTACCGGGCATGAACTGCATCAGACCGCGCGCCCGCGCCGGCGATATTAATTCAGGCCGAAAACGCGTCTCTAAATACGCGATCGTCCATAACACCCGAGGATCAACTCCATGTTTACGGGCCGCAGCAGCAATGAAAGGTTCATACATCCGCGCTCTTTCCCTCATTTGCGAAAACTGCCTTATCCGCAAGTGTCGGCGTTTGCTAACACCTGCCCGCCGCTTTGGACTGCGATCGCCGACACCTCTCGATCGTGGCCGCGCTACTTTAGTTTGACTTGTTTGAGCATTAGCTTCCGCCTGCCATAACACCGCAGCCAGCGCCAGTACAGTTAAATTAAGGGGAAAATGTCTTTTGATTTGCATAAAGGGATCGAGCCTCCTGCTCCGCTCAAGCTCATCTCTTGTGCAAGACCGATGCCGCGATACCTCACGCCTAAGAAAGAACGAGCCAGGATCTCTTACTGACACTTAAAAAGTTTTTGGCACAGCCTTTGTAGTAAGCCCGAACCGACCAGCCGCCTGAGGCGACAGAGGAAACCTCAAGCGACTACGCGAACCTGGAAACCTAATTCTGAAAACCTGAATTTCTTTTTGAGGAGTAAATCATGAGACCTAACACCTTCCGCAAATGGCTTCGCTCACAAGCGAACACGGTGGAAATCGATCAAAACCTTCTGTCCAGTTCACGCGCAGCTCGTGCCAGCCGCCGGCTGATTCAGGCAAGCGTAATTCTTAATGCACTCGCGCCGCTGCTTGCCATTGTCACGATCTTTTCGCTGACGGCCGTCAGCACGATGGCCCAGGGACCCGGAGGCGGAACTATCTTCGGCGGCAACGACCAGACGCTCGGCAATGGCGTCAGGGAAATCATCAAGTGGGGAAGAAACCTGCTCTTCCTTCTCGGCATCGGCGGCCTCATGTGGGCAGCAGTCAACTACATGACCGAGAAAAACTGGACCAAGCAAGCGCTGGGCGGAGTCTTCTGCTTTGCCTTCGGCTCAATCGCCAGCCTCGCTTACTCGTTCTCGCAAGGTAATGCCGTGAATCTCGACACCGATCTCGGCAACTGAGAAACCTCACAACATTTAAAGAGGACACTTTTTTTAAGAGAAGGGTGAGAGGAAAGTTGGAGAGCCAATGCGAGCAAGACCAATACGTTCACAGATCTATCTGCCCGTAGTGCGCTTCGGAGTAACGGACGCTGACTGGAAGTTCGTCATCTTCATTACTCTGCTCTGCTACAGCATTCCTTTCTTATTCAACATGAAGCTGATGCGCTTCCCGCTTGAGATATGGACCTGCGTCATCGGCCTCGTCGGTTCAGTTGCTTTTTTTAATTTCGTACGCATAGGCCGCCGCCCCTTCTGGTTACAACACCAGGTCGCGGCACTAACAAAAGCATCACGCCACCGGCACGCTCTCCCGACCGATCAGAAAGAACGCCCGTGGCTGCTCCCCAATCAGTAGTGAGGAGTAACGACGAGCAAGAATAAATTGACCAAAAGTAGATTGATTAGTGGAGAGAGAAAATTGCCGTGGATGCCACAACCATCACCATCATTGCCGCAGCCGTCGTTCTGACAGCCATCGGCATCACCGTAGGGCTCAGACTCGTACCGCTCGCCCGCCGCGCAAAACGCGACCTGGCGAAAATGCCCACAAGCCAAACCGAGGCCCGGATTAGGCAGGACCAAACCCGCATTCAACTGCTTCCGCGCCCTGCCGGCCGCCGCCGCGATTCCTCAATCATGGACCTCTCCGGAGCCCTGCTCCGCCATACCGACGGCAGCTTCACTAAGGCCTATCACGTCGCACTCAACAACACGATCTTTGGCGAAGCCCATCTGATAGAACGCCGCATCAACGAGCTCGCCCGCCTGCTCGCGTCTAGAAAACCGCCTGACACCATCATCCAATTTCGCTTATCCGCGAATCCCGATCCCGGACGCGCCATCCAGCGTCACCTTCGCTCACGCGACGAAAACGATATCGCTCCACTCGCTGGGCTACTACACACAATGGGCATCTGCTTCTACGAGGACGCCGCTATTGGCGGTGCCTTTAAGCAGCACACCTTGTCAGCCTGGGTGCGCGTACCCGTAAAACACCACAACGACGAAAGCCGTAAAGGACTCGGATGCTTCTTTCCCACGCTCAAACGGGAAATCGCAATGCGCGGACTACTAGGCTTCGTAGGCGCGCTGCTCCATACGCTCCGCGAAACCAGTAATGACCGTATTACACGCCGCACCATTACTGACGAACAGCAGGCAATAGATGAGGCGGAAAAGACCTTCCGCCTGATTGAGCACCAAAGCCCGCTGCGCCTCCAGCCGTTCACGCGACAAGAACTGTGGGAAGCCGTCTACCTGGGCCACCGTCAAAACTCAAACACTGCCCCCATCCTTCCAGATGTTCCGGGCCGCGACATTCGTGACTACCTATCAGGAGAGACAATCGCCGGCGATGGCCACTTTGTCATGCACGGCAATTACCCGGCAGCCGTCGTTTCCATGTTTGTTCCACCACAGCCCCACATCTTTGCCGACTGCATGCGCGTCCTTACCACCAACCCTGAGCTGAACTTTCGCCATAACGTCATCACCGAATACGTCTATCTCGATCAGGACAAGGTACGTAAGCGCCTCGACAAACGCATTCGCCAGGTGAGCCGTGCCAATAAAGGT
>DIYZ01000099.1:2707-4805 GCA_002427845.1 Chloracidobacterium sp. UBA6041 | reverse complement strand
CGCCGCATCGTTTCGATCTCTGAGATTACCGGCATGGAAGGTGAAACGATTACCATGCAGGAGATCTTCCAATTCGAGCGGACGGGAGTTGATGGCACCGGCAAGGTTATCGGACGCTTCCGCACCACCGGAATTCGCCCGCGTTTTGCCGAACGGCTAAAGCAATATGGCATGCAATTGCCGGCGTTCTTCTAGGAGGTGCGCAAAAGATGTTGATTTCGACCATCATATTTCTCTTCTTCCTGTTTCTTACCTACGCTCTTTTTCTGCTGGCGTCGCGCAAGTCTGACGCTCGCGACCAGCGCCTGGAGCAACGTGTTGCGGAGGCCTTGCGGGAATCAGAAGGCGGTTCCCTCGATGAGGCCATCCAGATAACCCGTGTTGATTCGATCGGGGGCAGCCCCACCATCAACCGCCTGCTGTCTTCACTCGATTTCGTAAAGAGACTCGATCTGATGATCAAGCAGGCAGACGTGCACACCACGGTCAGCCGCCTGCTCGCCTTCAGCGCGGTCGCCGGCCTTATGGCAGCGCTGGCGGCATCCACCGCTCTCAACTCGATAGCCGTTGTCGGGTTAGCCATCGTGGCCGCGGCCGTACCCATCGTGCACGTTGCCTGGAAGCGGAAAAAGCGGCTGCATACCTTCAATGCGCAACTTCCCGACACGCTCGACCTGCTTAGCCGCTCGCTCTCCGTGGGCCATGCTTTCTCCGAGGCGCTAAACCAGGTGGCCTCCGAGATGCCCGACCCCATCGCCGCCGAATTTCGCATTACTTTCGAGGAGCAGAAACTGGGCCTCTCGATCAAAATGGCGCTCGACCGGTTGACCGAGCGCGTCCCGTTGCTCGACCTGCGGCTCTGCGTGACGGCGATGCACATTCAGCGGGAAACTGGCGGCAATCTCGCCGAAATTCTGGAGAAGGTTTCGCAAACCATTCGCGAGCGCTACAAGATCATGGAAGACTTCCGCACCATGACAACGGCTTCTCGTCTTTCGGGCTGGATTCTCTGTGGCCTGCCCTTTGTGCTTGTTTTTATCCTGACAGTCTTCAACCCTGACTACATGAGCGTGTTAATTCATGACCAGCGAGGCCACTACGTGATTGCCTTCGCCATCGTGTGGCAGACCTTCGGCATGTTGTTAATAATGAAATTTCTGAGCATCAAAGTTTGAGGTACTACGCATCATGATGATCTTCATCGTCCTCTTAACGTTTAGTTGCATCGCTCTCGCAGTGATGAGCCTTTACTGGTTGGTGGCGCGTCCAACCAGTGTTGTCAACGCCCAACTTGAGAGCGCAGATCCTTCGCTGGCGCTCATCGAAAATAACCCCTTAACCACAATGACCACGCGGGCTGCCGAGCCGATCAACCGGATCGTGCCGATATCGGCAGTTGAAGCGGCCAAACTGCAAAAGCAGTTGCTCCACGCGGGATACCCTTCGCCCGACGCAGCGATGGCCTTCCGTGCCATCCAGTTGCTGTTAATCGTGGCCCTCCCGAGCCTGGTGATGACTGTTTGCTTCATCCTCGATCGGCCGCTAAACAGTTTTCTGATATGGGGAGTGCTGGCAGCCGCAATCGGCTTCTACGTGCCCCGTTTAGTGCTCCGTAGCAAGATCACTCGCCGCCAGCAGCGCATCACCTGGGGGCTTGCCGACGCGTTGGATTTGATGGTCATTGCCGTGGAAGCCGGCTTGGGATTAAACGCTGCGCTCAATCGTGTCGGTGAAGAATTGAAGAACGTGCACCCCGATATGCATCACGAGTTAGATCTGGTCAATCTGGAAATTCGGCTTGGACGGAGCCGCGAAGAGGCATTACGTAACCTGACCGAAAGGACCGGAGTTGATGATATTCGCAGTTTTGTGGCGTTGCTGATCCAGGCTGACCGTTTCGGTTCATCAATTGGCAAGGCTGTGCGAGTGTTTGCGGATTCTCTGAGAACCAAGCGCCGCCAGCGCGCTGAACAGGCATCAGCGAAGGCAGCGTTAAAGCTGCTCATTCCCCTGACAATTTTTCTGTTTCCGGTGATTATTGCCATGATTCTTGCACCTTCTGCCCTTAATCTAATTGATCTGTTCTCTAAGTAGACGC
>DIYZ01000099.1:0-2412 GCA_002427845.1 Chloracidobacterium sp. UBA6041 | reverse complement strand
GCGGTTCAGCCCCTGCAAACCGTCCACGGCATTCTTATGACTAATGCTGAGTGGCTGGCGCTAAATTCAGCGGATACCTCGGCAGCAGACAATGGCCAAAAGCAAGAAGGGCGCGACAATGGCTTTGTTCGCGCTCTAAAGGCCCCATTCAGGGCACTCGGCCGGTTGTTTGGCCACGGAAAGAAAGACAACAAGCTCCAACGCATCTCCGAGAAAGATATAAGGAGATTCGAAAGCGCGCCGCTCAACCAAATCAAAGACGCAACGGTGGCACAAGCAAGCGCGCGGGCGAATCCAGTAGACAACGCCGCCGATCACCTGGAGGAAGGGCGCACGCTGCTGAACAATGGAAATTTGAATGAAGCGATCGAAGAGCTCTCGACCGCCGCATCGATGGATCCCGGGCTGGCCGATGCCCGCAACCTGCTGGGCGTAGCTTATGACCGCAAGGGCTTGCCCGAGTTGGCCCGGCGCGCTTTTGAGGAAGCAGTTAAATTAGATGGCGCTAACGCGCAGATACTTAATAATCTTGGTTACGTGCTCTACAAAAATGGCGATTATCGCGGCGCAGCCGATCGCCTGAAGAAGGCGGTGAAGTTGGCACCGGATGATGCGCGCATCTTGAACAACCTGGGGCTTGCGCAATCGCAACTGGGCAAGTTTGATGATGCCTACAAAAACTTTGCCCGCGCTGGTGGCGAGGTCACCGGCCGCCTAAATGTCGCCAACCGTCTGGAAATCGCCGGACGTTCCGAGGAAGCTTTAAAGCATTACGAGGCCGCAAGACTCAAGGCCCAACAGAGCGCCAATCCCGGTACGCAAGAGATCACTGTCGTAATAGAGGTCCAGAACGGACGCATTACCTTTGCCTCAGTGAAGAATCATCGTCGGGGGATGGAGGCTTATGAAGCCTCAGCGCTTCGACTCGTCCGGGGGCGCCAATATCCAACGAACAAGAACGGGCAGGATTCTGTTGTTGTGCGCATTAGCCCACTTCCGGCTTCTTAGCACACCTGAGGGGTGCCGCCTGTGAAGACTTGTCCTAACGCTTTTTAAGTGACCGGAAAAATGGCTTATTTGAACATCCTGCGGCGAGAAGAAATCGAAAGTCTCGGCCCACCAACGCCAGAGGATCCGGAAGAGACTGGCGTATCTGACACTTTTCTGTGTGACCTCGCTCTTAAACACGTCGCTTCACTGACTGAGCCCACCTCAGCGTTGGTTGCTGAGAAGTTGCATCTGCCTTGCGCGGTAACGGAGGAGATCCTCTACCGCCTCTATCGAGAGAAACTGATCGAGATGCGCCTGCAAAGCGCCATCGGTGTCACTCGATACGCCATGCTCGATCACGGCTGGGAACGCCTGGTACGTCTCGAATCGCAAAACGGCTATCGCGGGCCGGCTCCGGTATCGCTGACGGACTATTCACATATGATGCGCTTACAGGCGGGCCCTTCCCGCCCGACTTCGATCGATGCTGTACGCTCCGCCTTTCGTGATCTGGTACTACCTGATTCTTTGCTGCAGACGCTTGGCTGCGTTATTAATTCATGCTCGTCGCTTTTCCTTACCGGCCTTCCCGGCACTGGAAAGACGGCTGTATCACAGAGAATCAATGCAGCGCTTTTCGGCTCAGTTTGGATACCTTACGCAATCGAAATCGATGGTGAGATCATCCGCGTTTTCGACTCTCACTGCCACCGCGCCGTGCCGAAAAGAAAGTCACCCTCCGAACATGATTGCCGCTGGGTAGAAATCGAGCGGCCGTTGATAATAGTTGGCGGAGAGTTTACGCTGGATCACACAGTGTTGGCGTGGTCGGAGACTTCGAGATTTTACGAGGCTCCGTTCCAAATGAAATCCAATGGCGGCACTCTGGTCATCGACGACTTCGGACGTCAAGCCGTCTCGCCTCGCTCTCTGCTCAATCGTTGGATTCAGCCGCTCGAGCGACGCGTTGATTTCCTGACGCTGAATAACGGCAAGAAGATCGAGGTTCCTTTTGAGCAGCTCGTCGTGTTTTCGACGAATCTTGACGACAAAGATCTGATCGACGAAGCTTTCCTGCGGCGTATGGGTTATCGGGCCCGGATGGAAATGCCGACTCAATCTGCTTACGTGGAAATATTCCAACGCGCGGCGACCGCCCAGGCCATAACGGTCGACCAGGCAAGCTTAAATCACATACTCAACAAGTATGCGAGTGAAGAGCGGCCCATGAAACCGTGCGAACCTCGCGACCTGCTGAATCGCGTCAATGATGTTTGTCTTTTTGAGGGACGCCCGCAGAAGCTCACTCCGGAGCTTGTAGATATCGCCTGGAGAAACTACTTTGGATCAGGTCATACTTTTGAACTGCCCGCGCCACAAGCGTCCGCAGCGACCCAGTCAAACGCAGTTCCAGTCTAGGAG
>DIYZ01000096.1 GCA_002427845.1 Chloracidobacterium sp. UBA6041 | reverse complement strand
AAATACTAAAAAGATGCTCCCTCCATGAAAGAACCTTCAGATTTAGCCAAAGCTCTCGACATTATCTTGAAGAATTCCTCGCTCGAGCCTACGAACGGGTCCTTGCGAAATGGCTATGCCACGCCGCCTATCGTCGCTTACGGGGAAGAAGCTTCCCCTGAAGGCGAAATGCATTTGCGAGACTACTGGCAGACGATCCGCAAACGTCTTTGGTTGATTATTGGCCTCGCATTGATCGTCAGCACCATCGCCGCGCTAAAACAAGCGCGCCAGCCCGACATCTATCAAGCGCGCGCACGCGTTCAGGTTGATACGGAAACCTATAGCCCCGCGTTGGGTGCCTCAAGAGGCGGCTCCTATTACGTCGACAACACCTACATGGATCCGGAGTACTTCAATACTCAGGTCCAGATAATTTCCAGCCCCACGCTGCTGCGGCGCGTCGCAAAAACTCTTGACCTCGAGCATAACCGTACCTTCCTGGATTCTCATGTCGACAATCGCTCCACGTGGCAGAGTCTGATGCGCATGTTCGGATTGGGCTCAAACCCAAAGAACTCCGCGGTGGCTGAAAACGGTGCGCTACCAGATCGCGGCAACCAACCCTTAACCACCTCCGGTCTTTCGTTGGAAGATCCCGCGGAGGTAGAGCGTCTGGCGCCTTACGTGGATTCGTTGCAAGGCATGCTCGATGTGGCGCAACTTAAGAAGACGCGGCTAATTGATATTCGCGCGAGCCATACGGATCCGGGGGTGGCAGCGAAGGTAGTAAATGCGGTCGCTGATGCATTTGCACTCTGGAATATCGAAGTGAAGACGAAGACCAATACTCTCGCCGGAACATATTTGCAAAAACGCATTGGCGAGTTGCAATCGCAGATTCGCAACGGCGAAGAACAGCTGGTGAATTACGCCCAAAGCCACGAGATTCTATCGCTCGATGCCAGCCAGAATACCGTCGTGGAGCGGCTCGCGGGCTTGAATAAAGAACTCCTCGTTGCAGAGAACGAACGCAGCCTAGCGGAAGCCGCTTATCGCGCGAGCCTGGCGCCCGGAGTCACGGAAGCAAACGCTGAGACAAGCGACAAGCAGGTGGCGGAGTTTAAGACGCGGCTCGCCGAACTAAAACAAAAACGCGCGCAGTTGGCCTTAACTGACACCGAAGAATCGCCGGAAGTAAAAGACGTTAACCAGCAGATAGCGATCCTCGAGAAGCAGTTGGATGAAACGCGCGGCAGCGCCAGGAAGATTATCACGGTGAGCTTGGACAGTAATTATCGCCAGGCGCTTGATCGCGAAAAGACGCTGCGAGACTCGTTCAACAAGCAGCGCGCGGAAACGGTTGCCCAGAATCAGGCCGCGATTAATTACAACATCCTCAAACAGGAGATTGAAACTAATAAAGGCCTGCTCGAGGGCTTGATGCAGCGCTCGAAAGAAAACGACGTGACCATGGCCGGCACGCCTAACAATATCCACGTGGTGGATTATGCGGCTGTGCCCAAGGGACCAATTGGTCCAAGGCGCATGGAGGCTGTGTTTCTGGCTCTGGTTCTGGCGCTCGTATTCGGCGTGGCGCTGGCGCTGTTTCTGGAATACCTGGACGACACTATCAAGAGTCCCGGCGACATAGAAAGCGGGCTGCGCCTGCCTTCGTTAGCAATCATTCCGATAGCCGGCCGAAGCGCGCAACGCCTGTTGCCGATTACGCGAGCCCTGCAAAGAACAAATGGAAACGGCAGCGGCCCCGAACTCTTAATAAATTCCCGCGGGCCAACTTTGCAGGCAGAAGCTTACAAACATCTGCGGACTTCTATTCTCCTTTCCACGCCGGGGCGATCGCCTAAAACTTTGCTCGTAACTTCGAGTGTGCCCGCTGAAGGGAAAACAACCACCGCGGTCAACACCGCTACCGTGCTCGCGCAAACCGGAGCTAAGGTTCTTCTGATTGATGCGGACATGCGCCGGCCGCGACTGCATCACGTCTTTGGTTTGAGTAATAACGAAGGCTTGAGCGCGATCCTTTCCAGCGAAACGAGCGAGGCAGAGATACTGGCGAAGATTAATCGGTATCTTGAGACCGATATCTATTTGCTTAGCTCGGGAGCTATTCCGCCAAACCCGGCGGAGCTGCTTGGTTCTGCTCAGATGAAGCGTTTGCTAGACGTTGCCGGTGAAACGTTTGCCTATATCGTCATCGATTCTCCGCCAATCGCCTCGTTTACAGACGGCGTGCTCATTTCGTTGCTCGTCGATGGCGTTATCCTCGTAGTGCATGGAGGCAAAACGTCGCGGCAGGTAGTGAGGCGGACCCGCCAGATATTGCAGGAAATTGGCGCGAAGATTATCGGGGTAGTTTTGAATAAGGCTGAAGTACGGTCAAGCGATTACTATTATTACCACTACGACTATAAAGGTTACGATTCACAACCCGACGACGAGACTACTGAAAGCAAGTCGAGCTCTATTGTCGCGAAATAGCGACTGAGCGTTGCCGCTTTTGTATCGCGCGCCAGGATAGGCCATCCGCAAAACTGATCGGTCCGCCAGGCAACTCCTCCGGTTGCGATTCGCGAACAGGTAGACTTATTATCTTTTCCCCGCCCCATGCCGGAGTGGCGAAATTGGTATACGCACCAGACTCAAAATCTGGCGAGGTCACACTCATGTCGGTTCGAGTCCGACCTCCGGCACCATCACCGGGTTTCCCCCTTCCTTGAGTGCTGCTCGACAAAGAGCACTGCCCTCAATAGAATTGATGCATAAGCCCCCGAAAACCATCTCTCCCTTAGCGGCGTTTTACGTCGAAGGAGAACCGATGAGAAAGATACTCTCTTGACTGGTTGTATTAACGTTTATGGCGATGTTGTCTGTGCCCGCCTCAGCCCGAACCTGCGGCAACTTCCGGCACCGGCATGGCAACTATTGGCACACGCATTACAGTTGTATCGGCGATAACCATAAACACGGACGAAGTTTCTGGCAGAAACACCGCGACAAGTTGACTACTGCTGCTGGTGCGGGCGCCGGAGCGGTGATCGGCGGGCTGGCTGGTGGAAAAAAGGGCGCGGCCATTGGAGCTCTGGCTGGCGGCGGCGGTGCAGCGGTTTACACTTACAAGATTCGAAAGGGACGTCGCCGACCCGCTCGCTACTGACCGGACGACTGAAACCGCAAAAGTGCGCGGCCCGGGGTACCTTTGGGTAACCGGCGGGACGCGCACCCTTTGTCACTTTAACTCGGCTTCTTTACTCACCTAACCCATGAAGCGTCTATAATTAGGGTTGTGTAAAAACATGTTTGCCACTGCGCCTCAAAATCTGTAGAATCTACCCTGCCCTTGGAGGGTGGGACATTTCAGTAATCAAACCCAGTCCTCCTTACCAAGCCTTCCAAGCTTTTTCCCGGTACCCACCGCCACGTTACCCAGGATATCCCCCGGAATTAAGGAGTCGGAAAAAATGTCAGGTGGCTACAGATCACAGATTCTTATCGTTGACGACGAGCCAGAGATAACGGCGATCCTTTCGGATCTTTTCTCTGGCGAGCACGATTGCACGACTGCCGGTATGGCTGAAGAGGCGCTTCAGCAGTTGGCGAAAAGTGATTACGAGCTGGTAGTCAGCGATATCACGATGCCCGGCATGAGCGGGCTTGACATGATCCCGCATGTAAAAAGCATATCGCCAAATAGTGTGGTTGTAATGATCAGCGGCATGCAGACAGTGGAGAGCGCCATCGACGCCCTGCGGCTTGGCGCTTTCGATTACGTGATGAAGCCTTTTGACTTGCGACAGGTGGAAGCAGTAGTTAAGCGCGCTTTGGAGCACCAGGACTTGATCGTTGCCAAGCAGCGTTATGAAGACCATCTGGAAGAATTAGTGGAACAGCGAACAGCAGAGCTCGACCGAGCCTTAAACTCCCTGGAAGACGCGTATCGATCGACACTCAAAGCGCTTACCGCGGCGCTCGAAACCAGAGACCTGGAGACCCACGGACATTCGGAACGAGTTGTCAGCTATAGTCTGCGTCTTGGTCGAGAGTATGGTTTGGACAGCCGCCGGATCAAAGAGCTCGAGTTTGGATCTCTGCTGCATGATATCGGAAAAATCGGCGTGCCCGATTCTATCTTGCGCAAGCCTGCGAAGTTAACCGACGAAGAATGGGTGCGCATGCGCGAACATCCTTTGCACGGTCAACAGATTTTGCGTGGCATTGAGTTTTTGCGTGGCGCGGCACTTGTAGTCGCGCAGCATCATGAGAAGTGGGACGGTTCAGGATATCCGCTCGGTCTGCGCGGGGAAGAGATCGACTTATGTGCCCGCATCTTTTCCGTCGCCGATGCCTTCGATGCGATGACGAGCAACCGGGTATACCGTAAAGGTAAACCGTATCAGAATGCCGCCAGGGAACTGGATGATTGGGCGGGCAGACAGTTTGATCCCAAGGTTGTCGAAGCTTTTCATCGCGTGCCCCAAAGCGATTGGGAAGAGCTGCACGAACGGTCTCTCATGAAAAAAGAAGACGAGCTCGAAGTGCGCTGCATGGTCGAGATGCTGGAGTCGCAGCTCGAGGTCGTTGCTAATTAGGTTTTCGCTCTCGTACTCATTCCCAAACTATCCCAGAGTTTTTATTTTCCTTCCACCGGCGAAGGAACCACATAACCGCGTCTTGAACGCAAAGTTAACCCCACCCGGCGCGAGGCCACTTCCACTCGTCGATACTCACCGCGGTCGGCCGCGGCCAGCGGCCGCTTGGGCCGGTAAGTAACCACGTATTCAGCACCTATTTCTCGGGCGGCTTCCTTTGCCTGGTCGATCATTTCCACGCTTGTCTTAGGCAGAAATATCTGTCCGCCCGTTTCTTCCGCCATGCTGGTGAGGACTTGCTGACTCTTTTTTATATCGGCTTCATAAGCTTTTCGCTGACGGCGCATGGCCGGATCGAATGTGATACTGTGCAGGACATATGCGGGACTGCGAGTTGTGCCGGGCGGTTGGGTGGGATCGTTGCTTGTGATTGGATCGTGCGAGGTAGGAACTTGTTGTATCGAACCAGATTGCTTGTCCTTCTGTTTTTCCTGTTTGACAAATTCCGTGTAACTGATGATATGGACCGTGGCCCTGCTCGCTGCCAGTTCTTTAATCGCCTGCGCCCGATCGATCTTTCCGCCAGGTGAATCGACTCCGTCGGTGATGAAAACTACATGGCGGCTGCCTTCAGGGCGATCTTTCAATTGCTGAGCGGCGGCAACGACTGCATCCGCAAAGCGGGCTCGCTTACCTGAGGAAACTTTTGTCTTCAACACCTTGAGCGTGGCCGGGCGGTCGCGCGTCCAGGTCTGGAGTAACTGCACTGAG
Organism: Chloracidobacterium sp. UBA6041; assembly: GCA_002427845.1. Taxonomy (GTDB): domain Bacteria; phylum Acidobacteriota; class Blastocatellia; order Pyrinomonadales; family Pyrinomonadaceae; genus PSRF01. The sequence goes on along the minus strand of DIYZ01000096.1, from coordinate 2,437 downwards.
TTATTAAACTGCATAACTTCCACCCAAGTGTCTTCTCGTAGTCTGTTCAAAAGCTCGATGGCGACCTGACGCGTCAGGCTGGTTTGCTTTGAAAGTCCTCCGAGTCCGCTCAACTCCCCGCCAGTATCGAGCACCAGCAGAACATTCGCGGGAATGCGGCGAACGCTTTTGATTTGTTGGGCGACGCCATCCTCAAGCACGAGAATGTCCTCCGGCACGACGGTCGGATCGTAGTGACCAAACTGATCCACGGCTATGACCGGCAGACGCACCTCTTCCGTAAACACTTTGACAGGTTCGTCCTGCTCATTTGGAGTTGGCGAGGGAAGCGGTCGCGGTGATTTTTGCTGGGCCTGCACCGAAGCGGTTGTAGCCAGCATCAGGCTAAATAAGACAAGACTTAGAGATCTGTGGGACAAATGATTGGCCCGCCTCTCGGGAATGAAAATTTGTTGCGGTTGGATGCAAGGAAAGGCGGTTCCGAGTTGCCTAAAATTCAAAGGTTAGCGTTCAACCTTCAGGTCGCTCTCTTCGAAAGGACGCAAGCTAAAGCTTGGACTCTAAACTCTCTGAGTCAGCCGGCCATTTGTCGGGCCTGGGATTGCACGGCGGTTATGGCGACGGCATCCACAATGTCTTCCGCTTTGCAGCCGCGGGAAAGATCGTTGGCAGGCTTGTCGAGACCCTGGAGAATCGGTCCGATCGCGGTCGCGCCGGCCAATCTTTCGGTGAGCTTGTAAGCAATGTTGCCCGACTGAAGATCGGGGAAAATCAAAACGTTGGCGCGCCCGCCGATCGGGGACCCCGGAGCTTTTGACTGGGCCACGCCTGGCAGCAGGGCTGCATCTGCCTGCAACTCGCCGTCAATCTCAAGCTGCGGCGCTCTGGCCTTTGCTGTTCTGGTCGCCTCCACCACTTTATCCACCAATTTATGTTTGGCGCTTCCTTTCGTCGAGAAGGAAAGCATCCCAATGCGTGGAGTCGCGCCGAGCAACGCCCGGAAGGAATCGGCGGAGGCAATCGCAATCTCGGCCAACTCCGCCGCCGACGGTTCGATCACTACGCCGCAATCGGCGAAGATCAAAGCCCCGTTGTGGCCGAAGCTGGTGTCGCGCAAAGCCATCAGAAAAAAACTCGAGACGAGTTTGAAACCCGGGCGAACGCCGATGCAGTGAAGGGCCGCGCGCACCGTATGAGAAGTCGTGTTAGTTGCGCCCGCCACCGACCCGTCCGCTTTGCCCAGCCGCACCATGAGATTTCCATAATAAAGCGGGTCGGACAAGAGCGTGCGTGCCTCGTCAGCCATCAATCCTTTGGTGCGTCGCATCTCGTGAAAAAGCGAGGCCATCTTGTCGAAATCGGGCGCACGCCGGTGGTCCACGACTTCAACGCCGCTGAGATCGGCGCCTTCGCGTTGCGCTGTTTCGCGTATTGTCGCTTCATCGCCCAGCAGCGTTATGCGGGCTATCCGATTGCGCGCGCAGATCGCTGCGGCTACGACGGTGCGTGGATCATTTCCTTCAGGCAAGACGATATGTTGCGGCCTGGCCGCCGCGCGTTCGCGAATTCGTTCAAGGATTTCCATAAGAAAAAAGGTTTAGGCCTCGGATTGTGGTCGAGCTCTACAAGAACGGTGAGTCTAGCGAACCGGCGCTGAGAGAACAAGGCGGACGATAGCGAGTAGCGACTTGTTGGGCATTCTCCATGGCCGCACAGCGACAGGTGAATCAGAACACTAACCGGCAGTGAAAGGCTGTATTGCCTTGAAGTGCCCAAGCCTTAGGCCGGGCGCCGCAAGCTGACAGTTTGCGTTACAAGCGGGTTGAAGTCGTGATAACTTAACGGGCCAACCAACAATTTGCCGAAAGAGATAATTGAGGAGGTAGGATGTCTGCACTTCTAGCGAAGCGGCGAATCGGAAACGTACTGCTATTCATACCAAATATGCTGTTGTTATGCGCGCGCTTGTTGACGGATTCGCGTGTGCCGAAAACGGAACGAGCGCTGGTGGCCGGCGCGATTGTTTACGCGATCATCCCTTTCGATCTGATCCCGGACATGATCCCTTTCGTTGGGCAGGTTGACGATGCTTACCTGATTGCGCTGACACTTCTGCGATTGATGGAACGAACTGATCCCGAAGTTGTACGCGAACATTGGAGTGGCGGCGGCGACGTTGTGGAGTTCGTAGGCGCCGCGGCTATGCTCTCGGCGAAGTTTCTTCCGAAGCAGATTCGACGCGTGCTTACCTCGCGAGTGGAGGTTGCGCCGGGCAAGCTTGAGGACCTCAAAGACTTTCCCAAACCTCTGCTGGTGGCGCGGCCTGAACCTGAAGTAGTAGGCAGTAAGCAGTAGCAGCAGTCTTCTGCCTTCTGCTTACTGCCTACTGCTCTCTCAAGGCTGCCAGCAGCTTCTCGTGGATTCCGCCGAAGCCGCC
>DIYZ01000159.1:19182-53041 GCA_002427845.1 Chloracidobacterium sp. UBA6041 | reverse complement strand
CTCACAATCGCCGGAATACGCACGCTGCTTCCGTTGGCGCAATCACCTTGATGAAAGCTTCACACACCGAGAAGGGTTTACGCGGCGGGTTGCCGGTCGGCTCGAACGCGTAAGCTCCCCGCGTTTTGCCCGTTTAGTCGTGGGCTAATATGAAATGTTTTGAGCACTGCGCACATAGAGATCGGTGGCACAAAATCATGCTATCCTCTGAGGTTTTCATTGACGAGTGCTGGTTCTTAACGAGTCGACGGATTAGAGAGTTTTCCCCGTCTGGCTTCTCATTTAACAGCCGCTAACTAATAAAGTAGAGGAACTCCAATGCCTTGTAACCCTAAATCAGTTGCTTTTGGATTATTGGCACCTGATAACAAACGACAGATCTCTTTCAGTTTCACTAAAGGATGTTTGGCTGACGACAAACCACTTTACGTCATTCACTTCGTGCTTAGAGACAAGATCGGCGATGATTTTCAGGACCGCGTAAGGCTCTTTGTCACGGTAGGAGACATCTTCGATCCGAAAGCCGAGAAAATTCTTAATCATGGACTCACAATGTCTCAACTATCGTTCCTGTCGGGTCCGGTTACCAATCGTGCCAAGACGCTGGCACCGGGAACCACCGCCGATCCAAAAACAGAACAACTGTTAGCGTCCGTGACCAAGGCCTAAGGATTCTGCGGGGCAAATAAGGACAAACGAGCCTGCTTGGGCGGACCAAGCGGCAAGGTATTAGTTTGTTCCACTCTTTGTCCTTCTTAGGAGCTATGCAATTCATGCGCATATCTGAGCCACCTCGACCTTCGAATCAGTTTGCGCGTCAAATGTCACTCAAATGGCTGATTCTGATCTGCGTCTTGGCAACCTGTACTGCCAAGGCTCAGAAACCTGTAGTGATCGCGCCCTGTATGAAGCCGGCGGACTTTTACGAGAAGCAAAAGTACCACGTCAAAAGAGTTGCGATTGGGCTGCCATTTCGTGCGGGGAAAAGCCAACAGAAATTGCTGGGCATCAGCGGCGTCCAGTCCTTCCTCGACGAACGATTGCAAGAGGCGCAATCGGACCTGGAGAGCGTTGGGAAAGGACTGCCAATTGACAAAGAGTTCAGGAATGTAGACGGCTACATAACAGTGCAGGATGCTTTAACGACTGAGCTGTCTAAGCTTCGAGGGCGAACGCGACTTACTTTTTCTTACGTAACGCCACAGCTTCTGAATTGTGACGACGACCTAAAGACTCTCGAAGTGTTCTATGGCGTGGTGAGCAGCGAGCCTTTCTCATATTTGACGAACGTCTTCGAGAAGCGCGCGGATAGAGTTACGCCGACCGTAGTGAAAGGCGAACTTATTAGCGCCGGCAAGTTAGGCGTGACCCCTACGGTTGCCTACAACCGAACGCGAGGGATTTTCGGAGGTGGGGAAGCGTCGCTTTATAGCAAGGGCGGAATCATTGATAGGTTGGACGTTGGCTTGACTGGGTCCGGCTCAACGCTGACCGGAGACACGAACATGTCGGGTTTTCACGATTTTGATTCCGGTATACTCAGTCACGTGGAGTGGAATTTTGGATATGACTATTCTGACGTCCCCACCGGCGCAACGAAATTGAGGAATTCCACTGCGGTCGCTCAAATCTTCGGCGCCAGCAAGTCGTTAGGCAACAGTGCCCTGATTCTGAGATTTGGGGCATCGGCGGAGGGGGGAAATCGTAATACCAACTTGCCGTCCTTTGCCGCTCAGCCAGATGCGCCAGCCGCCTCAGATTACACGGCAATCAAGACCTACATCGGTGCCAGCTGGGTGAAAAACCGTCAAAGCTGGAAAGTTTCATACGGCCTCCAGATTGGCAGCGCGGCTCATCAGATTCGTTCCGACTATGTTAAGCAGATCGGCGACTTCGCGTATTCAGCGCGCATTATGCCAGCGGATCATAAACCGCTGCGGCTGGATTTCCAGTTGACAGGGGGTTCCATTAGCAGCAATAACGGGCTGATACCGGTGGCTGAGAGGTTCCTTGGAGGGAATGCTGACAGCGAGTTCATTCGAGGAGATAACTGGCGCATTCGCAGCAACCCGTACATCCGCAGTTTCCCCCAAAATAGCTTGAATCGAATAGATTCCTTAACACCCGGAGGGAAGAACTTCTTCTCGGCTAATCTCACTCTTGCGCAAACGATATGGAACCGGCCGTTGATGTCCTATGAAATAGTGGATGACCCGGAGATCCTGACTTACCTGAGTTCGGCACTAACGAACGTGCATGTCGGCTTAATGGACACCTATCAGGAAAGTCTACCGGGTTTTTCAGAGTTACACGCCAGCTTATTGAGGCTTGTGAACCAAAAGGACGCGTCGACCGCAAGGATAGACGGGCCGTTGTTGAAGCTGCGAATAAAGCTACAGAATTTCACGTTTCCAACTGACGCAACGCCAGAACAGATAGACGCAATAACCGCGGCGAAGAAGGGAATTGAAGACAATATCTTCGATGACAAAAAAACAACCCCTCAGTTAGCTGTTGAGGCGGTTGAGACGGCGAGAAAAACTCCCAGCCTAACGTTGACAAGCGTGCGCTCGCTCATTGAAGACAAGGCTGCCACCAGTCTTCTATCGACTATCATCATGGGACTCCCCGCCTTAGAAGATGCTCTGGGCAATGCGGGTCACGCTGATCCCGACTTAAATAGTATTGAAGTCGCTCTTAAAAGCCTGAGAGATGAATTGTGGGAACATGAGAAGACGGTAACGAAACTATACGACCCCGAGAGGGTTGAGGATCCCGTCAACGGACTCGATGGCTTTGCTCCCATAGCTACCAAACTGCAACCCATTCTTGAGGCGATTCAGAAAAAAGCAACTTTGGAATTGAGTAAGCTACCGAGCACGACTGACGATCCGAAAATCAAAAGAGAAATTGCGGCTGCGCAGCTTTACGTTTTCCACGCCGGGGCTGCCCTGCAATATGTGCAAGGGGCGTCAGACACCATTTCCGAGGCAAAGGATGCTGTAGCAGAGAGCAAAACGAGCGATAAGCTCGCAAATGATGATATCGCCACCGCCAAGGCTCGGCTTGATGAGCTTCTGATTGGTTTCGGTCCCGCAATACCACCTTTAATGGTACGGTTGGCCAGCACTCTTCGGGCTTTGAGCGGAGAGGTCGAGACGCGAGCGGCAGCCTCAACCCCATCGTCGGACGATGCAAAGCAATTGGATGATTACGCGAAGCAGTTACTGGCCCACGCCGCGGACGTGTTGTCTCTGCACTCTGAGCTAAGTCAAAAAGCAAAAAAAATAACTCTGCCAATTATCGAAAAGAAAGCCATGCCGACAATGCTTTACGCGGAGCGATCGCTTGGTGTCGTCTTTCGTGAGCTTAACATGGCGGCGATTAGCCCTTTCGCAATCTTCGATGCCGCACGCATTGGTCCCCAGGCGAATTCGACCCGGGGAGTTCGATACGGTGTCGGCGGAGGAGTGCGTTTTAGTTTGGCAAACCTGGACCTTGATGTCGGATACTCCATAAACCCCAACCGCCGCTCGTTTGAAAAGCGAGGCGCCGTTGTGTTCTCCCTAAATATCTACGAATTGTTTCGCTGAACCATTTCGGCTCACCCGAACAGAACGCTGAAACAAAGAAGTCAATAGAGTCTACGTTCAAGCTCCGGCTAATTCATTGTGCGCGTCGCTCTATTCTCTTCTCGTGCAGTAATTGTCTGACGACAAATCCTACTGTATCGACTCCCATCTAATGTCGGGCCGTTCTCCTCAAATCGCCTGGCCGAATAAGGTTTGAACGAACAGCTCGGACATTCAACTATTGTTAGACTCTTGACACCCATTCTCACGTCCTACCGAAACTTCAACAGGAGCTACCGCGCGGCTCGAAAAGCTGCTCTACAGTAATGAGCCTTTGCAGAGTAGTGATACACCAGTGATACAAAGCCAAGTAGTGAACTAGACTTGGTGCTTGTAAACTATTGAAAAGATTGGAGGCGGCGATCGGAATCGAACCGATGAATAAAGGTTTTGCAGACCTCTGCCTTACCACTTGGCTACGCCGCCTCGGAAGGATGAAGGATGAGGGATAAAGGATGAATAAGAACGATGAATCCCTGGCTTTCATCCTTCGTCCCTCATCCTTAAAGAACTTGGAGCGGGAGACGAGACTTGAACTCGCGACCCTCGCCTTGGCAAGGCGATGCTCTACCACTGAGCTACTCCCGCTTAGAGTACGACCGATTCTAATGATTCGATCATTGTTGTCAAGTTAGCGAATTGCCTCATCTAAAACCCACTCGAAATGGGTATCGTTGCCTCATTTAAAAACCCACTCAAATAAGAAGCAGTTACCTTCGATGTTTGCGGAAACATTGGAGGTGGAGATGAGGCTAAAGATGAAACAGGGTTAGGCGTAATGGGTTGTGTCCTGGTTTCGTTTCTCTGCGCCGTCTCTGCGATCGTTGCGTCTCAGCGTTGGGTGTATTTCAGCGCTATTCACCGCTGAGTCGCAGAGAACGCTGAGGTTGCGCAAAGGTTTCGGTTGACTTCCCCCCGCTATCAAGCGTTCGCCAGCATGTGATGCAGCATCTGGAAGTCCCTGAATCGCCTAATCCCAATAGCGCTCGGACCAGGCTCGCTTGCGGAGCTTATCTTCAGTCCAGTAGTTGCGCAGCACTTGAACGTCTGGCCCTGTGCTGCCTTCTTCTTCGGAGGGCAAGACTACAGTCACAACATCGTAGCGATACGCCGCGTTCGCAAGGCCAAACAGGCGGCGGTATGCGCGCGCGGCCCTGGCAATCTGTCGCTGTTTGCGCCGGTCTACATTTACCTCCGGCGGCGCAAACCAATCTGACATACGCGACTTCACCTCGACGAAACATAAAGTCTGGTCATCATATGCAACCAGATCGATCTCCACGTTTATGACCGCGCCCACTCTGTTTCTGCCCACGGGAAGCGAAAAGTTTGCCGCCACGATTCGATAACCCAGCTTTTGCAGATAGGCGGCCGCGAGTTCTTCACCGCGCCGGCCCAACTCCAGGTGCCTCGCGACATCGCCGACATCATCGGGGGTTGAAGACTGCGTGCTGATTTCTTTCACGTTCATTGGCGGGGTCGTTGTCTTGTTTGCGAAGCTGAATGGTTAAGCCAGTTCCACTAGCAGGGCAAGCGAATGTTCTTCACTTAGTACACGCGAGCGATGACCTTTGCCGATCATATCTTCAGCGAGCAACACGTCCTGCGGAGAAAACAGACGCGACGGGCCATCGCCTTCTTCGAAATTGCGGTTTCATTTGAGGTCCGCGGTGGCGGAAAATTTCGGTGGCCGCCGCGCCTGCGTTGCTTGTTCAAAGGCATAGGCAAACTTGATCAACTTCGGTTCGCTCCAGGCGCCGGCGAAGAATGAGATGCCGACTGGCAAGCCAAAAAGATAACCGGCCGGAACAGTGATGTGCGGATAGCCCGCAACTGCCGATGCTGAGGAGTAACCGCCCGTGAAGTGATCCCCGTTAATCCAATCGGTGGGCCACGCCGGTCCCCCGGTAGGAGCGATGAGGGCATCGAGTTGATGCTTCTTCAGCACAAAGTCGATCCCCTGGGTTCGCGAAAGAAGATGATTTTTTGCGAGTGCCTGTAGATATTTCTTGTCAGTTAGTGGACCTTTGGCTTCCGCTTTAATGAAGAGGTCCTGGCCGAAGTAGGGCATCTCGCGGTCACGGTTCTTCTCGTTAAATTCTATTAACTCCTTCAATGAATGAACGCCGGCGCTGGTTCCGAGTTTTCCCAGGTAGGCATTTAGATCAGTCTTAAACTCGTAGAGCAAAACCTCCAACTCTGAGTCGTCAAACTTTCCTGACGTAGGAATGTCTGCGGGATCGACTATCACCGCGCCCAACTTTTTCAGTTCGCCGATCAGATCATTCATCAACTTGTCGACGCGATCATTGAACCCGAAATATTTACGCGCCACACCCAACCGCGCTCCTTTGAGGCCGCCCTTGTCAAGAAACTGCGTGTAGTCGGTAAAAGATTTTTGCCTGCCGGCTTTTGTCGCAGCGTCGCGCGTGTCGATTCCGGTTAGGGCCCCCAACAGGTTGGCGGCATCGGTAACTGTCCGGGCCATTGGACCAGCCGTGTCCTGGCTATGCGAAATGGGAATAATACCGGAGCGGCCAATTAGTCCAACCGTTGGTTTGATTCCTACCAGGGAGTTTGCAGACGAGGGACAAACGACCGAGCCGTCTGTCTCAGATCCGATAGCGGCGGCACAGAGGTTCGCCGAGGGCGCGACCCCTGAGCCAGAACTGGAGCCACAGGGATTGCGATCCACTACATAAGGATTCCTGGTTTGCCCACCGCGTCCACTCCAACCACTGGTCGAATGGTTCGAACGAAAGTTGGCCCACTCACTGAGATTAGTTTTACCAAGGATAACGGCGCCCGATTCGCGCAGCTTCATCGCTACAAAAGAATCCCGGAGCGGCCGTGAACCGACTAACGCAAGCGAGCCCGCGGTGGTCATCATTCGATCCGCGGTATCGATGTTGTCCTTGATGAGGATGGGAATTCCGTGGAGCGGGCCGCGGGCCCCCTTTTCCCTGCGTTCACGATCAAGCGATTCAGCAATCGATAGCGCATCGGGATTAATCTCAATTACCGAATTCAGTATCGGACCGTGTTTGTCGATTTCATCGATTCGTTCGAGATATTTCCTGACCAGGGAGCGCGCTGTAAACTGACCCGACTTCAGGCCATCCTGCAAGTCGGCGAAGGTAAGTTCATTGAGCTCAAACTCTTTTGGGGCGGTATTGGGACGAGGGCCGGCAATGTTATCGCGTGCCAGGAGTGACGCGGGTTTGCTAATTGCCAGAACACAACCCAAAACGCTGGTTTGCAAGAAGTCTCTACGTTTCATTGGAACCTTCCTCCGCTATCTCCAGGTAAGTTTTCCATCTTAGTCAGAATTCAATTTTCCGCGCTCCCTCTCAATGTTTTTTGGAGCAGAAGCGAAGCGCATTGATCTATGTTTTCTTCGGCACTTCGCTCATCAGGGCGAGCAGGTTGTTTTCAGAGTCGCGGAAAGAAGCCAGCCACAGTTCGTGAGAGCCTATATCCGCGACAAAGACGGGTTGTTCTTCAAAGTTAACTCCACGTTCTGAAAGAGTCTTCGTTGCTTTGTGAATATCTGCCACGCTGAAGTAGAGAATTGAGCTGGGATGATCAAACTCGGGTTTCGCAGGCAGCGAAAGCATCAGTCTGATTCCGTCGCAATCGAAGAAAGCCAGGTTCGGGGGAACTGTAAAGAGATGCTTTATTCCCAGCTTGTCCCGATAAAAACCAATCGCTCTTTCCAAATCGGGTGCGTTCACGGCGATTTGTTTAATCGGGGAAAGACCAAATTCATTTGCGCTAGCCATCAAGTCATTCTCCTCCAGTGCTGCCCATCAGGTGCATAAGGGCATTTGAGTTTTGGCTGAACCCAAGCTTATGGTTTGGCCGAGAATTTAACCTTCCGTTCGTATTGTGTCCAGAACTCTGAGTAACCAGTCGATTAAAGCGCGCGCGGCGATTGGCAAATTTGAGGCAGTTGCCCTACCGTTGTTGCTTCAATTCAATCATCCCGAAGGAATAGTGATGAGGTGGGCAGGCGACCGGCCAGGGAAACGCCCAGGGAAACGCAATGACGCCAGATCCGACAGACAATGAGGAAGGCTTAGTAAAGCCGGCAGAGGTGGCGCTGCCCCTGGTGGCCGTCGTAGGGCAGCCGAACGTGGGTAAGTCCACTCTCTTTAACCGGCTGATTGGCCAGAGGCGTTCGATTGTCGGTGATGAGCCGGGCATTACGCGCGATCGGATCTACGGCGAAGTCGAATGGACCGGTGAACGTTTTGCGATTGTCGACACCGGCGGCATCGTTCCCGACGACGAGGCCATCATTCCCGCAAACATTTTTAAGCAGGCAGGCTTCGCGATCGATGATGCGCAGGCGGTGATTTGGGTGGTCGACGCGCGGCAAGGCTTGACGCCGCTCGACGAAGAGTTGGCGAAACTGCTGCGCGCAACCGGCAAGCGCGTGTTAGTGGCGGCGAATAAAACAGAAGCCGCGCGAGTGGAGGCCGAAGCCGCGGAATTTTATCGCTTCGGCTTTGAAGAAGTATTTCCTGTTTCCGCGGAGCAGGGAATCGGACTCGGCGAGATGCTCGACGCCCTGGTGAGAGATCTCAAAGAATTACCCAAAGCCACAACCTCGGAAAGGAGCGACCGGTCCGCGCAGCGCGAGCTTCGCCTGGCCATCGTTGGGCGACCCAACGTGGGTAAGTCTTCCCTGTTAAATCGCTTGATTGGTGAGGAGCGCGTTATCGTGTCGCCGGTGGCAGGAACGACGCGTGATGCCATCGATACAGTGCTCGAAACTGCCGCACAAAAGTTTCGCCTGATCGATACGGCCGGCATTCGTCGAAAAGGAAAAACCGGCGAGATGGCCGAGAAGCTGTCAGTGGTGATGGCCATGAAAAGCCTGGCGCGCGCCGATGTAGCCATTGTTGTGGTTGATGCCGAAGAGGGTGTTACCGCGCTCGATGCGCACATCGCAGGCTATGCGCACGACGCCGGTTGCTCAATCATCATCGCCGTCAATAAGTGGGACGCGCTCGAAGACAAAAAGACGGGCACGGTTAGTGAATTTGAAAGATCAGTACGCGATCGCATGAAGTTTCTTGACTGGGCGCCGGTGGTTACGATTTCCGCGCTCAAAGGCCAACGAGTCGAGAGACTTTTGCCGCTGGCCGTCAGTGCTAACGCAGCACGCAATCGTCGCATACCGACATCTCAACTGAATGCTTTTTTCGAACGCGCGGTTTCGCAACCGCGCGGAGGCAGCGCGCCAGCTCCGGTAAAGGGCGGTGTGTCGCGGCTGCACGTGCAATACATGACGCAGGTCGCCGTGCGGCCGCCAACGTTTGTTCTGTTCACTTCGGGTGGGAAGGCGGGCTTGCACTTTTCCTACGAGCGTTACTTACAGAATCAGTTACGCAAAGAATTCGATTTCTTTGCAACGCCGCTGCGTCTGGTACAAAAACACAAGAAGCGCCGCAAGCGATAAGCACCGTGCCAGAATCAAAGAGCTGATAGGAAATTGCGAATGGGAAACAGGCCGCCAATTACTTTCGATGTAATTGCTCGCGACGGTGAAGCACGTGCCGGAATACTCACCACCCGACGAGGCCTTATCGAGACACCGGTCTTCATGCCCGTCGGCACAGCGGGCACGGTGAAAGGCACTCGCTTTGAAGCCCTTGAAGATGAACTCGACGCGCGAATAATTCTCGGCAATACATATCATCTCTGGTTGCGACCCGGCGACGATGTCATCCGGGCGTGCGGCGGCCTGCATCAATTCATGGGATGGCAGCGACCGCTGCTCACCGATTCCGGCGGGTTTCAGGTTTGGAGTCTAGGCGCGTTGCGGAAGATTAAAGAGGAAGGTACTGAGTTTCGTTCGCATCTCGACGGCAGTCTTAAGTTTTTATCGCCGGAAGTTTCCATGGAAGTTCAAGCCGCGCTTGGCTCGGACATTGTTATGGCGTTTGACGAGTGCGCTGCCGGCGAGGCGCCAGTTGAGGAGGTGCGGCGAAGCATGGAGCTGACTGCGCGTTGGGCGCAACGCTCGCGCACGAGATTTGACAGTCTGCAAGCAGCGGCGTCGGATTCCGGGCGAACAGAAGCTACTGACGCGATTAGCGGCGCACAGGCGCTATTTGGAATCGTGCAGGGAGGAGCTCACTTGGATTTGCGGCGCGAGAGCTTATGCCGGACGAGAGAAATAGGTTTTGAGGGATACGCCATTGGGGGCTTAAGTGTTGGGGAACCGAAGGACGTCATGTGGAAGGTGGTTAGTGATATCGCTCCGGAACTGCCCGCCGAGCAGCCGCGGTATTTGATGGGCGTAGGCACTCCTGAGGATCTGGTTGAAGCAGTGTCGAGGGGCGTGGATATGTTTGACTGTGTGCTGCCCACTCGAAACGGGCGAACTGGCCAGGCGTTTACGTCACGCGGAAAAGTGAACGTGAAGAACGCGCAGTGGGCGTTGGACCGAAGACCCCTGGACGAGTCGTGTGCGTGCTCGGTTTGCAAGCGACACTCGCGCGCCTATCTCCGCCACCTTTACATGTCGGGCGAGATACTGGCGAGCGTCCTGTTAACCCACCATAATCTGGCCTTCTTCCTTGACACTATGCGATGTGTAAGGCAATCTATCCGGTCTGGCGATTTCACTAAATTTCGACGAGAGTTCACCGAGAGGCTGAACGCAAACGGACCAGAGAACGTGCTCAGCATTACTTAGGCTTGCGGTGCGCCCCGGACCGCGTGAATCTTGAACAGCAAACGCAAACAGTTTTGACGGAAATGATTAATTAGCTGCATGAAGCCCTCATGCGCACGGACTGTTACGCTTCCAGAATTAAAATAATGACAATTCTTTTGATGATATTTCAAGGCGGCCTGGGAGCCCTCGGCGGTTTGCTTCCGATGCTCCTGATTATAGGCGTCTTTTACGTGTTGCTCATTCGGCCGCAACAGAAACGTCAACGCGAGTTGCAACAGACTATTTCCCAGCTTAAGACTGGAGATCGCGTTGTCACTACGGGCGGTATAATCGGAACCATCACTACGATCCGCGACACAAGTTTTCTTATTCGTAGTGCTGACAAATCCATACTCGAAATCGCGCGGTCTGCGGTTGCGGGTATTGAGAGTGAAGAGGCCAAGTAAGCGCGAGGATCATAGTTAACGTAGATTTGCTGCAATGAAAAAGAAGAACCTCCTTCAACGAACGATCATCATCCTGGTTATTACTCTGGCTGGTATTTACATAGTTATAGGCCCGCGTCGCAAGCCTACTCTTCAGGATTTTACCTGGTCGGGAATCAAGGCCACTCTGGCTTCAAATATTCATCTGGGACTCGATCTTAAAGGTGGCTCGCATCTGGTAATGCGAGTGAAGACGGATGCGTATCTGAAGATTCTCACGCAAACCAATGCCAGCGCGATTCAGACTGCCGCCAAAGAAGCCGGCTTGCCTGTAAAAGATGTCAGAGCTGAAGCAGCCGGGAGTAGCTATCGAATTACGCTCGAGGCTGCAGACGCCTCGAAGCTTTCAGAGATAGAAGAAGCGGTGAGGAAGAAAGTAGATCTTTCGGATTGGTCAGCTTCCACCAGCGGCAACATTGTTACCTGGACCTTGCCGGCCGCCGCACAGAATAAGCTTGCTGAGCAGGCCACCGAGCAAGCCCAACGAATTATTGAGAGCCGGTTGGATGCGGTCGGAGTAGCGGAGCCGCTGGTGCAGCGGCACGGATCCCAAAGTGCGCACCAGATTCTGGTTCAAATGCCCGGTATCACCGACCCGGAACGCGTAAAGCAATTGCTCAAGGCGGAATCGAAACTTGAGCTGGTTCACGTCGTTAGCCCTCCGAGCCCGGCGCCGGTTCAAACTTACAATACCGAGGAAGAGGCAAAGGCTTCATTGGGCGCGACGGTTCCCACGAACCGGCGCGTGTGGCCTTACAGCGAACGCAATGAGCCAACGGCGGCGAGCCAGAATACTGCTGATCAGGGGCCGAAACAGAAGAAATGGGTCGTAGTTGAATCGCCCGCAGTTGTTGATGGCAGTGAACTCCGCAACGCATCCGCGACTCAGTCTCGGGCAGGCGCGGACGACTATCAAATTGCCTTTGCTCTGAAACCTGCCGGCGCAGATAAGTTCGGCGCCTGGACTGGCGCCAACATTAACGAATATATGGGCGTGGTTTTAAACGACGAGGTCAAGTCAATCGCCTTCATTAAGTCGCAGATTCATGACCAGGGAGAAATCTCAGGGAAGTTCACGAAACAGTCGGCAGATGATCTGGCACTCACTTTAAGATCAGGTGCGTTGCCGGCGCCCATCGAATACCAGGAAGAGCGCACGGTCGGTCCAAGCCTCGGAGCCGATTCAATTCGGTCCGGCGTTAGAGCTTCTTTGTTTGGCTTGTTATTCGTCGTGGCGTTCATGTTGTTCTATTACCGCGGCGCGGGTGTGAATGCTGTCGTTGCGTTGATTTTAAACGTCATACTGATGCTCGCGGGCTTGATTCTTTTTCAAGCTACGCTAACACTGCCGGGAATGGCCGGCATCATTCTCACGATCGGCATGGCCGTGGATTCCAACGTGCTGATCTTCGAACGCATTCGCGAGGAATTGCGGACGGGGAAAACCATCCCGTCTGCGGTTGAGCAAGGATTTGCGCGTGCCTTTGTAACAATCATCGACACGCACGTCACGACCATTATTTCTTCACTGTTTCTGTTTGTCTTTGGCACCGGTCCCTTGCGTGGTTTCGCGGTCACGTTGGTTCTCGGACTGGTAATAAACCTTTTCTCAGCCGTATATGTTTCGCGCACGATTTTTATGTGGGAGTTGAGTCGCAAACGGAAGTTGGAATCGCTGAGTATATAAGGCGCACCTTCAAGGCAGGTTCGTTTTTAGAAGCCTGACGGCGCTGACTGGTAAATATGATTCAAGTTTTCAAAGACGTTAAGATTGACTGGCTGGCTAATCGCCGGATTTTCATAGCTGTCTCTATTTTGCTGATGCTGGCCGGACTGAGCTCCGCTATTTTCCGTCAGTGGAAACATCCTAATGGCACCGAAGCATTCAACCTGGGTGTTGACTTCAAGGGTGGCACGGTCGTCACCGCCAGGTTCAAACAACGCCCCTCCCCCGAAGCCATTCGCGACGCGCTCGCTAAGACTGGGGTCAATGACGCGATCATCCAGCCGGTCACCGATAAGCCGGACGTGCTCATAAAGCTGCCCCTTGAAGGTTCAGGGGAAGAATCGCAGGCCCAGGTTGAGCTGGGGCGGACAAAGGTGAGAAACGCACTTAATCAATTCGGGGCCGAAAAAGACGCTTATGAGATCATCGGAACGGACGCAGTCGGCGCTGTTGCGGGGGCGCAACTACGCAACAAGGCGATTGCGGTAACGCTGGCCGCCCTGGTGGGCATTCTAATGTACATTGCCTTCCGCTTTGAGTGGACCTACGGAGCGGCGGCGGTAATTGCGGTATTCCACGACGTTCTCGTAACGCTCGGCTTCTTTTCGATTTTTCAGTGGGAAGTGAGTCTTACGGTTATTGCAGCACTACTCACGCTGGTTGGTTTCTCGGTGAACGACACGATTGTGGTCTTTGATCGAATTCGCGAAAACCGCCGCCTGCGCCGGCGTGATTCGTTATACAAGATCACAAACGACTCCATTAACCAAACGCTTTCCCGTACCGTGATAACTTCGGGGTTGGTCTTTCTTTCCGTTCTGTCGATGGTTCTATTCGGCGGAGAGGTGCTGCGCGGTTTCTCATTGGCACTTCTAATCGGCATCACCTTTGGAACTTATTCTTCGATTGCGATTGCAAGTCCCATAATGGTTTGGTGGGAACAGCGCATCGAACTGGCGAACAGGACCGCGGCGATAGCCACTAACCGGCCCGCCGCTACAGGGTCGCGTGTGTCTGGAACGCCTAGCCGCCAGCCCGTCTCGAGCGCTCCTGGAAAGCGGTCTCGCGGCGCCGGAAGCGCGTAGCGGACTGGGCTCGAAGAAGGGCTGCAAACACAGCTTTTTGGCTTACATTAACTTTAAATTTACGCTTGACTTTGCCGCGTGTTGCGGAATAGACTGCTGCCGTTGCTGGCCAATTAAATACTCAAGAGTCGACCCGCGTTGTTGAACGAAGGTTGGGTGCGCGGCAGTCTGTTGAGAAGGTCGGCGATTTTTTCTCGCGCAGCGGCTTTTCAATTTGATTTGCAATGCTCAGGATCACTGAGTTGCTGCTTCCCCTTCATTTGTAATTGGCTCAAGCGGGATAGAAGATCGACGTTTGAGACGCAATAATAGCTTTTTGCACCCCTGATCCATTTGGCACCGGAATAGGGAGGATAAAAATGTTCGATAACCTTGTAGAGTCGGGTTCGCACAAACATGACTTGTCGCGAAAGGGCTCGTTCCTTCTGGGCACCCTGGCTATCTATGCAGTTCTGGGGACGGCCTTGATCGTGGGCAGCATATGGTTGACGCTAGCCAACATTGACACTCCGGATCTGGAGTTGACAACGCTGGTGGCGCCAGTTCCAGTGCCTCCGCAAGCTCAGGACAAACCACAAGAGGCCAAGCCTCAAAAGGTCGAGCAAAATGTCGACGTCCGAAAAGAATTGATCGCGGACGTTAGCAGGACAGAGCTTGTGCCTAAAGAGGTCTCTGCCAAAGCGAGCGATATTCCGCCGGTGCGGCGCGGCGTTACTACCGTATTGGGCAGCGAGTCAAGTAATGCGGCTGCCCCGATGGCAGCAGGGGCAGGGACAGGAAACGTTTACACTGGGCCAACTCAGGTGAACATCGCTGAGGAACCGCCGCCGCCACCACCACCCAAACCGACTCCGCCGAGAGCGCCAATTTCGGGTGGCGTGCTTAACGGGCGAGCCATCAGTCTGCCAAAACCAGCGTATCCGCCGATTGCCAAGGCGGCCCACGCGTCCGGCACAGTTGTCGTTCAGGTGGTCATTGATGAGAATGGCGCCGTAATCTCCGCGCATGCTCTCTCTGGACCTCCGCTGTTGCAGGCGGCGGCTGTCGCGGCCGCTCGTGGGGCCAGGTTTTCGCCGACTAAGTTATCGGGACAGCCGGTTAAGGTATCTGGCGTCATCTCGTACAATTTCGTGCCTCAATAAACTGCGGAGGTTCAGCGCCGTGCGAGCCTCTGCGGCTCATTCTGCGAGTTCCCTGCAAGCTATTAATGTAAGAAAAACCTTTTGGAGGGTTTACCGTGACGATTCTAACCAGTCTTTTAGGAATGAAAGCCTTTAGCTTGATCTTCTTCATGTGGCAAGAGGGTGCAGCCAGCCCGGCCGCAAGCCCTGAGGCGTTGGACCACTTCTCATTAATAGCGATGGTCAAGAGTATGGGTCCCGTCGCTATTGGTACCGTGATTGTTCTGCTGATCATGTCGGTTTATTCGATTGCGATCATGGTGGAACGCTACCTGACATACTCGGCTGCCAAGAAGCAGTCGCGAGAGTTTGCGCCCCGCGTCGCCCAGGCGTTGAAGAACGATCGCATCGAAGAAGCGATTAACATCAGCGATAAGCACCGCAAGTCGCACCTGGCAATGGTTGTGAGCAGCGGTTTGCAGGAGTTTCGCGCCCACGAACAGTCATCTGATATTTCAGGTGATGAAATCGAAGCTTCCAAACGCGCTCTGCAGCGAGCGATCGCCATCAAGACAGCGGAATTTAAACGCGGCTTGTCTGGTCTGGCAACGATTGGCTCGACGGCTCCGTTCGTGGGCTTGTTTGGTACGGTGTTCGGAATTATTAACGCGTTCCGAGCGATGGGTAACGCAGGCCAGGCAGGTATCGGCGCGGTCGCCAGCGGTATTTCGGAGGCGCTCTTTACGACCGCTCTGGGATTGCTGGTCGCGGTCCCGGCCGTCTGGTTGTTCAACTACTTCACCGGCAAAGTCGATGGATTCATTGTTGAGATGGACAATTCGGCGTCGGAGCTAGTTGACTACTTCATCAAGAACCGCACTAAGCAGCTAAAACCGTAACGTGAGGTGATCTTTTGGCCGGTATCGGACGGCGACGCCGGCGGATCATGCCCGGAGTGTTTGCAGGCAGCTCGCGGAAGGAGAATTAATTATGGGAATGGCATCGGGCGGAGGTGGCGGCTTAACCTCGGAAATTAATGTCACACCAATGGTGGACATTATGTTGGTGCTCTTGATCATCTTCATGGTGGTTACACCGTTGTTGCAACACGGTGTCACGGTAAACCTTCCAAAGGATCTTAAGAACCCTGAAGAAGATCAGCGGATCATTAAGGACAACTCGATTGTCATCGCCATCCCCAACGATGGCGAGTACTACCTGGGTAAGGAGAGGATCGGCAAGGAACAGGTCAAGGACAAGGTTGAGGCGATGTTGAAGAACATCAAGAAGGAAGAAGACAAGGTTGTTTACATCAAGAGTGGCATAAACGTCAGCTACGGTGATGTTGTCAATATCATCAACGAAGTAAGAGCGTTAGGTGTAGATAAGATCGGGTTGGTCGCTGACAAGAAAAAAGCTGCATAGGCACACTTTTTTGTTGCCGGCGCCTGTTTCGCGGGCGGTTCGGCCCTATTTATAAGGAGTAAACTCATGGCAATGGGAAGTTCCGGTGGCGGTTCGAGGGCGGTGCCGTATATCAACGTGACGCCCTTGATCGACGTGCTCCTGGTGATGCTGATCATCTTCATGGTGATCACACCGCTCAAGCCGAGCCGCTTCCAGGCAGATATTCCAACGCAGCGGGATCCAAACGAAGACTTAAGCAAGTTGAAACCAAACCCGCTGACGCTCGTCGTTTCAATCTCCAACGATCTGCAGTTAAAGCTCAATCAAGACAATATTGGATCGGTCAACGACACCGCACCCTTGAGCCAAAGGCTGACGCAGCTTTTCCAGCAGCGCAAGGAACAACATGCTTACAAACCCGGGATGGAGACGCGGTCCGATTTGCCTGACGACCAGCGCCTGGAAAAGACAGTTTTTGTGAAGGCGCCCAGATCCGTACACTACGGCGACGTGGTTAAAGTGATCGATGCGATCAAGGGCGCTGGCGCAAATCCAGTGGGACTGCAGGTAGACGATCTGCCGCAGTAAACTATCTAGTGGCCGCAAGACTTGTGAACAGCTCTAGCCCCATTGGTGGGCCCAATCACTCAAAACGGAGCTATCGATAAATGAAACTCTCTCAAACTAGAATCGCTATAGCGTTGGCGGTTCTTGTTTTTACCGCGTCTGGTTGTGGATTGATCAATCGAATACGGGCCAAGAATGAGCTCAACGAAGCCGCTCGTACTTATCGCGAAGGGCATTTTGTAGAAGCGGAGCAGCATTCAAGAAGGGCCCTCGATCTTGATCCTGATAACAAGACCGCGCTTTCCTTTATAGGCCGTACGATTCATGCGCAGTATCGTCCCGGCGTCCAAACTCCCGAGAATATTGCAAAAGCTAATGAGGCGATTCAAGCCTATCAGCGCATACTGGAAAAAGATCCCAAGAACGACGAGGCGTATAAAGCCATTGCCTATCTCCTGGGCGCGATCAAAGAAGAGGACAAGTTGCGCTCCTGGATTGCGGCCCGGGCTAACGACACCAGCGTGGCTCCGGAAAAACGCGCCGAGGCTTACGTCGTGCTGGCGAGCAAAGATTGGGATTGCTCCTTCAAGATAACGGAACTCCCAAGCAATAAATCTACAACGGTCGGAGCGAGCAACAAGGCGACGGTTTCCTACAAGAAGCCGAACGAACAGAAGGATTTCGATTCGGCGCAGGCTTGCGTCAAGCGCGGCCTGCAAGAAATTGAGAATGCCATCAAGTATGGTCCAAATAGCGAATCGGCCTGGTCCTACAAGACAAATCTGTTGCTCGAAGCTTCCAAACTGGCCGAGATGGACGGAAAGATGGATCAGAAGGCCGAACTAGACAAGCAGCGAGACCTGGCGCAGAAGCGTACCAACGCGCTGAGCGAGGCCAATCAAAAGAAAAAGGAAGAAGAGGAAGCCAGGAAGGCAGCCAAACCTGCAAAAGGTTAGACAATTCTCCTCGGCCGTGTTTCGATTATGGTGATGCTCGACTTTCGAGTCGGGTATCACCTTTTTGTTATAATTAATCTACGTGCTGCCCCTTTTCTTAGCTTAAACAAGACCGAGTAGTTCAAGTTTAGATGATTCGCATTGAAGAAATTGTTGACACCGTAGCGGTCAATCATCCGCAGGCGAATCTCGATCTGTTGCGTCGCGCTTATCTTTTTTCGGCGCGCGAGCATAAGGGGCAGAAACGCGCTTCCGGCGAATCGTATCTCGTGCATCCTCTCGAGGTGGCAAACATTCTCGCCAATATGAAACTCGACGAGGTGTCGGTCGCAACCGGGCTGCTGCACGACGTCGTCGAGGACACGCTCGTGGATCTCGACACGATCCGCAAATACTTTGGAGAAGAGATCGCCCACCTGGTTGACGGCCTTACCAAGATCGCGCAGATCAGTAACATTTCTCGCGAAGAGCAGCAGGCCGAAAACGTGCGCAAGATGCTGCTGGCCATGGTTGACGACGTGCGGATTGTTCTCGTCAAGTTGGCTGACCGGCTGCACAACATGCGCACGCTGCAATACCTCAACCCCGAAAAACGTATACGAATTGCCGAGGAAACGATGGAGATATTTGCGCCCATCGCCCATCGTCTTGGCATGGGTAAACTGCGCGGCGAACTTGAGGATCTGGCGTTTCGCCACCTTCATCCCGAGGAGTATCGCGAGTTGGCTGAACAGCTCGAGAAGCGCCGTGCGGAAACCGAAACGTTTCTCAATGGCGTTACCGAACGGATCGAAATGAAGATGAACGAGGCGGAAGTGCCTTTCGTGCGCATCGAAGGCCGCGTAAAGCGTCTCTATTCGATCTGGAAGAAACTCAAGCGACAAAGAATTGATCTTGACCAGGTTTACGACCTGGTTGCGGCTCGCGTGATTACGCCAAACGAGGTGCGGCATTGTTATGCCGCGCTCGGCGTGATTCATAACACCTGGCGGCCGGTGCCGGGTCGGATAAAAGACTGGATTGCCACGCCGCGCGACAATCTGTACCAGTCGCTTCATACGTCGGTGATTGGTTCCGAAGGCCAGTCGTTTGAAGTACAAATCCGCACGGAGGACATGCATCAAATCGCGGAGGAAGGCGTTGCCGCTCACTGGAAATATAAAGAAGGCAAACGTGGCGCGCGCGATGACGATAACGCGTTTCAGGCGCTGCGTTCGCTGGTTGAGTGGACGCAGGAAGTTAAGGATTCTCGTGATTTTCTCGACTCGTTGAAGCTCGATCTATATCCCAAGGATGTCTACGCGTTTACTCCAATGGGCAAGGTCATTCAGTTGCCGCGAGGCGCTACGCCCGTTGACTTCGCTTACATGATCCACTCCGAGGTGGGCAACACCTGCACCGGCGCGCGCATAAATGGACGCATTGTCCCCCTGCGCACTCAGATACAAAACGGTGAGGTGGTTGAAATTCTTACGTCGCCAAGTTCGCACCCTTCGCGCGACTGGCTCAACTTCATCGTGACCTCACGCGCCAGAAACAGAGTCCGCCACTGGGTTGCCGAACAACAGCGAGCCGAGTCGATAGAAATTGGCCGGAAGCTATTTGAAAAAGAGGCGGCCCGGTTTCAGCTTTCCGCAAAGAAAGTGTTTGGCGACGGCGACGGCGAAATGAAGCGCGTCGCTAATGAATACGGTTACGGGCGCGTCGAAGACCTGTTGGCGGGCATAGGCTACGGCAAGTTGATTCCGCGCAATGTGATCGCGAAGTATCTTGGCCAGGAGCAGTTTGAACAACTCGATAAACAAAAAGAATCGCGGTTGCGCAGCGGCGTGCGCGCAGTCAAACGCCTCATTCGCCTTGGTGACGATTCGATCGTCGTTCGCGGCGTCGACGATCTGATGGTTACGCGAGCGCGTTGCTGCAATCCGTTACATGGCGAAGAGATTGTTGGTTACGTCACTCGTGGAAAGGGCGTCGCGGTTCATACGAAGCGTTGCAAGAACGTCGCCCAACTGATGGTTAACAGGGAGCGAATAGTCGAAGTTGAGTGGGCCGGCCGGCCGGAAAAGACGACTTATGCGGTGAAGTTGTTGGCCGTAACCGAGAATCGCACGGGCATGATCGCCGGCATCACCGGCGCCATTTCAGATATGAAGACGGGCATTCGCGACGCGCGCGCCTCCGTCGCTTCTGATGAGAAGGGGCACATCGAGGTAACAGTCGAAGTGTTTGACGTAAAGCATTTGGATAAAGTTATTAGTTCCATTAAGGGCGTTCCCGGCGTTTTGGATGTGGAGAGAATGCAGGGCGTAGTTTAGAGCGCAACTGATTGGTAGTGCTCCGTTACCTAGCAATGGAAGCTGGTATTACCAAGCACGTTTGGGAGTTGAAGGAGCTTTTGGCTAATTGAAGGAATTAAAACTAGTGGGAGTATCTCTACTGTGCGGCGTGGTGATACCGTTTGCCTACATCGCAATATTCACTCTGGCGCTGGACTTAGTGGGAGGTAAATGGGTACCGGATTCTTTGTTATTTGCGTTGTCGATCCCCACCGGCTGGCCTAGTTTAATATTTCCACTTCTATCCGCCCGACCCAGGTTTTCCGATGTTTGCTGAGTTCGCAAGGGGCAACCTCATCTCAGTAGCGGTCGGTGATTTTATACTTTACTCGCTCTTGACCTACGCATTTCTTTATTGGCGTTCAAAGCGCAGAGGCCGAGCAACACACTAACAGAGCACTACCAACAGATTGGTAGTGTCCTAATTTGAAATCGCTCACGGTGGTCTATGGTACACGGTTTGTCCGGTTAAGATTCCAAACCATCTTTCTGTGTGATATAAGCCTCCCGCTCTACCATCCCACCTAGCGATAGGAGACTCTCGCTTGGATTTCCACCATCCGAGAATCAAAAGCATGACCGACACCAACACGCATGAGCAGGAAACAAGCGAGCGAGTGCCGCAATACGTTGATTCATCAGATCAAAGGTCAGGATACTCAACGGCCATAAAAACTGGCGGGACAGCAACGGATGTTATTGGTCGCCTTCTCTGGATAGGAGTGCTTCTCGGGGCAATGTTCGGACTATTCAATTTCATGACAACGTTTGCGACTCACTCTGACATGAGCACCCCACAACTCGCAGCTTTGGCGGCTGAATGTCTCGCAATAGCTGTCCTTCCCTACGTGCTGGCGCGGGCTTGGGATGAAGTATGTCGTCCCCCACGGTGGCGATAACCCCGGGGATGTAGGGCGGTTCTCGGAGTGAGTGCCGGGGACGCCCCTATTTCTTACGGGCCTTCTTGGTGGCTGCTGTAGCCCTAGCTTTTGATGCCGTCTTTTGCGGCTGTTGCGGAGGCTCAAGGAATGTAATTGAGGGCAATAGCACTGCGGGGTATCGTCCGCGACCAGTTAGATACATGATGGCTTCACGAGCCGCGCCGTAAAGCAAAGCTGGTGCGTTTACTTTTACCATCTGTTGAACCCGGTCGCTTGGGAATTCTTTAACTACCTTGAAAAACCCGACGTAGACTAAGCTGAATGTATAGGGGTACGTCCCCTCCTTTTCGTCTTTCGAGCGAACAGTAATCTCACACCGCCATGACAGAGGATCAGTACTCCGCATTCGTGTGTCGGCATTGACCTCAATGTCCAACGGATCATATGTAACGTTCCCTTCTGGAACGTCGGTCATAGGAGAGTTCAACGAAAACCGTAGGTCTTTAAGCAGGTAATCCTCAAGCTGCAAGGGCGAGAGTTGCATTTCCTTGGGCCTCCTTAATACCCTCGACTCTTGCCTGAGTAACTGGCTTTGATTCGGTTGAAATCTGGCTCGTCAAATTCTTTTTAAGGGGGCGGATTGAGCGTTCTAAGGAATTCAAGCTCTCTTTATACTTAATAAGGTTTTTGGTTGTTTGATGGGATTGTCCGCTGACAATCAGATCGCTCAATTCCATTCGTGGCTGAATCAGGGGGGCACCAAGGTGCAAAACAAAAGAAGGCGGCTGATCTTTCTCTTTCCGCGGCCTTCCCCCTTTTCGTCCATTCTCTCTAGCTGCTGCAGCTTTAGCTACGGTTGTTGCGCTTCCACCTTTCCGTCCTAATTCCCTCATTAGCGCGTTGCGGCCAAATACACTGGCAATCAGGCCGCCGACCGTGAAGTCCTGATCAAGACGTTCCCAATGTAAAGACGTCCTGCGCGGTCGCAGCTCCACGGCGGCTATGTCACTTGGGTTTGCACCGCGAAATTCACTTAGAGCAGAAATTGGAGTGGTGATCGTTGACCCATTCTCCAATTTAATCACTAGGTTTTCGCGCTGATGATCGTAAAACGCCTCGGTCGCTCGAAGTTCTGGCTGTGGTTTCGCATTCTGAAGTTCGGCATATTGCCGTTCAAATTCTTCGTCGCTTACTCTTCTTTTTTCTTTTGTGTTCATGGCCAGTTCTTTTTGGTACTCTCCATTTACTTAAACACCATTCCTGTAAATCTGTTACGTAGTCTAGTGCTTTGCGAATATCAGATTTCGACATGCCGGAGGGTATAGACGTGTTAACAGAGGGCAGCGTTGTATCGTCTCCCAAATTGATGACAACTTCATCTTCTGCTCTAACAACATGTGCGTGTGGCCAAGGATGTTCGTCCCTGTAGTGCACAACGATCTCAAAGCCGTCTATATGTTTTGAGGGCAAGCTCGCCGTCCTTTAGTATAACCCAAGCGCTTGGGTTTTTAAAGCGTTTTCCACACATTAGTTTATGGCCTTTGTATTCAGCACTTTAACTGTGCTACGGTTCTAATGCGGAGGCTGCGGGAATCGAACCCCACCGCGCAAACGGACCCTTTGGGTGTAAATCCCATTACGCTGGCCACAGCAAGGGGCAGCCTCCAAAACTTAAATTTGCAGCTTGATCAAATCGGCGGGTGTGATAAGATACACGTAGAGCCGAAAGCCAAGCGGCCTAAACCTTCTCAACTAAAATTGGCAATCATTAACGATGACGCGGGATTGCAGCCCGCGTTTTTCGTTTGTGGGCATTAAGTTTTAGCCCAAACCTACCTCCAAAAACAAAAAACTCGCTCTAACGAAAGAGACACGTTGCCCCGGCAAAAACAGGGGGCATCGCGTAGCTTTCGTCACAGCGAGTTCAATTCACAGGCGACGGATCGGCCTGTGAGCGTAGCGTGAAACTCTTCTATGAGCGTGTTGTCAAATTCGTCGAACCGCGCGTTCGCTTTTTCTGACGATCCGTCCGCCTCACCCTATACGATAGACAAGGCGCGCACAACCCAAGAGCGCAGTTCGTTCTGCCAAAGCAAAATCAATATACAACTTTTATTTTGAATTGCTAATGCCTTTAAGTGGGATCAGAATCAACAACTTAAGGTTTAGGTGGGCCTACTATAAGGTGGGGTCTACTTAGCGGCAGCATTCAACGTATCGCGTATCCAGGCTGACAACTCTTTGCCTTGGGCCTTGGCTGCTTTTTGATAGGCGGCCTTTTCGGAAGGCTGTACGCGAGACTGCAATACTGTTTCCCGCGCTTCGCCCTTCGCAAATTTAGGGCGTCCGGCCTTTGGTTTTTTCTCTCGCATTCTTTATCTCCGCCGCTACTGCCACCTTGACCGCAGTTTGCGGTGAGTCAACGGGCGGCAATTCCAATACTGTTACATACCTTCTCGCTTGATCTTCTTCCCCGGTAACGTGTCCCCATGCGTAGGCTCGCTTGGCTTTAGGATGGCCGCGAATATCAAAGACTTCTACCTCACCTTGCCAGACTGTTTCACCGTGGAAGGTTTCTGTTACGGGCACAGTCTCAACATAAGTTGACGAGCAGTAGTAGGTTTGCCATGCCAATTACTGTACTACGGAAACAGTAATCCGTCAATACACCATTTGCGTACTACGTTTAATAATTATTATGCCAAGATCATCTGGATATAAAAGCTCCCGAAATAGCAATCCCGGTAAGGAGGCCGCCCAGAAGGGTCGATATAAGAATCAAGATAAGCATCGCTGGAGGAAGGTTGCTGTTTGGCTCATTCCCCTGATTTTCGTTATTCCTTTTACGATTGCCTTTAGTGCTCATGGTCGGTGGTTTGTATGGAGCGTGCTTTCATCGGCACTCGTACTCTTCGGATACGCGGTGTTCTTAATGGAGTGGTACGTTTGGCGTGAAGGAAGAGCCAGAGAACTGCTCCTGCTATCATTTAGTGTCTTATGTGTAACGGCCTTCGGCGTTGGTCTTATTTGGCAACATCGCTTGGCCAATGGAGGGACGGAATCCGCCTCATCAGGACTAGCCTCCGCGCCAAGCAAGGCGAAAGCCAATGAAGAACGGGTACTCTTAGACGTTAAGCCGGAATATTTGGCAGATTTCTTTACGAAATATAATGATGCCCAAGCCCACAAGCTTGTTGAAACGTACATCGGCAAGTGGGTGAAGGTTTCGGGAGAAGTCATTGACGTTTCCCGGTACAGCGGTGGGCCAAACGCAACCGTGAATATAAGAACAGCCCCACGATCTCGCCTCGGTTTCATTGCCGACTTTGAGGAGCAAAGATGGGTGGATCGCGTTCTGGTTTTAAGACGAGACGAACCGATTACGGTCTTTGGGCAAATCACTAAAATTACCGCGTTAGGCCCAGAGTATGTGACGTTCTGGCTAGGTAAATGTGAAGTTGTTGAATGAAATTTCAAATTAGGACACTACCAACAGATTAGTCCACTTTGCCCTCCTTTGGGTTTCTGATAGAATCCCGCTTTTCGTTTTCGCAAGAAAAAAGAGGCATTCGCGACTGTGAAGGAGATAGTCCAAACAGAACACGCCCCCCAGGCCATCGGACCGTATTCCCAGGCCATTAAGACGAATGGTTTGATCTTCTGCTCTGGTCAAATACCTACGGATCCGCAAACCGGACAGTTCGTGTCAGGCGGTATCGAGGAACAGACCGCGCAGGTGTTAGAAAATCTCGCGGCCGTCCTGGAGGCTGCGGGTAGCGCTCTTAATCGTGTCGTGAAGACCACCATTTTCCTCGCCGATATGCAGGAATTCGCAGCGATGAACACAGTTTACGGAAAGTTTTTTGCAGACGAACCACCGGCTCGATCCACGGTGGAAGCGGCGCGCTTACCCCGGGACGCCAGAGTCGAAATTGATGCGATCGCGCTCGCTTAAATGAGAAACCGGCGCGCGGCTCTCGGCCCGCACCGGCTCAGTTGCTGGTAGGAGTAAGTGCTAGGCAGCTTTGGCGATTTTTCCGGCTTTGATGCAACTCGTACAAACCTTCAGCCGTTGCGCGCCACCTTGTGGAAGCTGGACACGGATGGACTGTAGATTGGGATTAAAACGTCGGGGCGTTCGATTGTTTGCGTGAGATACATTGTTCCCGAATTGGGGACCTTTACCGCAGACTTCGCAACGTTTGGCCATAATTTTTACGATACCTCCAGAGCTTTAAGATTGCCCCGAGGGGTCATAGGACTCAGTAAGCGGGCAATATTGAAACGAAATTTATAACAAACCGTTTTCGAGAACGTCAAGTCGGCGCGGACTCGCAATGACGGGCAATTTTCTAAAGGAGCAACGATCCAAAGTGCAAAGAACCGCAAAACTAACTATCGCAGCGACCCTGCTGGCGCTGATTTCACTGTCCTTCGCATGCAGCGGTGGAGGAAGTTCCGACAATAAGAGTAGCGACGTCGCCGCCACTGTTAATGGTAAGACAATCATGCTGAAAGAAGTCGATCAGATTATCAGTCAACAAACGCGGGGTCAGCAGGCCCAGATGTCGCCGCTGCAACTGGCACAGGCGCGACTTCAGGTGCTTGAGGGCCTGATTCAGAAAGAGGTCATATTTCAGCGCGCTGAAAAGGAAAAGCTGGTGCCTACCGAGGAAGAGATCACACAAGAAGTAAACAAGCAAAAGCAGCAGGCTAACATGACGGAAGAAGAGTTTCAGAAGTATTTGAAAGATCAGAATCAGACAGTAGAATCACTCCGCGAAGACACGCGAAAGAAGACCGCCATTGAACGATTGCAAGATAAGGTAACTGGCAAGATCACTATTAGTGACAAAGAAGTCGAGGACTATTACAACAACAATAAGCAGCAATTCGTAAACAAGCGGGGGGTCGGTCTGGCTGCCATCGTCGTTGATCCGGCTGATAACGGGCTCCAGAATGATGCTAAGGGCGACCTTGAAGCCAAACAGAAAATAGATCGTCTTTATCAGCGTTTAAAAAGCAACGGCGACTTCGCGACCATCGCACGCGAGGAAAGCGAGGATGCTAACACTAACATCAATGGCGGGGACCTTGGTTATGCAGCGGAAGAAGATCTTAAGCAAAATGGTGGTTTCCCCCCGGATTTGATTGCGCAGTTTTTGGGTCCAATGCAAATCGGTGAATATTCAGCGCCCGTGCGATTCAGCAACGGCCACTGGTACATTTTTAAGCTCACGCGAAAGCAGCTTCAGACCGAGAATCTGACGCTGGAGAGCCCGAATGTGCGGCAGCAGATCACTGATGGATTGGTCAGCCAGCGCAAACAGATTCTGAATGCGGCGCTGCTTGAGGTAGCGACGAACGAAGCCAAGATAGTCAACAATCTCGCGACTAACATGCTCAGCAATCCGAGCAATCTGGGCTTGCGGCCGGCCGGTCTGGACGCCGTGCATTCACCGGCTGCGAGTCCCGCTGGGGCGGGCCCGGCCGCAACGGCACCAGCTTTGTCGCCAGCGTCGCCAGCTTCGCCGGCAAGTTCGAAGGCGAGTAGTTCACCGAAGCACTAACCTTTGGTTATCAGGTTTCCGCGGGTGTAGGAGGCTTCGTCAGCTCCGCACCCGCTTTTTGTGGAGTGCGGTAACTTATCAATCGCTTTCCTTTTTCACCCAGAAAACCGTAGTAGTTTTCAGCGCGCAAATGTTGTTTCGTCTCTCAGAAGTACACAAGTCCTACGGCACGCAGGATGTCTTGCGGGGCGCGTCCCTGCAAATTAATCCCGGCGAACACGCCGGGCTGGTGGGCCGGAACGCTTCCGGCAAAACCACGATCTTTCGGCTGATAAGCAGCGAAGAAGTGCCTGACAAAGGCGAGGTCGTGCGCGCGCGCGGCGTCCGCTTCGGTTTGTTGGCCCAACACATTCACTTTGAAGCTGGATCGACTGTACATGAGTCTGCTCTGTCGGCCTTCGGCCACTTGCAGCACATTGAGCACGAGATGCATGAGCTCGAGCATCGCATGGCCGACGCTGTGGACGATCTTGAACAGATTCTGGAACGCTACAGTGATTTGCAGCATCAGTTTGAGCGGGAGGGCGGTTTTGAATATGCGGCGAAGGCCGAAGCAATCTTGCAGGGCTTGGGGTTCGACCGTACGACGTGGGGCAGGGAAACTGAAATGCTGTCAGGAGGCCAGCAAAATCGCCTGGGTCTGGTTCGCCTTCTGCTTGCCGAGCCTGACGTGCTTTTGCTGGACGAGCCGACAAACCATCTCGATGTTGACGCCGTTGAATGGTTGGAAGAATTTCTGCAAGACTGCCCTGCAGGCTTTGTAATCATTAGCCACGATCGTTATTTTCTCGACCGCTGCTGCCGCCGGATCATCGAGCTGGAAAATGGTCGCGCCTCCAGTTATGCGGGCAACTATTCCGATTACCTCGTCGAGCGGGAAGAGCGGCGGGAAGCGCAGCAGCGTGCTTACGACAATCAGCAACAGTTGATTGCCAAGACCGAAGAATTCATTCGTCGAAATCTAGCCGGTCAAAAGACCAAGCAGGCGAAGTCGCGTCGCAAGATGCTGGAGAAGCTGGAGCGGATTGACGCGGTCCGTGCAGATCAATCGTCGGGCGACTTTCGTTTGCGGGTGATTGAGCGCACCGGGAATCATGTCCTCAGCGTCGCGGAAACCGCCATCGGCTATGGCGACAAAGCATTGGCAAGCGACATCTCGTTCATCCTGCGACGCGGCGAATGCCTGGGGATTATCGGGCCAAACGGATCGGGCAAAACCACTTTTCTGAAGACCATCCTGAAGAAGATTCCGCCGCTGGCGGGTGAGATACACTGGGGCACGAAAGTGCAGATCGGTTACTACGCACAGCAGCTCGATGATCTTAATGATCGAAACGAAATCATCATGGAGTTAAGAAGGGTAGCCGCGCCCGGGGCCACTGCCGGAGAGCTGCGTTCTTTTCTGGCAAAGTTTTTGTTCACCGGGGATGACGTTTACAAGCACGTTCGGGATTTGTCAGGTGGTGAAAAGGGAAGGCTGGCGCTCGCCAAGTTAATCTACTCGCGTGTCAACGTGCTGGTTCTCGACGAACCCACAAACCACCTGGACATTCCCTCGCGCGAGGCACTGGAAGAAGCGCTCGACGCCTTCGAGGGAACAATTATCACGATCAGCCATGACCGCTATTTCCTCGACCGTGTTGCGACGCAAATTCTTGCGCTTGATGATTCAGAAAATGCGGTCCATTACAACGGCGACTATACGGAGTATCACGATTGGAAAGCGGGACGAGCTTCAACGGACGCTCCAGTTTTTGAAAAGAAGGCAGTTGGTTCCGACAAGTCGTTCAGTGGGCCAACCGATCAAGTTTCACTAAAGCCGGCTAAGCCTACGACTGCGGTAAATCAAAAGCAACGCGGGAAGCGCAAAGAGAAGGCAATCAAAGTAACTCCCGCTATCAAGATAGTCAAAAAGAACAAGAGCGAAGTTCTTAAGCCGGAGTTATTGGAAGCAGAGATCGCTACGACGGAAAAAAGGCTAAACGAGATTTCAGAGCAGATGTCACAACCCGAAGTGGCGCGCGATGCCGCGGAACTAATGAAGCTTGACGAGGATTACAGGCAAACTGAAGCACGACTGAGAGTTCTTTACGATCAGTGGGAGCAGGCCGCGGCGCAGAGTTAGCGGTTTGAAGTTCAATGTGTAGCGTGTTCAGTTATTGATCTGCTCTCTCTTTCTGGTTAATCGCTTTCGCGCGTCGGTTTCAGTTCACAGTTTCCGGTTCACTGTTTCCGCGTGATTACGGTTTGAACAGTCGCTTGACAGGGGTAAGGGCCTTTGTTACTTTCGGGCCTCGTTTCAGGTCTTTCAAAGATTGGGTTGAAATTTTAGGCGCGTAGCTCAGGGGTAGAGCACTACCTTGACACGGTAGGGGTCTGGGGTTCAAATCCCCACGCGCCTACCAATACCCTCAATAATGGTAAAAGGTTAGACTCACCAAGCCGTCCTTGCTCCTACCGGATTTGGCAGACTTCAAAGCGTATTCCGACCGAGTTGGACTGCGTGTCGCCTTTTCCGCACTCGACTCCGGCTTCAACGATGCCGACCCAATAATGCTCCACTTCGCGATTTGCGAAAACTGTGTTTCTCGAATTAGCAACCGCACGCGTGAGTGCGTCAGGACCAGAGGGATTTTAGAGCAGACGTTCCTTGTCAAATTCCCAGCAAGTCAGTTGCCAGTTGTGTCCGCCGACAGCCACTGCCGCGACATAACCCGGACCAACGTCGATCGCCTTCAGCGACCAGCGAGCGGCTTCGGCTTCGTCCCAACGCGTGCGCAAGAGCGCCGCTGGTTCAGCAGGCGCCAGCGCGACGTCGAATTGATCGAGCGACAATGAGAGACCTATTCCTATCGCTTTGATGAAGGCTTCCTTGCGGGTCCAGCAGTTGAAGAAAGCTTCATGACGCGCGCGCACGGGAAGTTTGCTCAGGCAAGCGACTTCGGTGGTGGAGAAAAAGCGCCGTGCAGTGTCGTCGCCGGCGAAGTCAGGACGAATGTGTTCAAGGTCAATGCCAATCTCGCCAATGCGGGTGAAGCCATAAAGAGCCAGGCCACCCGAGTGAGCGAGATTGAAATTCAGTTGCTGAGCCTGAGCGATCCGCGATGC
Organism: Chloracidobacterium sp. UBA6041; assembly: GCA_002427845.1. Lineage (GTDB taxonomy): Bacteria > Acidobacteriota > Blastocatellia > Pyrinomonadales > Pyrinomonadaceae > PSRF01. The sequence continues at coordinate 23,473 of DIYZ01000159.1, read as the reverse complement.
GACTCGAGGCTTGCCGTGATCGGCATAGCTAAACTGGATTCCAGCGGGCGCGATGCCCATGTAGCGCGCCAGGATCTTTCTCAAGTATCCCCGCGCGACTATGAAATGCCGGCGATCCTTTTCGAAATGAAAACGATCTGCTCGGGCCTGCTCATCCGGGGAGAGAAGCCGGCGCAGACTTGCGACAACAGCGGGCGCTTGCTCTAGTGAGGCTCGCCAAACGTGAACGTCCGTTGCTCCTAGTGTTAAGTGGTCAGGCGCTGGAAGCCATGATGGGGAAGAACTCGGTAGTTCCTGTGATGACTGACGCACGGTTATTCACAGTCCGACAAACTTTAATTTGTCGAAGGAGCATAGACCCTATTTGTGATCGCGGGCGCGGAATCAAAGATTGAAGTCTATGCTGCAAACGTCAACGACAAACTGTGAAGTTTGTCGGACTTGATCAGCTCTCCTGCTTCGCAGCCTCTTCCATCTTCTTTCTCAGGCTGAGCGGCCTCATATCGGTCCAAACCTCCTTAATATAGGCCAGGCACTCCGCTTTTGGCCCCGCCTTGCCCACATCGCTCCAGCCCAGCGCGTTCTCCCGATCCACAGGCCAGATGGAGTATTGCTCTTCGTGGTTAACTACTACCTTGTATATTGTTGTGTCTTCGCGCTCGTCTTGAGACATATAGTTGTCTTCTCCTGGATCAGTTCAGGGCTCCAGCCCGGATCAACTCTGACTAAACTGCCCTAGCAAATTCGATTGTGCATCAGTCAGAGTTCCAAAAGGCCGATTTGTCCTCGTTTTTCAGGTAATCTCACCGCCTTTGCACATTTCTCTTACTTTTGCGCTTTTCTCTTAAATGTCATACTAGTGCGCCAAGTCCTCGAACACGAAGAAGCGCCTATAGTGCAAATTATTCAAGCGGGAATCAACCATTTTTCGTCATGATGGCTAGACCTAAGCAGACCTTGACGATTTAAGGCCAGCTTGAGTTGATTACTTGTAGTATTAAACAGGAAATAAGCAGGAACGAATGCGGTTCGACCGGATCAAGAACAAGACAGCCCCTCCTCGACACAGGTGTGTTTGCGAGTTGTTCGAGGAGCAGGTTGAACGCACGCCGGATGCAGTTGCAGTCGTGTTTGAAGCCGAGCAGTTGACGTACCGTGAACTGAATGCTCGGGCGAACCAACTGGCGCACTATCTGCGAGCGCGCGGGGTTTCGGCGGAAGTCTTGGTGGGCATCTGTGTCGAGAGGTCGCTGGAGATGATTGTTGGATTGCTCGGCATCCTGAAGGCGGGTGGTGCTTATCTCCCCCTTGATCCTGTCTACCCCAATGATCGGCTCTCGTTCATGTTGGACGATGCGAAGGCCCCGATGCTCCTCACTCGAGATGCGCTTCGGGAGAAGCTGCTTTGGCCGGCAATCGAAGTGATTGCCCTTGATACAGACTGGAAGAATATCGGCAAGGAAAGCGATCAGAATCCTGAGAGCCAATGCAATCCGCAGAATTTGGCTTACGTTATCTACACCTCGGGATCCACAGGAAGACCAAAGGGAGTCTGCATTGCTCACTCAAGTGTTGTTCATCTTATTAGCGCGTGCCAGCCTGTCCTCAATTTTGGAAGCGATGATGTATGGACCGTCGTTCATTCCTACGCATTTGATTTTTCGGTGTGGGAGATCTTTGGACCTCTTCTCTCGGGCAGTCGGCTGGTGGTTGTACCCCTCGAAGTGGCTCAGTCGCCATCTGATTTCTATCAACTTCTGGCGGAAGAGAAAGTCACTATTCTCAACCAGACGCCTTCGGCTGCTCGCCAACTGCTTGAGACGACCAAGAATCGTTCATGCGACGACTTGAACCTCCGACTGCTCATCTGTGGCGGCGAGGCTCTACCGTCCACACTTGCTGCGGAACTACTTGGTTGGAACGTTCCACTTTGGAACTTCTACGGGCCGACCGAGAGTACGGTGTGGGCGACAATAAAGAGAGTGGAACGAGAGACCTTGGGCCAAAGCTCAATTTCCGTTGGGTCTTCGATTCTCGGTCTGAAAGCCTACATACTCGATCAGGATCTACGACCCGTCTCGGATGGAGTTGCGGGGGAGCTATATCTCGGCGGATCCGGATTGGCGCGCGGCTACTTGAATAGTCCGGCGCTTACCGCAGAGAGATTCATTCCCAATAGTTTCAGTGATGAACCTGGCGCACGTCTTTATAAGACCGGGGACTTGGCTGGTTTTTTGCCGGACGGGGAGATCGAGCATCTCGGCCGCGTAGACCATCAGGTCAAGATCCGAGGATTTCGAATTGAGTTGGAAGAGATCGAGGCAGTTATTGCTCAGCATCCATCAGTTGCGGAAGCCGTCGTGACGGCACGCGAGGACACTCCTGACGAAAAGCGACTGGTCGCTTACGTAGTCACAAGGGCGAGCAGCAATAATGGCGACTCGCAGACAAGCCTGCAGGATCAACGACTGTCGGATTGGATGGCTATCTGGAACGAAACATACAGCCAACCAGCTCAGCAAGAGGATCCAAGCTTCAATATAATTGGTTGGAACAGCAGTTACACGGGGCTACCTTACAGTGTCGAGGAGATGGAGGAGTGGGTAGACCACTCAGTTCAGCGGCTCCTGGCATTGCATCCCAAGCGGGTCCTGGAGATCGGCTGCGGAAGTGGGTTGTTGCTTTTTCGCGTTGCGCCGCAGTGTGAGTATTACTTTGGCACTGAGCCCTCTGAACGGGCCCTTGTCTTCCTGGAACGGCGGCTGAAGACCGAGCCACAGTTGTCTCAAGTAGTGCTTTCGCAAAGAATGGCCGACGACTTTGAAGGCTTCGAGCCGGAATCGCTCGATACTGTCATCATCAACTCGGTGGCGCAATACTTTCCGAGTCTCGACTACTTGGTGAAAGTCTTGGAAGGGGCGGTTCGGCTAACTAAACCCGGTGGCGCGATATTCATTGGTGACGTGCGCAATCTCGCACTTCTCACAGCCTTTCACACGTCGGTGCAAGTAAACCAAGCGCCAAACTCTCTCTCTGCGATTGATTTGATAGAGCGGGCACGAAGGAGCATTCTCCAAGACGAACAGCTGGCGATAGACCCCTCGTTCTTCCACGCCCTGCCAGCTCATCTGGGGCGCATAAGCCATGTTGAAGTGCAATTGAAGCGCGGAAGCGCACAGAACGAGACTACGAAGTTTCGCTACGATGTTTGTCTCCGTATTGGGGGCGGGTCTACTCCTTCGGCGAAGAATTCGTTGCTCGATTGGCAGACCGGGCCACAAACCGTGTCAGAACTTCGACGGGTATTGGCCGAAACAGGGCCTCAGAATCTGGTGATTAACAACGTGACGAATGCGCGTCTCCTCTTGGAAATCAAAGCTCTCGACTTGCTAGCTGCCAATGGGGTCGAGACAGTTGGTGACTTGCGCGGGAGGTTACGAGACGACATCGAGAAACCGGGCATTGACCCTGAGGAGTGGTGGAAGATTGGTGACGAGTTCAACTGCGCAGTTGAGGTAACGTGGTCCGCGTCAGGAAAGCGCGAATGCTATGACGTTATCCTGAGACCGCGCGCGCTAAGTGTACAGGACATGGCTGCCTGCGCAATACCACCAAGAGTGGAGTTGACGAAGGATTGGCGTGGTTACGGCAATGATCCCTTGCGAGGAGTCTTCACTCGCAGACTCTTGCCTCACTTGCGAAGCTTCCTCAGACAAAGACTTCCCGAGTACATGATTCCTTCAACTTTCGTTTTGCTTGACGCGTTGCCGTTGACTCCGAATGCGAAGGTCGATCGCGCGGCTCTTCCGGCCCCTGATTCGGCCCGGCCCGAACTCGAGGAATCTTTCCAGCCGCCGCGCAATGAAGTGGAAGCAAAACTGGCAGAGATATGGGCAAGTATACTGAAGCTGGATCGTGTGGGCATCTATGACAATTTTATGGAGTTGGGCGGGCATTCGGTTCTGGGGACGCAAATAATCTCCCGCGTGCGGGATGTGTTTCACGTAGAGTTGCCACTGCGCAGCATCTTTGAATCTCCGACAGTGGCCGAACTGTGCAAGAAGATCGGAACAGGGAAGACAGTAGAGACTCTGCCCTTGCAGCGAGCGCTTCGCAATGGGAGGCTGCCTCTATCGTTTGCCCAACAGCGGTTGTGGTTTCTGGATCAGTTGGTGCCAGGCACACCTGTCTATAACATGCCTTCTGTTGTGCGCCTGCCATGCGAGCTCAATGTAGACGCGCTGCAACAGAGCCTTAACGAGATTATCCGGCGACATGAAACACTACGCAC
>DIYZ01000159.1:18610-18931 GCA_002427845.1 Chloracidobacterium sp. UBA6041 | reverse complement strand
GGGACCCTTTGATCTAGCTCGGGGTCCGCTGATGCGAGCGCTCTTGCTGCGGGTAGACGAAGAAGAATATGTGCTGCTTCTAACGATGCATCACATCATTTCTGACAACTGGTCAATCATAGTTTTCTTTGAGGAGTTGTCAGCACTCTACGAAGCCTTCGTTGCTGGAAGACCATCTCCGCTACCGGAACTTCCTATCCAATATCAGGATTATGCTCTCTGGCAACGCAACGAGTTGCAAAGAGATGCCCTGGATGCACAAGTGGCTTACTGGAAGGGCCAGCTCGCCGGCGCCCCTAACGTTTTGGAATTGCCGACGGA
>DIYZ01000159.1:3450-18418 GCA_002427845.1 Chloracidobacterium sp. UBA6041 | reverse complement strand
GTAAACGCCGTGAGAACAATGAGCCAGCGAGAGAGCGTTACGACCTTTATGACGCTTTTGGCAGTCTTCAATATCCTGTTGCATCGATATACAGGTCAGGATGATATTCTCGTCGGCTCGCCAATTGCCAATCGCACGCGCACCGAAACCGAATACTTGATTGGGCTCTTTCTCAACAACTTGGTGTTACGCACTAAATTTTCCGATGACTTAGATTTTCGAAAGCTGTTGGCGCTGGTGCGTGACGTAGCTTTGGGTGCGTACGAAAACCAGGATGTGCCGTTTGAGCAGTTGGTGGCAGAGCTGCAGTCGCAACGCGATCTGAGCCGCACGCCATTGTTTCAAGTCTTCTTCAATCTTTATGACTCCGCGGACAACAAAGTGAAACTTTCTGGCGTTACCGCAGAAGTCTTCTCGCCGGTAGCCGCCTGGTCGCAATTCGATCTCACTATGTATGCCGCGGAAGATGCCGACACAATCCAGCTCATACTGAGTTACAACACTGATCTTTTTGCGCCGGCGCGGATGGCCGTGATGCTGGAACAGTTTCGCTACCTACTTGAGCAGATCGTCGCTCGGCCTGACAAACGGATCTCAGAGTATTCACTGGTAGCTCCCACGGAGCGCAAGCTACCCGATCCCACGGCCGTACTGTCTGAGCCCGAATACGATCTCATCACAGAAACGTTCTTCGCGAGAGCAAAGGAGATTCCGGATCGTCCGGCGATCTGCAAAGGACAGAATTCCTGGACCTACAGCGAGCTGGCCGAAGAAGCTCGATCGATAGCACGCAGACTGCTGGCTGAGGGTCTGAAAAAAGGCGACGTGGTGGCTGTCAGCGGGTCGCCGAGCTTTGGACTGATTGCCAGCATGCTGGGTGTTCTCAGCAGTGGCGGTGTGCTTCTCACTCTCGATCAGAATCTGCCGAGCGAGCGGCAGAAGCTGATGGTTCACGAAGCTGAGGCCAGGCGTCTGTTGTATGTAGGTAAATGGAGAACCGAGGACGACTGGATGCGTGAGCTTCCCTCGCTCGCCATCACGCTGGTGTGTGAAGACCCGCGGACATCATCTGAATCCGCACGAACTGCGCTACCCGGAAGCTTTCGCCTACCCGAACTCAGTGCTTCGGACCCGGCGTATCTGTTTTTTACTTCCGGCACCAGTGGTGTTCCCAGAGGCGTGCTCGGATGCCACAAAGGACTAAGTCACTTTCTCAAGTGGCAGCGCGAAGAGTTTGGAATCACAGCGGAGGACCGCGCCGCGCAATTGACTGGTTTATCTTTTGACGTAGTGCTGCGGGATATCTTCCTGCCGTTGACCAGCGGCGCGAGTCTCCATTTGCCTCACGACCCAACCAACGCGGCATCAGGCAACATTCTTGCGTGGCTTGAACGCGAGCAGATTTCGATTCTACACACCGTGCCGACGCTCGCGCAGACTTGGCTCAACGATGTTCCGCAGGAGGTCTCGTTGCGTTCCCTGCGTTGGGTTTTCTTTGCTGGAGAGCCGCTTACGGATTCCCTTGTGCGCCGGTGGCGCGAGGTGGCGTCAGGAAAGTTGGTGAATCTGTATGGTCCGACTGAAACGACGCTGGCGAAATGTTTCCACGTGGTGCCGGACGAACCGGCGTTCGGGATTCAGCCGGTTGGCCGGCCCTTGCCTGAAACGCAGGCGCTGGTGCTGAACGACGCCGACCGCCTCTGCGGCATTGGGGAGCCGGGTGAGATAGTGATTCGCACGCCATTCCGCACGCTGGGCTACATCAACGCCGCGGAAGAACAGCGGGCGCGGTTCATCAAGAATCCGTTCACTGATGATGCAGATGATCTTCTCTACCGGACGGGTGACCGTGGTCGCTATCGGCCGGATGGCACTCTGGACATACTTGGACGCCTTGACGAACAGATCAAGATTCGTGGCGTGCGAGTCGAACCAGAAGAGGTCAATGCCGTACTCAGCAGGCATCCATCGGTGGCGGGGTCTATCGTCGTTTCTCTTAAAGACCAGCAGGGCGAGAACGCGCTGGCGGCCTACGTTGTTCACGACACATCAGACTCGGTCAAGATATCAGAACTTCGAGAATATCTGGCGCAGAAGCTGCCACTTGTGCTGGTACCAACCTACTTTGTCACTCTGGAACAACTGCCGCTAACAGCAAACGGTAAGGTCGACCGGCGCGCGCTGCCGCTGCCCGATCCTTCGTTGACAAATTTGAAGCGAGAATTTATTGCGCCGCGAAACGAAACGGAAGAATTGATCAGCGGCGTCTGGAGTGAAGTTCTGGGTCTCAACCAGATTGGCATCCACGACAACTTCTTTGAATTAGGTGGCCACTCGCTGAGAGCCACCCAAGTGCTTTCCCGAATAAACGCAATCTTCAAGATTGAATTACGGTTGTCGGCAGTTTTCGAGCACTCGACCGTGGCCGCGCTTGCGGCTGCCATCGAAGATCACCTGGTCGCTCAACTCGAATCGATGCCGGAGGATGAGGCGCATCAGCTGTTTGGATAAAGGTTGAAATGGAAAACGTCAGTGATAAAAAATCGAGACTATCGCCGGCAAAGCGCGCGCTGCTGGAGCAACGCCTGCGTGGAGTTTCTGACACCAGCCAAGTGAGCCGGAGTATCCCTCGCCGTCCGCGGCAGGATCTTGTGCCGCTCTCATTCGCGCAACAGCGGCTGTGGTTCCTGGACCAACTACAACCGGGCAATTCGTCTTACAACGTCTCTCGCCACGTGCGGATCAGCGAGGACCTCGATTGCCAGGCGCTGGCGCGTGCACTCAACGCGGTGGTCGAGCGTCACGAATCTCTACGCACAGTTTTTCGTCTGGCGGGCAACGAGCCGGTCCAGATCATTCAACCACACCAGGATTTGCCCTTGCCATTGATTGACCTTAGCGGATTGGCCGAAAACGAGCGTGCCCAGGAGATAGCGCGTCTGGCTGTCGAGCACTCCGAAATTGCGTTTAGCCTCGCTGATGGACCCTTGCTATCGGCCAGCTTGGTCCGCCTGAGTTCAGCAGATCACCTTCTGTTCGTATCGCTGCATCACATCATAACTGATGCGTGGTCCACTGCGCTGCTGTTACGTGAGCTGGTTACTCTGTACGAGGCTTTTAAAGCCAACCAGCCTTTTCCGCTAAAAGAATTGCCGATTCAATATGCCGACTTTGCCATATGGCAACGGGAATTTTTGCAAGGAGAAACTCTCAAGGAACAGCTCTCATACTGGAAGAAACAGCTTGCCGGCGCGCCGGCCATGTTGGAATTGCCGCTCGACCGGCCACGGCCACCAGTCCAGACGTTCCGAGGCGCTTACGAATCTCTTACCCTGTCGGCGGATCTAAATGCAGCGCTCAAAGACCTGGCGCGCCAGGAAGGCGCGACCCTTTTCATGATTCTGCTGGCAGCCTTTCAGAGTCTCCTGTGGCGTCACACGCGGCAGGATACAATCGTGATAGGAGCTCCCATTGCTAATCGCACTCGTAAAGAGACCGAGTTGCTGGTGGGCTTCTTCGTAAACACCCTGGTAATGAGCTCTACCATCAGCGCCGATATGACTTTCCGCGAGTTGCTGCGGCAAGTGAAAGAAACCACACTAACGGCCTACGGTAATCAGGACCTGCCTTTTGAGAAACTGGTTGAAGAACTGCAACCGGAACGAAGTCTTAGCCATAATCCGTTATTCCAGGTAACTCTTTCACTACAGAACATTCCTCAGGCCCTCGGTATGGGAAACTTCATAGTCGACCCAATAGGCTTTGATGCCAGCGTCACGCGTCTGGACCTTGAGGCATATTTTTGGGATTTGCCCGAGGGCCTTGGGTGCGAGTTTGTTTACAGCACGGATCTCTTCGATCGCCACACGATTCAGGGATTGCTGCAGCGCTTTCAAATTCTACTCGAAGGCATCGTCAGCAAACCCGACTGCCGGATTTCTGAATTGCCACTGTTGACCGCAACAGAGCGCCAGCAGTTGCTGGTGGAGTGGAACGACCACCACCGTGAGTATCCGCAAGATGAATGTGTGCCCGAACTCTTCGAAGCACAGGTCGAGCGTACTCCTGATGCCGTGGCTATTGTGTTCGGACAAGAGCGATTGACGTATGCGGAATTGAACCGGAAATCCAATCAGGTGGCGCATTACCTGCGAGCGCGCGGCGTTGGCCCAGAGGCGCGCGTCGGCATTCTGATGGAGCGTTCGCTGGAGATGGTCGTGGGGCTATTAGGGATTCTCAAAGCTGGCGGAGCATATGTACCTTTAGATCCTGCACACCCTCGGCAGCGCCTCTCCTTTATGCTGGAAGATGCCGCTGCCCCAGTGTTGCTCACTCAGCAGCAGTTGGTAGAGCGGATGCCCGCACATGTCGCGGAAGTGATCTGTTTGGATCGCGACTGGCAGCAGATTGCTAAAGAGAGTGCAGAGAATCCTGAGAACAACTGCACGCCTCAGAACCTGGTATACGTGATCTATACCTCAGGCTCGACGGGTAAACCAAAGGGGGTGAGCGTTACGCACCAGAGCGTCGTGCGACTGGTGAAAGAGACAGAGTATGCACAGTTTGGGCCGGACGAAGTTTTTCTGCAATTTGCGCCCCTGTCGTTTGACGCCTCGACGTTTGAAATTTGGGGCAGTCTGCTAAATGGCGCTCGGCTCGTTGTAATGCCTCCGGGATTGGCGGCGCTGGGAGAGCTCGGCGAAGCAGTAAAGCACAACGGAGTGACGACGCTGTGGCTGACGGCGGGACTGTTTCATCAGATCGTGGAAACAGACCTGGAAAACCTGCGCGGCGTGCGACAACTTCTGGCCGGTGGCGACGTGCTCTCCGTGCCGCACTTGGAGAAGGCGGCGGACGAATTGAGCGGATGCCAGTTGATCAATGGGTATGGACCGACGGAGAACACGACGTTCACGTGCTGCTATCGAGTGAAGAGCGGAGAGCGATTTGAGAGCAGCGTGCCGATTGGTTTTCCGATAACAAACACGGAAGTCTACATCCTCGACCGGCAAACGGAGCTCGCGCCAATAGGTGTTGCCGGAGAGCTGTACATCGGCGGCGATGGACTAGCGCGTGGCTATTTGAACCGTCCTGATCTAACAGCCGAGTGCTTCGTTCCTAACCCGTTTAGCAGTCGAGCCGATGAGCGCCTCTACAAGACGGGAGACCTGGCGCGTTATCGACCGGATGGTTCGATACAATTTCTTGGCCGGCTGGACCATCAAGTAAAGCTGCGTGGTTACCGCATCGAGCTCGGGGAAATTGAAACGGCTCTGGGAGAACACTCGAGTGTGCAAGACGCAGTAGTGGTCCTGAGGGACTCCGAACGAGGTAACAGAGACCTGGTGGCTTACGTCGTGGCCGATCCGGGAGAAGTCGGCGCGGATTTGAGGGAACAGCTTCAAGGCTTCTTGAAAAAGAAACTACCAGGCTATATGACGCCGGCCTACTTTGTGTTTCTCGAGAAGCTGCCGCTAACGCCAAACGGCAAGATCGATCAACGCGCGTTGCCCTTGCCGGAAAAGTCCCGACCCGATTTGGCTGATGCTTTTGTTGCTCCGCGCTCCGAAGCCGAGATCAAGCTCGCGAGTCTCTGGCGCGATGTTCTGGGTCGTGAAGAGATTGGAATCTACGACAACTTCTTCGATCTCGGTGGACACTCGCTGTTGGCAACGCAGGTAATGGCCCGGATTCGCGAGACGTTTAATGTGAATATGCCGCTGCGGTACTTTTTCGAGCAACCTACCGTTGTCGGTCTGGCCGAGTTCCTGCGAAATGCGGGGACCGAAGATCAGAAGGTTGTACCCGAAATCAGGCGACTGCCGCGTGGTTGAGTATCACAGGCTGCTAGCCTTTGCGTTTGGTGAACCCGATCACAGGTGGCAGCCTGTTACTACAAGACTATTTAGATGATTCTCAGATGAACACCAACGAGGTCGAGGCCAGCTATCCGCTTTCGTCTATGCAGCAGGGCATGTTGCTGCATAGTCTCCACGAAGGTGGCGCTTACATTCAGCAAATGACCTGCGACTTGAAGGAAAACCTCGACCCTGTTGCTTTGTTGGAGGCATGGCAACAGGTCTTGCAGCACCACGAGATTCTAAGAACAGCGTTTCGCTGGGAGGGAGTTCCAGAGCCGATCCAGGAAGTCTATAAAGCAATCGAGCTACCCTGGCGGAATGAAGACTGGCGGCACCTTACTCCCGAGGTGCGGCAGCAGGAATTCGAAGACTTCCTGGCCAGCGACCGCAAGAAAGGCTTTGATGTCACCAAGCCTCCATTGATGCGGCTGGCCCATTTCAGACTCGCCGACACTCATCACCGCCTCGTCTGGACCTTTCATCATGCGCTGCTAGACGGCCGTTCCCAATTGACCGTCTTGCAGGAAGTGTTTGCCCTTTACGACGCCCGCGGGAACGGCTCGGTGCCGGAACTGAGGACGCGGCGGCCATACCGTGACTACATCAACTGGCTTCAGCAGCAAGAGTGGTCAAAGGCCAGGGATTTCTGGATTGAATATCTTCGAGGGTTCAAACCGTTGCTTTTGAAAACAGGAGACGAAGAATTCACATCGACTCTCCCCAGACGCTTTCCGACTCAAAGCCTCGAACTGTCGGAAGAGTTCTCAACCGCGCTCAAGCTCGTGGCCGAACAACATCAGATCACCCTTAACACCATGGTTCAGGCGAGCTGGGCTGTTTTGCTAAGCCGTTATTACGGATCAGCGGACATAGTTTTCGGAACAACTCGAGCCTGTCGCCACCAGACACTGACCGAGTCAGAATCGATGCTCGGGCTTTTCATCAACACACTGCCGCTGCGTGTGAATGTGGATCCGGAGCAGCCTTTGCTCGAATGGTTAACAGAGTTGCGCCGGCAGCAAATTGCTTTTCGCGCCTATGAACAGACGCCCCTGGCGAAAATTCAGGAGTGGGGCGAGGCGCCGAGGGGGAAATCGCTCTTTGAAACCGTTCTGGTTTTTGAGAACTATCGGCTCAACGATCAAATCAAACAGTCGGAGGGACAGTGGCAAGGTCGCCTTTTCGACTCGTTGGAACAAACGCACTATCCGCTGACCCTTGCCGCCTATTCTGGCAGAGAACTCTTGCTAAGGCTTGAGTATGATGGCCGCCGATTTGATGACGCGTCGATTGAACGCATGCTGGGCCACCTGACTTCTTTGCTCGAAGGTATGGCTGAAGATCTCAATCGAAGCGTGGGGCAGCTCTCAATGCTGTCTCCGACTGAACGCCGGCAACTGCTGTCTGAATGGAATCAGACCAGCGAAAGTTATCGCTCCCAAGTATGTCTGCACCAGCTCTTTTCGGAGCAGGTTAAGCGCACGCCCGAGGCAGCGGCGGTTGTCTTCGAGAACGAACAGCTAAGCTTTGCTGAGCTTGAGAACCGGGCAAACCAGTTGGCCCATCATCTGCGAAGCCGTGATGTCGGCCCGGAAGTGCTAGTTGGCGTGTGCATGGAACGATCGGTGGAGATGGTGGTCGCGTTGCTAGGTATCTTGAAGGCGGGTGGTGCTTATGTTCCACTCGATCCCGGTTACCCGTCAGAGCGCCTGTCTTTCATGCTGGCTGATGCCGGAGTGAAGATCTTGCTGACCCAGCGCTCGGTGGAATTAGACCTGGATGTCAATGATCTTGAACGCATTTATCTCGGGAAAGATGGTCAGCGTTTCTTATCAGAGCCGACGACTCCGCCGGAGAATGACGCGCACCCACAGCATCCAGCGTATGTGATCTACACTTCCGGCTCGACTGGGGAACCCAAAGGCGTAGTCATAACGCATCGGGCAATTTGCAACCACATGCAGTGGATGCAGAAAGAGTTCCCGCTCACGCACGGAGACTGCGTTTTGCAGAAGACGCCAATCAGCTTTGATGCCTCGGTTTGGGAGTTTTATGCGCCGCTGCTGGCGGGCGCCTGCTTGGTATTGGCGCGGCCCGATGGACACAAGAATCCTCTGTATTTGGTTCAGACGGTCCAACGATATGAAGTTACTACCCTTCAGCTCGTTCCCTCGTTACTTCGTTTGCTGCTGGATGAACCGGCGCTGGCCCAGTGTCATAGTCTGAAGCGCGTTTTTTGCGGCGGCGAACCCCTAACGCGGGATATGGTGGAGCGATTCTCGGCCCGTTCCGCTGCTGACCTCATTAATCTTTATGGGCCAACCGAGGCTTGCATCGACGCCACGTTTTGGGTTTTTGATCGTGAACGACCGACAAGAAGCGTGACCATCGGCCGCCCGATTTCAAACATGGAAAGCTATGTGCTCGACCAGTCCCTTGCCGCGGTCCCGGTCGGAGTTTGCGGCGAGCTTTATCTTGGAGGAGCGGGCCTGGCGCGCGGCTACTTGCGGCGTCCTGACCTCACCGCCGAACGTTTTGTTCCCGATCCCTTCAGCCGTGAGGCGGGGGCGCGATGGTACCGGACTGGCGATCTTGCGCGCTATCTGCCTGATGGAAATATTGTTTACGAAGGTCGTGTCGACCGCCAGGTCAAGTTACACGGGTTCCGGATTGAGTTAGCCGAAATCGAGAGTTGTCTTGCCCGGCATCCTGCGGTGCGCGATTGCGCGGTCATTGTAAGAGAAGATCGGCCTGGGCGGAAGAGTCTGGCGGCGTACGTTGTCCCGTTGCCGGAGCAGACATCTGACCAAACAACGCCAAATGAATTGCGGGCTTTCCTGACCAGCAAGTTGCCGGCCTACATGTTGCCATCTGTTTTTCTGTATCTCGAGCAGTTGCCGCTGACTGAAAATGGGAAGTTAGATTGGCGGGCGCTTCCAGCACCGGTGCCTGCCAGCGGGGACAACGTGTTCACTGCGCCACGTGATTTGACGGAAGAAATCATTGCCGGCATCTGGTCTGAAGTGCTCGGTACCGCAAGAGTGAGCGTGCAGCAGGATTTTTTTGAATTGGGGGGCGACTCGCTAACCGCCACTCAGGTGATCTCCAGAATTAACCTGGCTTTTCAGATCGATCTGCCGCTCGGTGTTTTGTTCGAACATCGAACGGTCGAGGGTTTAGCCTCAGCGATTGAAGAGAGTCTGATAGATGAGCTTTCGCGGACACCATAAGACAACTGCCCACGGCAGTCTGGCCGGTGATTCACGCGCAAGATGCGCATGACAGAACAAAACTGGTAATGGACCCTTTTCTTTTTCCAGCATCGTTTGCCCAGCAAAGGCTCTGGTTTCTCGAGCAGTTTGATCCAGGCAAGAGCGTTTTTCACTTACTCTATGCTGTGCGATTCGACGGTCGTCTGAATCTCTTTGCGCTTGAACGAGCCCTGAATGAGGTTGCACGACGTCACGAATCGCTGCGCACGTCTTTCGTAACGGTCGACGGCCAGCCGATGCAGGCAGTGGCCCGTGAGCTGATACTAGAGTTGCCGGTGATCGATCTGCGAGCGCGGAGCAAGGAAGAGGCGCACGCTGAAGCGAGGCGCTGGGCGCAAATCGAAGGAGAGCGACCTTTTGATCTGGCTGCGGGTCCACTGCTGCGCGCCACCCTCATTCGCATCGGCGCTGAAGAAAGCATGCTCGTGATCGCCATGCACCATATCATCAGCGATGGATGGTCCATGGGGGTGTTCCTGCGCGAGCTAGCCACTTTGTATGAAGCCTTCTCCGCTGGGCAGCCGTCTCCTTTGCCTGAACTCCCCGTGCAATATGCTGATTATTCCGTTTGGCAGCGTGAATGGATGCAGGGTGAAGTTCTGGCAGCCCAGCTTTCCTATTGGAGCCAACATCTCGCGGACGCGCCCGCCACTCTCAAAATTGCAGCGGACCGGCAGCGGCCAGCGATACGAACCTTTGGCGGCGCCCGACACTACACAAAAGTGCCCGCTGGTCTTGCCGATCGACTGCGAGCCTTCAGCCGTCGCGAGGGAGTAACCCTCTTCATGACGTTGTTGGCTGCCTTTGACGTGTTACTTTGGCGCTACAGCGGGCAAGACGATGTGGTGGTAGGCACTCCGATTGCCGGCCGGACGAGATCAGAGTTGGAAGGGCTGATTGGCCTCTTTGCCAACACGCTGCCGCTGCGCACGCATCTTGGGGGCAACCCAACGTTCCGCGAGCTGCTGCAACGCGTTCGCGAAACCGCACTCGGGGCCTATGCGCATCAAGACATCCCGTTCGACAAGCTGGTGGAAGCCATGCAGCCGGAGCGGAGCTTGAGCCATACGCCGCTGTTTCAGGTGATCTTCGCTCTGGAAAACACACCGGAAGCTCTGGATCATAAAGGACTCGCTCTGAGGTGGCTGGAGGTCGAGCGTGGTACGGCGCGAACTGATCTGTCGCTCTTTATGAGTGATAAGGGACGGGAGCTGAGCGCCATCTGGGAATACAGCAGCGACCTTTTCGATGACGAAACGATCAGCCGGATGATGTCGAGCTATGGGGCGCTGCTCGAGAGCATTCTGGAACATCCGGAAGAGCAGATCGGCTATCTTAGGATCTGGAGTGAAGGGGAACAGCGGCAACTTTTCGCCCAGTCGCATTCAGTTCAGATCGAGCGCACCGCTGCAGTGTGCATGCATCAGTTATTTGAAACTCAAGCGGAGATAACACCAGGGGCAACCGCAGTGGTGTTCGACGATCGAAGCTTGAGCTATCAAGAGCTGAATCAGAAAGCCAACCAGCTCGCGCATCATCTGCGAGCGCTCGGAGTCAAGCCGGAGGTGTCGGTTGGCGTTTGCATGGAGCGTTCCGCGGAGTTGATCGTCGCCCTTCTGGCAGTTTTGAAAGCAGGTGGCGCATACGTGCCGGTGGACCCTGCATATCCAGCGGAGCGGCTCGCCTTCATGCTGGAGGATTCTCGTGTACCAGTGCTGCTAACTCAGGCACGATTGCTGGCGACTCTTCCGTCGCTCCCGGCACAAATTGTGTGCGTTGATGACTGGGCGCAGTTTTCCGATGAACCCGCGAAGAATCCGTCGAACACGGTGACACCTGAGAACCTCGCTTATGTGATCTACACTTCGGGCTCGACCGGCCGGCCCAAGGGCGTTCAAATCAGACACGAGACAGTGGTCCATCTTTTCGCGGCCACCCGCGAGCAGCTCGGTTTTCGCGCTGGTGACATATGGACCGTTGTTCATTCAAGCGCCTTTGATTTTTCCGTCTGGGAAATCTGGGGCAGCTTGCTTCAGGGTGGCGCACTGGTGGTCGTTCCGCTTGATGTCGTTCAGTCGCCCGCTGACTTCTACGACCTTCTCTGCCGCGAAGGTGTCACCATTTTGAATCAAACTCCTTCAGCGCTCCGAGAATTGTTGCGGGCCCGGGAACAGGCGCTGGCACCTGCTGGGCTTTTGACAAAAGCAGATTGGAGCGTCCGTCTCATTGCCTGTGGCGGTGATGCGTTGGATCAGGAGCTGGCTGTTGAGCTGGCGCAACTGGGGATTCCAGTCTGGAATTTCTACGGCCCAACAGAGAGCACCGTCTGGACCACCTGCGGTTTGATCGAGAAAGTGGCACAGACCTCAGTCTGTGATTCCGCCCAGGAAGATCCAAGCGCAAGTCTGTCGCAGACTAATGCCTACACTACGTTGAACTCAATTGGCCGGCCGATCGCTAACCTTGAAGTCTATCTCCTGGATCAGAGCCTCCAGCCGGTCCCGTTTGGTGTTGCCGGTGAATTATTCATTGGCGGGGCTGGTTTGGCTCGCGGTTATCTGAATCGACCGGAGCTGACAGCGGAAAAATTCATTCCGAATCCATTCAGCGAACGGCCGGACGCGCGCCTTTATCGCACCGGAGACCTGGCTCGGCTGCGGCGGAGCGGCATGCTCGAGTTCGCCGGTCGTCTCGATCACCAGGTGAAGCTGCGCGGATTCCGTGTCGAGCTTGGCGAGATTGAAACGGTGCTCAGCCAGCACCCCAGCGTCGCGCAGGCGGTCGTGACGATCAGGGAGGACCGGCCAGGCGACAAGCGACTCGTCGCTTACCTCACAGCAGAAGGCGGCATGCCCAGTGCAAACGAGATGCGGAAGTTCCTGCAGTTGTCGTTGCCTGACTATATGGTGCCCTCGGCATTCGTACTGCTCGAAGCAATGCCCCTGACGCCAAACAAGAAAGTGGATCGCCAGGCACTGCCAGCGCCTGACTACACTGGATCAGGAGCTGTCACTCAGTTCGCTGAGCCCCGGGATCCGGTCGAGGACCTGTTAGCTAATATCTGGGCCCGGGTCCTGGGCCTCGAAAGCATCGGCATTCAGGACAACTTCTTCGAACGCGGCGGACATTCGTTGCTGGCAACGCAGGTTATGTCTCGAATCAGAGAGGCGTTTCACGTTGAGCTGCCCCTGCGTGCTTTGTTTGAGTCGCCCACCATCGCCGGCCTTGCCGAAAAACTCGAAGCAGTTATTCAGACGCAACAGGGGCTGCACGCGCCACCCCTTGTTCCCGTTGCGCGAGACCGCAAGCTGCCGCTTTCATTCGCGCAGCAAAGGCTCTGGTTTCTGGATCAACTCGAACCCGGTAGCTCGTTCTATAACATTTCGCGCGCGGTTCATTTGCGTGGCTCGCTCAACGTTGCCGCATTGTCGGAAGCGCTCAACGAGATCGTTAGTCGCCACGAATCGCTGCGGACCCTCTTTGGCACGGGTGATGATCCATTTCAGTCGATCGCTGCTCCGCAAACAGTCTCTTTGCCTTTGATAGATCTCGCCGCAGTTTCCGAAGCGCAGCGCCAGACCGAAGCAGAAAGAGTTGCTGCTGAAGAGATCCGCAGACCTTTTGATCTTTCGCGCGATCCACTGCTGCGTGCGGTCCTCATCAGAATCGACGCGGGCGATCATGTGCTCGTTCTCACCTTGCATCACATCGCTGCTGATGGTTGGTCTCTCGCGGTGCTGTTCCGTGAGTTTTCCGTGCTTTACGAGGCCTTCGCGAATGAGAAGCCTTCACCGCTGCCGCCATTGCCGATTCAGTATGCCGACTTTGCCATATGGCAGCGCGAATGGTTGCAAGGCGACGTGATGGATAAACTGCTCGCTTATTGGAAGACGCAGCTTGCGGGCGCTCAGCCAGTGCTGGAACTCCCGGCCGACAGCCCCCGACCCGTCGTGCAGTCCTTTCGCGGAGCTTACCAGCGGCTGACGATAGCCGCGGATTTGTGTAACAACCTGAAGCAACTGAGCAGAAATGAAGGAGTGTCGCTCTTCATGACGTGCCTGGCTGCGTTCCAGCTACTGCTTTCGCGT
This sequence comes from Chloracidobacterium sp. UBA6041, assembly GCA_002427845.1. Lineage (GTDB taxonomy): Bacteria > Acidobacteriota > Blastocatellia > Pyrinomonadales > Pyrinomonadaceae > PSRF01. Next base: position 5,197 of record DIYZ01000159.1, on the reverse strand, counting down.
TACACGGGCCACGAAGACTTCATCGTCGGTACCGATGTCGCCAATCGCAATCGAGTGGAGACTGAGGGCTTAATCGGCTTCTTCACCAACCTGCTGCCGCTGCGCGCGAAGGTCTCGGGTAATCCGACGTTCACGGAATTGTTAAGACGAGTACGAGAGACGACGCTGGAAGCTTACGCACACGAAGATCTTCCGTTTGATAAGCTGGTTGAAGAACTAAGTCCCCCACGTGATTCTGGCCGGAATCCTCTGGTGCAGGTGCTGCTCGTGATGCAGAACAATCCGGCCCTGTTCACGTTGCCTGGGTTGCAAGTATCGCAGTTTGAGTTGCCGATCGAGAGTTCTCGCTTCGACCTGGTGCTATTCTTGGCTGAGTCCGAAAATGGTCTCTCGGGCTTGTGGCTGTATGACCCTGAGCTTTTCGAGCCCGGCAGGATCGCCAACATGTCGGTTCACTTTGAGAGACTGTTTGGCTCAATCATTAAAGAACCCTCGGCTAAATTGGACTCTTATGAGTTTCTGACTGAGGACGAAGCAAAACAGCAGCAGATGGAAAAGAAAGAAAAAGAGGAATCGCAGATAAGCAGGCTACGCTCGACGCGCCGCAGGGGGGTTGACTTGTCTCAGTTGAGCGGCGTGAAGACGGACTACTTGCAACCCGGAAACACGCTTCCCCTGGTGCTCAAGCCTGACGCGGACGATATCGATCTCGGCGAATGGGCTGGGAATAATCGCCAGTTCATTGAAAAGAATTTGCTGCAACATGGCGCGATTCTGTTTCGTGGATTCAGCGTGGATTCAGTGCCGGAGTTTGAGAAGTTTGCTTCCGCGATCTGTCCCGAGTTGTTTGGCGAGTATGGCGACCTGCCGCGCGAAGAACTGGGCGGCAAGGTTTACGGCTCGACTCCTTACCCGGCCGACGAGACGATCCTGTTTCACAACGAGAGTTCGCACATGCATCGTTGGCCGATGCTGATCTGGTTTTACTGCGTCAAGGCCGCCGCAGTTGGAGGCGAGTCTCCGATCATCGATAGTCGGAAGATTTATCAGTTGATGGAGCCGGCAATAAGAGAACGCTTCGAGCAAAAAGGATTGACGTACGTGCGCAACTTTACCGATGGTTTGGATGTGAGCTGGCAGCACTTCTTTCACACCAACGATCGGTCCGCGGTCGAAGACTACTGCCGCCGGGCAGAAATCGATTTCGAATGGACAAGTGGCAATAGTCTGCGCACACGTCAGATCTGTCCGGCGGTCGTCAGACATCCCCAGACCGGTGAGAAGGTTTTTTTCAATCAGGTGCAGTTGCATCACATTTCGTGTCTCGCGCCGGCGGTGCGCGAGTCGCTGCTGTCGATGATGAAAGAAGAGGATCTGCCGCGCAACGTTTACTACGGAGACGGCTCGCCGATTGAAGATTCAGTGATGGAATATCTCAGCGATCTCTACGGCAAACTCGCGGTGAGTTTCGCATGGCGAGAGCACGACGTTCTCATGCTCAACAATATGCTGGTGGCGCATTCGCGGAATTCGTTTGTGGGGGAGCGCAAGATTGTGGTCGCGTTAGGCAACCTTGTCAGCAAAGAACAGATCGAGCGAGGGGAGCGCCCACGCGCTTGACGGAAGCAATGCAGAATTCAGCAGTAGAAGGTTTTCGCCTTTCACCACAGCAAAGAAGTCTCTGGTCGCTTCAGCAGACGGCTGAGGGGCAACCCTTTCGCGCGTTGAGCGTGATCCTGCTCGAGGG
>DIYZ01000159.1:0-3237 GCA_002427845.1 Chloracidobacterium sp. UBA6041 | reverse complement strand
AAAACGCTGTTTCAAGTCGTTGGGGAGACGTCGCAGTTTTCATGGGAGACTGTTGATTTGAGCAGTCTCGATGTGACGGAACAGAGACTTAGAATTGCGGAATACTTTGCCGGCGAGAGCGAGCGGCCCTTCGACTTTTATCAGGGACCACTCCTGCGCGCTAAGCTAGTCAAACAATCCAACGACGGCCACGTCCTGCTGGTCTCGCTGCCGGCGCTTTGCGGCGACTCAATCTCACTCGCAAATTTCTCGGGTGAACTCAGCCGCGCTTACCCGTCGTGCCTGAATCAGCACCAGCTTCCCGGCGAACCGATGCAGTACGCGGACTTTGCCGAGTGGCAAAATGAACAGCTCGGAGCAGACGATGTACGTGTCTTAACCGGTAAAACTCACTGGCAGAAGCGGGAGGCTGCGGGTGTTCCTGGGCCGGCGATTCTACTTGGAAGGCGAGACGCCGGGACGAGAGCATTTGAACCCGATTCGATTGCCGTCGATCTCGATTCACCCCTTTCAAAGATCGAAGCCATGGCCCGTGAACGCGAGATCTCAGTCTCGGCGCTGCTCTTCGCCTCTTGGCAGGCGTTGGTATGGAGGCTCGCCGGACAAACCGAATCAGAGTTTGTTCTGTACAACCTCTGCACGGGTCGCAAATTCGCGGACCTACAGAACGCGCTGGGTCTCTACGCTAAGTATCTGCCGATTCGGCTTCATTGCGAAGACAAGTCTTTTGACGAACATCTGCGACAGGTCAGTGACGCTCTCAAGGAAGCTGACGAATGGCAAGAGTACTTTGACCCTTGCACGTCTGCGAATACGATTAGCGATTCAGTGGCCTTCGACTTTGAAGAGCGTCAATCACGATACGGTGCGAGCCCTGTGTCGTTTTCCGTAATCAGGCAGTACGTTTGCTTCAGTCCTTTCAAACTCAAACTCTCCTGCGTTCGCTCTGATGAGGCGATCTCGGCTGAGTTGCAATACAACAGGCAAGTCTTCGATCGCGCGGCCGTCAAACAGATTGCCGGTTACTTTCAGCGCTTTCTCTCCGGTGTCTTGCAGAATTCTGAAGTCGACCTTGGGGCGATTGAGATTCTCGACGATGACGAGCGCCGACGGTTACTGGTTGAGTTCAACCAAACCGCTGCTGATTTGCCCGGTGGAAAAGGCATTCACCAACTGTTTGAAGACCAGGTTGCGAGAACGCCGCAGGCGATCGCGGTTGTTTCCGGGGATCAAGAACTGACGTATGACGAGCTAAACGTGCGTGCCAACCAACTGGCCCACCTGCTGCGCCGCCGCGGTATTGGACCAGACGCGCGCGTGGGGCTCTGTGTCGAGCGCTCGGTTGAAACGATCGTGGGATTAATGGGCATTCTGAAAGCTGGTGGCGCATATGTGCCGCTCAATCCCGATCATCCGCGAGACCGATTGGCGCTTCAATTAACTGAGAGCAATTCGTCGATACTGATTTCCAACAACGGGGCCACCAACAATCAACCTTTTGAATCAACCGAGACGATCGATCTCTGCAGCGATCGTGCCTTCCTGGAAGCCCAGCCAAACACGAATCCAGCATCAATCACCCAGGCGGGTAATCTTGTTTACGTAATTCACACGTCTGGCTCAACAGGGATTCCGAAGGGCGTGGCCGTTCGTCATCGGAATCTGATCAACTACACGCAATTCATTTTGCAGCGTCTGCAGATTAACCGCCCGCTCAGTTTCGCGACTGTCTCTACCATCAGCGCCGATCTGGGTAATACCTGCATCTTTCCGGCGCTGGTTTCGGGCGGGTGTCTGCACATTCTCGGGTACGACGTTGCCATGGAAGGTGACCTCCTTCGAGACTACTTCACCAGGCGGCCCATTGATGTGTTGAAGATCGTACCGTCGCATTTCAGCGCATTGCTTGCTTCGCAGACTGATGGCCGGATTCTGCCCGCGAAGTATTTGATTCTTGGCGGCGAAGCGTTCTCATGGGATCTAGCCCGGCGCATCCGACTGATGGACCACCCGTGTCAGATAATCAATCACTATGGCCCAACCGAGACGACCGTCGGGTCGCTGACGTTTAGCGTGGACACAGAGAATCTTTCGCGCTATTCGTCTACCGTACCCATCGGCCGCCCAATCGCAAATACGCGCTGTTACATTCTCGATCAGCGTCGGCGACCAGTTCCGCTTGGTATCAGCGGCGAACTGTACATCGGCGGCGCGGGAGTGACCGCGGGCTATCTCAATCAATCCGCGGAAACGGCAGCGCGGTTTGTTCCTGATCCTTTTTCCAGCGATCCCGAGTCGCGGTTGTACCGCACTGGCGATCTGGCGCGCTATTTGCCCGACGGCAACATCGAGTTTCTCGGACGAGCCGATACACAAGTAAAAGTGCGGGGCTACCGCGTCGAGTTGGGCGAGATCGAAGCCGCACTATCCAGTCGCGCTGGCGTGCGTCAGGTTGTTGTGACAGTTTTTCGGGATAAATCTGCCGACGAACGTGTCGTTGCTTATATGGTCTCTTCTCCCGTCTCTCCGGACGAGCTACGCGCTTCGTTGAAACAGAAGCTGCCCGACTACATGGTCCCTTCAGCTTTTGTCTTTCTCAAGTCGTTGCCGCTGACTCCGAACGGTAAAGTTGATCGCAACGCATTACCGGCGCCCGACGAAACGCGACCCGGCTTGCAAAGCGATTTCGTAGCGCCGCGAAGTTTGGTTGAAAAAGAGCTGGCGGGCATCTGGGCCAGTTTTCTAAAGGTGAGCGCCGTGGGTGTGCACGACAACTTCTTCGATCTAGGAGGCCATTCGCTGCTCGCGACACAAGTGGTTTCTCGCATGCGCAAAGAATTTCACCTGGAAATTCCACTGCGGAGTCTGTTCGAGTCGCCCACGGTGGCCCAGCTCGCCGAGAAAATCGAAGAAGCGAACAGCAACGAGGCTGAGCGCTTTCTGAATGAAATCGAAGCGTTGTCGGAAGAAGATGCAAGGCAACTGCTCGGGCAAGAAGGCACGACCTCCGTTTGAATGAGCGACCCGCACACTTCATGGATGAACTAAACAAGCGAATTTCAAATCTCTCACCAGCCAAGCGCGCGCTACTGGAGCTACGGCTGAAGGAGAGCGGCGCCAGGCTGACGACTACCGAGACGATTACACGGCGGGCCGATCGCGGTTCGGCGCAGGCCTCGTTTTCTCAGCAGCGTCTGTGGTTTCTCCACCAGCTGGAGTTGAACGACCCCTCCTATA
>DIYZ01000168.1:18643-27293 GCA_002427845.1 Chloracidobacterium sp. UBA6041 | reverse complement strand
AAGTACGCGAAGACCGCGCGCGACCCTCAATCCGGAGCGTCGAATAATGGCAATCCGCGTCATTGACACGGATGTTTGGTCATATATATACAAAAGCCGCGACGAAGGTAAACTCTACCAACCTCATCTCTTCGGTAACATCCTGGTAATCAGTTTTCAGACGCAGGCGGAATTGATCCGGTGGGCTCTTTCTGCGAGCTGGAGCCCACGACGGCGGCAACCTCTCGAATTGCGCTTGGGGAAATACGTTGTTGAATATTCGTCGTATGCCTTGAGTTTGCATTGGGCTGAGGTGATGGAAAGCGCGCGACGAAACGGACGGCCGATCGTGGCGGCAGATGCCTGGATCGCCGCAACGGCGTTGTACCTGGGCGCGCCGCTTATCACGCATAACAAAACCGACTTTGTCGGCGTGGACGGATTGGCAGTCATCTCTGAAGCCTAACGCTTTAGGATGTATTTGCCTCAAATCAAAAGGAATAAGAAATGTCAGTAGTTGTCAGTAGTTCGTCAGTATCTCGTTCGGCCTGAAGCCCATTTGACCGAGCCGGTCGCGCGTCTGATCAATCATCTCCAGCGAGCCGCAAATCAACGCAACCGGCGATTGGAGATTCGGCAACACGTGGTCCAGCAGCGATTGCACGTAACCAGTTGGCCCTGACCAATCGTGACCATCGGGTCTTGAAATCACCTGGCGCAACTCCACGCCTGCGTCCTCCCAACCATCCGTCTCATCACGAAAGCAAAAGTCATCAGGAGTGCGCGCGCCGTAAAGCACAACACATTGGCCGAAGTCCTCTTTTCGTTTCAACACATGCCGCAGCGCCGACCGCAATGGCGCAACACCGGTGCCCATTGCGATAAACACGAGGTCCTTGCCCTTCTGTTCATCAAGAGCGAAGCCGTGTCCGGCGACTTCCAACAACTGAATACGCTCGCCTGGCTGCATCTCGAAGATCAAATTGCTGGCGCCCATTTTTTGTTTTACGAGCACTTCCAGTTCCCTGTCTTCCGGCGCGCTGGCAAACGCAAAGTAAGCCGGCGCTTCATCCTCCACCGCGAGCACGGCAACCTGGCCCGGCACAAAGGCGACCCCGTGCGTTTCCGTTGCGCCTTCGGGCATGAGATCGAATGAACGCACGCCGCGCGCCTGATCGCGCACGCCGGTAATGATCAGTGAACGCACTGGGTCTGGGACTCCGATTGTAAAAGAGAGTGAAACTCCTGAGCAGTTTAGCAAACAACGTCCTGGATTCGTCAGTCGCGGTGTTAGAATACCGGTCAAACGTTCCCGCAATGGATCGTCTTCAAAAGTTATGCACAACGGCCTGCCACTTACACGCCTGTTTGCTGCCAGCTTCGCTGTGATTTTTGCCTTAAGTTGTGCATCGACTACCGTGGCGCAATCGGGCCGGCATCCAAGGAAGTCCACGCCCGCTCCGGCTGCAACGCCCCAACCCACTCCAACCGCCAGCAAGCCGGCCGAAAAAGAAAAGGCCGTGTTGACGTTTATCATTGGAGTGGATCGCTATCGCGGTTTCTCAACCATTCCCTTGAGCTATTACGACACCGTAACACGCGGTTGTGCGGAACGTCTCGACGACGCTACGGCGGTGAAGGTCGACATTGTGCACGGGGAATTGAGCCGCAGCGATGCTGTCACTCGCGCAAAAGCGGAGAAGGAAGCGTATGTCGTTTGGCTGCAAATTAAGGTTGAGAACGTGCGCGCTGATCCTACCATCGTTGACAATGTGAGCCAGCTTTACATCGAGTATGCAGTTTTTGCGCCTACCACCGCCAGGAACGTTGCTTTTGGCCATACGTATCAGCAGGGTTATCGCAAGGGTGGGGTGGTGGTTGGACCACCATCGTCAGGCCAGGGCAGCGTTGGTTATAGCGAATATCTACTGAAGCAAGCTGCGCGCGAAGCGGCCGAGCGAATACTTGGCGCCCTGAAGATCCAGACTGTCCCGCCGTTGCCAAGCGCGATTAGCTCACAGCGTTAAGATGTGATCTGCAAATCTCAGATAAGGACACCGTTGCAAGCCGTAGCGAGCGGATGTTGGACTCAACTTCCGATACGCCATGGGCAACGGGACTCTTACATTGCTCCCGAGCGCCACGCGTGTGTTTCGTCGTATATCGCATCGATCACATCGCGATACTTTTCGTCCATCACGCGACGCTTTACTTTCAAGGTTGGAGTTAATTCCCCGCCCTCGATAGTCAATTCATTTTCCAGCAGGGCCACCTTCTTTACGCGTTCATACTGGGCCAGATCCGTCGTCAGTCCGGCAATTTGGCGTTCGAAGAGATCGATGATGCGCGGATGCTTGCAGAGTTCCGCGTGGTTACTTGCCTTGATGCCTTTAAGCTGCGCGTAAGATTCCAGGCGTTCCCAGTCAGGCACAATCAGGGCAGCCGGAAATTTTCGCCCGGCTCCGATTAGAACAACCTGGTTAACGAAGCTCGATCCTTTGATCATCTGCTCGATGGGCTGCGGTGAGATATATTTGCCGCCCGAAGTCTTGAAGAGTTCCTTCTTGCGATCGGTAATTCGGAGGAAACCATCTTCATCGATGGTCCCGATGTCCCCGGTTTTGAACCAACCGTCTTCAGTGAAGACAGCCTGAGTGTCCGCAGGTTTGTTGAAGTAACCACGCATCACGTTGGGCCCGCGAGTTTCTATTTCCCCATCGCTCGCGATGCGCACCGCAACATTTTTTATCGGCTTGCCCACGGTGCCGATGCGATTGTCTTCCACCCTGCCTGCGGTTATTACCGGAGAGGTCTCGGTCAATCCGTAGCCTTGTACGATCGGTAAATTCGCGCCTATGTAGATGTAGCCTAACTCTTCCGGCAACGCTGCGCCGCCCGAAATTAACAAGCGAATGCGGCCGCCCAGAGCATCACGCATTTTGGAGAAAACAAGCATGTCTGCAATGCTGTGCTTAAGCCCGAGCAACGGCGACACACGTTGATGGCCGGCTGTTAATTTTGCGTAACGCTTCCCAATGGCGACGGCCCAATTCAGGAGTGCCACGTTCGCCCGGCCTTTCTCAGCCGTCTTCTCCTTCACACGCGCGAAAATTTTTTCGAATATGCGCGGCACGCCAACAAAGATTGTCGGTTTCACTTCGCGCAAATTTTGACCAATCTTCTCCAGCGATTCACCAAAGTAAACGGCCATGCCGTGGTAGAGGTACATGTACATGGCCACCCGCTCCAGCACATGCGATAGGGGCAACACCGATAAGGCATTGTCATCCAGGGTAAAAGAAAGGTGCCCCGATGAGTCGATTAAATTTGAGACGAGATTGGCATGCGTGAGCATCACGCCCTTGGGCTCGCCGGTTGTGCCGGAGGTGTAGATGATGGTTGCCAAATCATCCGACTTGAGCTGGTGGGCGATTTTGTTAATGACTTCCGGCTGCTCTTCTGCGAATGTTTGGCCACGGATTTCCAGTTCCGCCAATGAAATTCCGGGCGCTTCGTGGCCCGACTTTTTCTCAATTAGGACTACGTGCTCTACCGCCGGGCACTCCGCCAGTATGCTATTAATCTCCTGTAATTTTGCCTCGTCTGCCACCACCAGCACGCGCGCGCCGGAGTCTTTCAGGATGTAGCGAACTTGCGGCGGCATTAGCGTCGGATAAATTGGGACATCGATGGCGCCGGCAAATATGCAGCCCGCATCCGTCAAAGTCCACTCGGGCCTGCTCTCGGAAAGGATTGCCACGCGATCGCCGCTTCTCACGCCCAACGAATGCAAACCGGCGGCGATGTGGCGCGCGCGTCTAAGCATTTCGTCTGAAGAAATCGGCACCCAGCGACCGTCGCGCTTATAGTTGAGCGTGTCAGACCTTTCGTGCACGCGCGCGACATATTCGAACACCTCGACGAGCGTGGTAGGTTCGTCCGGGGTCGCCGGCATACGTTTGCGTGTTTCCACTGCTGGTTGCGCCTGGGGTTGAGTGATCACGTTCACTTCGTGGCCACTCCATTAAGAAAAATGTCGAGCACCTGGTCCGCCATGGACGCTAACTTGTAACGGCGTTTTGAAAGAATCCAATTCGTGGCCATTTCGTCCAAAGCGCCGAAAAGAATTTTGGCAACAACCTTGGCGTTGAGCTCGGGGCGAAATACGCCGGCGCGCTGGCCTTCTTCAAAAGTGGCGCGAATAAGGTTTAAATATTTCGCGAAGCCGGCAGCCGAAAATTCTTCCATGAATTTTGTAGAGCCGCGCAACTCAACCTGGAATACGACGGCCAGGTCGCGGTCGGCGCCCAGGCGCTCGAGATGGACCAGCGCAATGCGCCGCAACTTCTCGCGCGCGTCGGAGAGTTGCTCCAGTTGCTGCCGGCCTGCGGCAATCGCCTCCTCCATGTTGCGATCGAATACCGAATGAAGGATCTCTTCTTTGCTTTTGAAGTACAGATAAACAGTGCCGTCAGCCACGCCGGCCTCGCGGGCGATGTCGGCAACTTTGGAATTGAAGTATCCGTTATGAGCAAAGACGCGAATGGCGGCGCGCAAAATTGCTTCGCGCTTGTCGGCGATTACGGGACGATCCGAACCAAGTGAACGAGCTGAACGCATTTTGTTGGCTGATTGCTCGACTGAATGAATATTCACTCAGTGACACTTTTAGCCTAACCTTAGCCGGGTATTCGGCGCAACAAGAGATCGGGATTGAAGACCGGGAGAATTCTTCTCTGCCACTCGCAGAAGAGGCTATGAAGAGCTTGAAATCCGCACATGTGAGGAATAGTATCCGGCCATCTGGAACTGGCGCGGTACGTCTTACTTCGTAATGCACCCACAGGAGCGTCTGCGCCGCTAATCACCCATATCAAAAACTCACAGGAGCAAAATCAAATGAACCGCTCAAAATTCCACACCCTAACAGGTTCGTTTTTCCTTTTCACCCTGATGTTCATCATCGTGCCAAACTTCATGAACGCAAGCGGGCAGCAACTCAAGTTCAAGAAGTGCGATCCAAAAGCACTTCCGCTGCAACTTGCTGGATTTGACAACAAGCCGCAGGACATCGATTTCAGGTGTGGCAACAAAGGCTGTCACAAAAGCGCCGCGAATGATAAACAGAATCAGGCCAAAAACAATTTTTGCGCCGCGACTGATAACATTATTCCGGTCACGCGTGAAACTTTAAAAGCTTTGCAGGATAAGGTTAACAAGATGCCGGGAATTCCCGAACGGACTCCTCCGGCCAGCCGAACAAAGTTAAAAAACATTCAGCTCACTGACGGCACAAGACTTGGCGAGGGCAACGCCGTGGCTTTCGTCGGCTTCGTACTGGATGCCAGCCACTCGAATGTCGATAGCAAAAAACCCTTCACTGCCGGCAACGGCGAAAGCGTTCAATGCAACTTCCTGGGTTGTCCGTATAACGACATTCACGTGCAATTGACGGGCGTCAAGAACGACACGACAGCCTGTCAAAGCGTAACTGCCGAGATCATTCCACACTATCGTCCGGCCGCCTGGGATCTATTTGACTCGCCGGATTACACGGATTTTTTCAAGGATCATCCCGTGAGGCTCACTGGTCAGCTTTTTTTCGACGGCAGTCACGTTGCCTGCAAGAATGGTAAGCCGGGCGAGTTCTTCGTCAACGGGAAGAAGCAGACTGATTTTCCACGAATAGCGGTGTGGGAGATTCATCCAATTTACGCGATTGATGTTTGCAAGTTAACGAGTAAGGAAGCTTGCATCGCTGACGAGAGCGCCTGGATTCCTTTTAGTAAACTGCAATCGCATCTTAATCTCGCCACAGTCCATCCCACGGAAAAATGTAGTGGGCCAACACCAACGAATCCGGTCAGTAAGTGTGCGACGCCTGCGCCGTAGTTTTTGAAGAACCGGGTGGGCATTGCGAACCGCTCACAATCGATCGCGTTCCCGGGGTGAGAACGGGTGCGCGTTCTCGTCTGAGCCTTTCGCTTGTGCCGGCGAATTCTGCGCGTCAGTTTCGATTGGAGGTTGCGGTCCTCTGAAGTGTACTTCCTGCGTCGGGTAAGGAATCTCGATGCCGCGCTCCCGAAATAGCTTCTCGATACGATAATTGATGTCGCTTTTGATTTGCGGATGGCGATTGGGTTGACGTGTCCACACCAGCAAACGAAAGTCGAGCGAGTAGCCCCCGAAGCTGAGAAACTGCACCTTCGGTGGTGGATCGGTTAGCACGTTTTCCACGTCTTCGGCGGCGAGCAGCAGGGTTTGCGTCACCAGATCGATATCCGATTTCGTTGATACGCTGATCGGTATGGAGATTCGTGCGCGCGGATCGCCATAGGACCAATTGATGAGGCGCTGACTGACGAGCTTCGAATTCGGGACAATGATGGCAATGCGGTCGTTAGTCATCACCAGCGTCGTACGCAGATTGATGCTCTGGACGTCACCTTCGTCTTCGCCAATTGTGATGCGATCGCCAACGCGAATCGGGCGTTCAAAAAGCAGAATGAATCCCGAAACAATGTCGGCAGCAATATACTGAAGACCGAAACCGATACCCACCGAGAGCGCCGTGAAGAGGACAGCAATCGATGTTAGATCGATGCTGAATTGTTTCAGCGCTATCAGAACGCCGACGATCACAAAGAGATATCTGACGAGCCGAGCAATTGTGTAGCGAAGTCCCGGATCAATGTGACCGCGTTTAGCAAGTCGTCGATCCAGAAGCGAACTAAAGCGGCCGGACAAAGACAGCGTGAGCAAAAGAACCGCGATGCCAATCACAACTCTGCCGACTGAAACACGGTCATTGAAGAATGGCAGTGGGTAACTGATGTAGGACCAGATGCGCCGGAGTATTCCCGCGCCATCCTGCCAAAGGAGCGCGGCAGCGGAAAAGGGTAGACTAACGAGGAACGAAGGATTCAATTCAACTAACTCCAAAACTTTTCTCCGGGCCAAAAACGAGTTTGCGACTACGCGTACGCTACTTGGGCGGCAGCTTCATACCTGCATGTAGAAGCGAGTCTATGAACGCTTTTTCCTGGTTAAAGATGCGGGAGAAAGCTTCTCGTTTCTTCGCGGGACCCCCATTAAGCAGCACTCCGATGTCGTCTGCATCTGTGTGCAACTCCGGCACACCATTGATTGTGAGCTCAATGAACCGAGCGCGATAGTGATCGGCTCCCAAGGTTAGAGGTTCCTTAGCAATACTGATGAGCCCTTCGCTCACTAATCGTTTCCTCACTGAGGCAAAATCAGTTTTCAGTTGATCCAATGATCCAAAAGCACGGCATTGAAAATCCCGATGCGGCGGCTGGGAGAGCCGCGCGACTCTCATGGCATCGAAACGTGCCAGCTATAACACCGGAACTTCAATCCAGGTAGACGGCGGCTGGATTCGATCTTTGCTTTGACCGGCTTCACTTGATCTCATCCAGTCTTGTTTTTGCCTGCACGATCATCCATCGCAATTTGATAAGTTCATCAAGCGAAAGCAGAATCCTTACCCGGTCGCAGACACCCCCCGACACCGCCGTCGCTACCGCTCCTCCCGGTGTCTGGCGAAAGGCTGAAATTTCCAGGTCGCCCCTGGACCGGTAGTGCGACTCGAAGTTGTTGAGTTTTGTTGTCGTGTCGTCGGTACGCGCCACCCGATCCCACGCGACTATCAGCGGGTCAACCTCTTCATAGTCGATGAACACTCTACCTTCGTCCGCTGAACGGGTCGCCTCCTGACGGGTTGAGTCGCGGAGTTCGACAATTACGCCGGCCGCCCGGGTTCCGTTACTTTCGTCTCGCAGCTCGATCGCATCGACGCGAGCGGTGCCGTTACGGCCAGTCAAAGTCATTACATGCGTTGAGCCTCTGACGATCACGGTTTCCCAGCGCGCGTCAAACTCCTCAAGTTTTGTCAGCGGTCCCACAAGATCACAGCTCCTGTGAAATCGCGACTCGGATTTGGGTTTTTGAGCTAAGACAGATACTACTGAAGTTGTCAGCAGTACGAAAATCGCGACGCGCGTGAGCTTCATAAAGCCCCTCCTTTGTGTGACACAGTTCGCGGATTAAGAGATCTGAAAGTAAACGGGAGAGAAACTAAGAGCCGGTAGTATAACTCTTGAAACTGCCCTTCGTTCCAAACAAATAGCGAGATTATTCGGACTGAGGGAGAGCCAGACGGGTTGGGACCGCGGCTTAACAGAATCCGCTCTAATCTGTGCCGCCACAAGCTGAACCCGTGCGCTCGTTCACGGGATGGTCAACTGTCTGAACTCATCGGGCTGAATCTCTTCTAGCGCCTCCTCAATTAGCGCGCCGGCCGCCTCTATGCGACTAATGTCGTTGGATGAGATTTCGAGAATTGCAATGTGTCTCCCCGCGAGGTTTTGCTGGTAGCGGATATTCTGGTCGGAAGTGATGAATAGGTCGAACTCACCCTCAGCACGTTGCAGCAAATCACCGTTCTTAATACCGCCCCATCCTAGCTCTTGCACTGTTGAGCAAGAGTGACTGCTGAGCAGCCGGTGCATCGGCCACGGTACGCATTCGTCGAGCAGAAATCCGGGGTCCCCGCGCGGGCAGCCCGCGTGGGGTGACAGTCCTCATGCGGCGGCCGAAGGAAGCAACGCCTGCTCAGAGCATTCCAACACTCGACGCGCCAAGTCACGGG
>DIYZ01000168.1:4242-18394 GCA_002427845.1 Chloracidobacterium sp. UBA6041 | reverse complement strand
GAGTCTTCACTGGGACGCGAGTCCCTTTGAATACGGGCACGCCACCGAGAATCTCCGGGTCAATCGTGATTAGATCGCCAGTCTCCATAGCCGCAGTTTAGTCCAGGTCAAGCTTCGGCGTAAATCTCATTTGCGAGGACGCCGACGTTCTGGCGCACTTCCCCTTACTGTGCCGTTCTCCTCAGCCCCAGGGGTAGACTGCTCGACCTTGGGAACTTCGTTACCTAATTAATTACCTAATTAAATAGGTATTACCTATATAACCTTTTTTCTCCGCTTTTTACTCCACTTAGCAGCAGGTCCCCGGCCCAGGCATTCAGCCTCGGATCCCTTCAACCGCTTCAACACGGTCCGGATCAGATCAACGCTGACACCCGGACAGGCATGCTGAATGTCGGACACCCTGAAGTCGCCGCTTTGCCGGGCGATGGCTGCCTCGACGAGCGCTGTTTTCTCGCCGCGCGGGCTCTTGACCTGACCGAGTCGGCTTTCGAATTCCTTACATGCCTGCGTCAACGTGTAGAGGAGAAAATTAATTGTAGGCCAGGGATCGTTTTTGCCTTCGTGCCAACCTTGAGAACTCTGTTCGAGGACTTCATAGTAACGCTCCTTGTTCTCCTCGATCAGCCTCTCAAGGCTGATATAGCGACCAACTTCCAGTCCAGAATGGTAACAAGCAAGCAAGAACAAGAGACGGGACACCCGCCCGTTGCCATCACGGAAAGGATGGATGCAAAGGAAATCGAGGTTTAAGGCAGCAACAAGAGCAAACGGATGTACCCATCTTTCTCGCAACCCCCGCTGCCACAATTCCGTCAGCTCCGCCATTGCTTTTGGCGTCTGCTTAGCTGACACGGTTTTGAAGCGAACCCGGCTGCGACCATCAGGGTACGTCTGAATGATATCGATATCCTTCTCTTTATATTTTCCAGCGTCCCAGATCTTGCCACGAGAAAGTTTGTGCAGCTTCTTGATCGTGGCTTCGGAGATGGGAAGGTTTGCGCCACGTTCGTGGATAAGTCTAAGCGCATCGCGATAGCCGCTCACCTCTTCCTCGTCGCGGTCCTGGAATGGCGGCTTGCCAAAAATCAACGTCCCAACGCGAGACTTGTCGACTTCTACCCCCTCGATTCGATTAGAGGACACCGCACTTTCGATGAGGGCGTGTTCGCGCAAGACCTTGAGCCGCTGCGGTGACTGCTTGGTGAAGAGTTCCTGCTTGCCACGAGCTTCGCCGAGATCAGCCAAGTACCACGCTGTCGTGGTTGGGATACTTGGTTTCTCCGCAAGCAGTTCTAGTGTCGTCATCATTGTCTGCCGGTTAGATTCGTGGACATCAGCGCAATCTTATTGCCAACTCTTCTTCAAAGTGTGGAGAGGCGATTTCTACTGAAAAAGCACTGGAGCCGTCACAATCAGTTCGCACTTATTTTAGAAATCGCGACAAAACTAAAGTAAGCGAAAGAACACGTGAGCCTTATTAAAGCACAATTTAATTAGCGTGGCTGGCCGACCTTACCGAATTCATTACCCAGCATTGTAGCTATAACCTGATTGCGGCTAGAAATCATGGTTGGGTGGCTTATATATTGTTGTTCGTGTCCGAAACTCTATCTATCGCCGATGCCAAGCACCTTCTCCGATTGTGCAGACTCGGAAGGCTGTTTGAGGTCCAGAACTGGATCGCTTTAGGAAACTCGCTCTGTGTTCCGGCCGACCTGAAAACCATTCCCCTGGCGGTTGCACTCGACACTGGCTTCCATAGTCTTGTCGAACTGCTTGTTCGCAATGAGCCGAGCCAAGACCTGAAGAATCGGGCTCTGCAGCACGCTCTCACCCATAAGCGTTTAGACCTCATTGAACTCTTAGTCTCACACGGCGCCGAGATCAGCGCCGTCCCATTTATCGAGGTGCTTCTGCTTTGGGATCCAACCATCATTCGTTACTTTCTCGACCACGGGGCCGACTTCATCACAGACTCTCCCTTTGCCGTTGCCTTTGGCGAAAGAATTCGAACCGCGCTTCGTCCGTGGCGGGAGTGTCGGGAGAAATATCCGCATCTTGTTCCTCAACTCCAAGAACAGGCCGATCGGGCGCTACGGCACTTCTGCTTTAAAGAGGACTTAAAGTGGGTGAGTTTATTGATGTGGGCGGGCGCAGATCCTCGTTCAAGTGGACCGACATTGGATGATGACGAAGATCTAGATGATTCAGAGCACACGACAGCGTTGGCAGCTGCTGCATACGGTAAGAATTTACAGATCTTGAAGCGCCTGAAGCCAGACGCCAAAAGAGACGATGTCGACACGCTGCTCACGTGTACTGCCAACTTTGGCCACGCCGATGTGGTGCAGTATCTGTTGGAACTCGGAGCGAAACCAAACGACAAGCGCTGTCTGCTTTAGCTAGTGCCGCGTCATGCGAGATCTTGCCGGCGTGCGTGAGGATGTCACGCTCACTCAACCGCATAAAGTCATCAAGCTTAGCGATCCAATCCTTCATATACATCAGCCGTCGATTGAGCGCCTGGAGTTCGGCAAAGTCGAGATACATCGAGACGATCAAGTTAAGCGCAGCCAATTCGTCCTGGTCGAGGTAGTTCTTGGCGACACGGAGTCAGCCTTTTGCGGGCGAGTGCCCGCCCAGGTTGTCAGCCCCATATTGGGTTTCGCCGCGTCGGCGCGCGCCACTATGACTTCGGCCGCTGTGTGGCCGTGTGCCGCCCAATGCATCTTGTTTTGCATGGTGGCAAAGAATTGCCGGGACGTGTCCGTATCCCGATCATAGTCAACACTGGTTGCGTAAATCCCCAGCACTTTGCGCCAGAATACTTTTTCCGACGAACGAATGTCGCGGATGCGGGCAAGCAGTTCGTCAAAGTACTTTCCGCCGCCGAGCTCCTTCAGGCGCTCGTCGTCCATCGTGAATCCCTTGATCAGGTACTCACGCAGCCGCTGCGTCGCCCAGATGCGGAACTGCGTGCCGCGCTGCGACTTTACCCGGTACCCGACGGAGATAATCACATCGAGGTTGTAATGTTCCACCGAGCGAGACACGCGCCGGCTCCCCTCTTGTCGAACTGTTAAGAATTCCTTAACAGTTGCCACCGCCTGCACCTCGCCCTCAGAAAATACGTTGCGAATGTGCATGCTGACGTTGGGCACCGAGGTTTGGAACAGTTCGGCCATCTGCGCCTGGGAAAGCCAGACAGTCTCGTCCTGCAATTGGACCTCCAGCCGTGTGCTGCCGTCGTCCGTCTGGTAGAGAATTATGTCCGAAGGCGCTTGGGGATTTGGCTTCATGGCTTGCGTTCCTTTGTTCGTCGCGGCGTCACGCACTCGCGGCCTGAGTATGCCCGCCTCCAGAGCAAACGGCTGTTCGCTGAACATTTCGGTTAACTGAGGTCAACGACGCTTCGATTGGCGATCCGGTCCAATTTGGGGACTGCGCTTAAATAAGCAAGTTCTTGCGTTTCAGCGGGTTCAAGGCTTTTCCCGTCGTTCGACCGCGTTACTCTTAAATAAGTCATGCCCAGAAAGGTATGTACCGAGCGAATTTTCGCGACCCTCCAGACCTCTCGTCAGCCTTAATCAACCCTTTGCACCAACCGATCTCACTGTTGACTTCTGTGTAAGCCATGATTGACGACTGACTAGGATTCTGGCATCTTTGGACTCAAGTTGGACTGGAAATGTCCGGTCGGCGCTGGGCCTCTGGGAATTCCTGGGGGCCCTTCGCATTTAGGGGAAGGTCTTCAATCCCCACCCTCGGATTTCTCCGTACGGTTTGCACATAAGCGGGACATAAGAAACTATTGCTAAGTCACTGACACAGCGTTGCCATCGGTGGCAACGACCGTCACTTTCCACGAAATCTGCACATAAGCGGCACATAAGAATCAGGCCCAGAACGGCACATACCGAGCGTGCTTTTTAGACTTACTTTCTGGGTCTTCGGGCTTGATCAGATCAGCGTCTATCGTGTCTCTAATGATGCGAGAAGCTATAGGATAGTCCTGCTCACGAATCTTGAATCGCTCCCGCAACGTCGAGTTCGTCATTCTCTTGTTGGACACATAAAGAAGGGCACAATGTTGGTAGCAAGCACGCACCTTGTCCTTGCGGTCAGCCCTACGCATTTCGGAATGCCGTCCTTAGAACCGCAATCCCAACTCACGAATCAATTGGAGAAAGGTAATGCAGCGCACGCCCTTCACCTGACAGATATCCGGGATGCGAGGCTTGTCCATCTTACCCGTGAGTATTTCTCCCGTAACAATCACGGCATCAAGTTCCATCGCCGTCGCAATCACGAAAGGGTCGGCTTTCGACCGTCCGCGTAATGTATCGACAAGTCTCGGGTACTCGCCGAGCAAACTTGCCGCGCGCCGCTGTATCTCTTCCGTCAAAGGGATGAGCATCTGTTTGCGATCTTTCACCCAATCGTGAAGCTCGTCGGCTTTCTTCTGCAGTTCAACGTATACTTCCTCGCTGGAAACGATCTCACCCGCGTCGATCAACTCATCTAACCTGATCCAGAGCGAGGGAAAAACATCAGGCGGGTAATGACGCTCCCATCCGTCTAGCCAACCACTCGTATCCACGCAATAGGTCATGTAAGGATCTGGGCGGGCGGTCTCGTTGCTAGCTCCCCGGCGACTCTGTCCAGGTATTTTAGTTTCACGCCCAGATAGTCAGACACATCTGAACTACTGATCGCATTACGCTGATATCCTTCCAGAATCAATGAGACAAAGGCTCGTCCGACGGAAGCGATCACCTTTACTTGAATGGGAGGCCCACCTTCAGAAGATAGTGGCGTAAACCACGAACGTTCCTGCCACTCTTCTCTCTTCTGGCGATAGAGTGCGGTTGATACGCGATGCAATGAAACGAGGCGTCTCAGAATCGCCTCCGCACTGACCTTGATTCGATTGGCAAAGCGTCGCAGCGCGTCGTTTCCTCCCTCTAACACTGCCGGACGACCGGCAACCTCAGCCAGGAACTCTCTTCGTGGCATGAGTGCCGCCGCCGCAAATCGATTGCTGACGCGCTCCAGCAGTTGATCCTCAGGATTACGCGCACCTTCTATTGTGCTCGTAATATGCCCGCCATTGGCGAGAAGTATGTGGACGAATTCGTGAATGAGAGTAAATATTCTGCCATGTGGGGCATCGGCATTGTTCAGCACGATAACGGGCAAAGGCCCGTGCGGAACACCAGTGCCGCGCATTTCTTCAAGCTCCACTCCGCCGGTCTGAAACACGAGAATGCCCAAGCCCTCGATCGCCTCCCGCCACGCATTCAGAGCTGCATGTGCGCTGGGCCATTCCAATTGTTCTTCCCAACTGATTCCCAGCAGTTCACGAATCCGCTGACCAGCTACTTCCGGGTCCTCATTCGGATTCACTGACGCTTCGAAAGAAGGCAGAGGCTCTCCGAGGCGTTCATATAGCTCTCGCGCGGCCTCTCTGCGGAACAGCGCCAGGCGAAGAGCAAGCCTGAGTTCGGTTGATTCGTTTTGTGGGGTCACGCCCGGTAACCGGCGAAACTCGCGTTGCGGATCGAAACCCTGCGGAGGTTCGGACAAAAAGAAAACTGCCAGAGGTCTTTTGTAAATCTCGCCTAACTTGCGCAATTGCGGAATGCTCGGGAGTGCTTCACCTTCTTCCCAGTTGCTCAGGACTTCAACGTCAACATGGGCCTTCCGCGCCGCCGCCTCCAACGCCATGCCAGCGCTCTGCCTTGCCCAGATGAGCAATGCCGGTTGTATTAGGGCTGGAATTCCTCGGGCCATAGTTAACAAGAGTCTCCGGTGCCGGGGGAAGAAGCTAGACTCAAATTCTAGCGAATTCTCCGCTCTTTCCAAAGGTTCTTAGGCTTTGCCCTCGACGATGGCGATTTCTTCGTCGGTCAGTTCGTAGAGTTCGTAAACGAGGCGGTCGATCTCGCGTTCGAGGTCGGCGCAGAATAAGTCGAGGCGGGACTTCTCGTCGTCATCTTCGGCTGCGGCCGAGTCTTTCTTCGTAGCAAGTATCTTCTCGACCATCTTCACCAGCTTGTCATGGCGGGTACAATCATCGCGATTAGAGAAGTTGATGACGCGAATAGGCAGCTGCTCGATATATTGACGATTGTAAGCGTAGTAACCACCACTAAACGGAGTGCTCACTTTTTTCAGGAAGAAATCCACAAGCTTAGAATTCAACAAGCCAAGAACGTATTCCATAGCCATCGGAAACTCTGACTTGAGAGTGATTCCATATCCGCCGCCACCGCCGCCACCGCTACCGACAAAGTAATAGAACTCTCGCTTATCCAAGGTGAAAGAAGCTGATCGAGCAATACTTGGAGTCAAAATCTTTGGCTGTTCCATCTCCGCGAGGTTCTGGGAGCGACCGAAGGCATACCACCTCTCGTGCTTCCATTTGCCATGTTCTCTCGACTCAAGGAGCTTCCGATTGGCAAGGAGGTAACGCCAAGTGTTCGGGTAGTCACGCTTGAGTTCTGCGGGTTCAATTAGCAGGGCTTTGCCCCGTCGTAGTTTGTAAGGGAACAGAATGCTCTTTTTTAACTTGTCAATTTGATAGCGCCGAATATCTACCGAGCCTTTGCACAAGCTATGCATTAAAGCCTTTTCAATTTCGACTTCCTCCCCAGTGGCTGCTGAGAAGAAACTCCTCGGACCTGCTTTCCGGAGAATGAACACTGGGTCGGCACCCGTGACTAGACCTTGAAAGATTCGATCGGCTACGTCGGAGAGTTTCATTGGCATGACACGGAGTTTGCTTATTAAGTCTGTCCCCTCGCCAACCGCAAAGCTCCAGTCTCTGTCTCCAATAGTATCGGCATCGATGCTTCCTTCAGTTCCCTTAAAGGTCTTTAACCAACCGTCTAGATTCTCAACCTTGACGAATCGACATCCCTCTGCACCAAACCTGTCCAGGAAGAGCAGGCAGACATAGTTGGTCGCTCCCGGAAAAACTTGCTGGTCACCGAAGTGGACGATGTGTGAGACGTGCTTGCCATCTGAGAGTAGCTTGCGCAGAGGCTGACCATACTGCGCGTTGAAAAACTTGTGCGGCAGAATGTAGGAAAGATTGCCCTGCGATTGAAGCAGGCGGAGACCACGTTCGACAAAGACTACGTAGACGTCGAAGTTGCCTTTTGAGGCTGTGACGTAGTGCGACTTCAAGTACTCAACTTGTTTGGGGGCGGAGTCCTGGAGCGTTTGCACGCGAATGTATGGGGGATTTCCAATTACTACATCGAATCCATCCTTTCTTTGAAACACTTCGAGGAAATGCAATCTCCACAAAAAGAAAGGCTTGACGCTGGAATTTCGGAGTTTTCCTAAATGCTTGGCCGCTTCATCTCTTTCTTGCTTATGGATCTTCAAGTCGTTCAGTTTTCGCTCCAGACTCTGCAGTGTCTTTGGCGGTTCTTTCTTACGCCGACTGTTGTCCAACTCCTGTTTGAGATGGTCCAGTCGTTGTTGTACTTCCCGAATTCCGTCTCTCACAGTGCCTTCCATGATCTCCCATTCCAACGTTGTGAGCTTTTCGCGGATTTCTTTTTTCAGCGTGCCTGATGAAGCTTCGAACAACTCGCGATGGAACTGTTCTAGTTGAGGCAGCTTGCGCTGCGCCTCGCTGAATAGATCATTGATTTCACGTTGCGTAGGTAGCGCCGCAGCTACGACTGGCGCGTCCAGTGCCTTCATTTCTTTCTTGAGCTTATCGATCTCTTTTTCAATGGCTCGCCGTGTTTGCTTGTCACGGTTACCACGTCCGTGAAGATCGAAGAACTGGTGCGACAACTCGGAGATGCGCGCATTCAGAGCAGACTTCTTTGCCTTGATCTCTAGAGACGGTTGCTCAACCAATCGCTTATCGAAGAGCTTAATGCCTTCAAACTCTTCGACGAGCGAATCGCCCTGCATGATCTTGTAATCGAGATTGGGAAGCGGCTTAATTTCTTTGATGTCGTCTTCATCAACGACCAACGAGAGCCAGAGCCTCAGCTTCGCGATTTCAACGGCGCCTGGATCAATGTCCACACCATAGAGAGAGGACTGGATAGCAAGCCGCTTGAACTCGTACGCAGTCCGGCGCGACTTATCCGAGAAATACGGCGTCAGCGTTTTGCGAGCGCGAACAATCTCGCTCATCATGCCTACGAGGAAAGCCCCGGACCCGACCGCTGGATCGCAGACGGCAATCTCTTCCAGTTTCCGGTCGAGCAAGGGTGCGTTCGTTTCAATCGATTTCGGTAGTTGAGGCTTATACCCGGTCGCTTTATCCAGACGGGCCAATTCAAAGTCAGCCGCCTGCTCTCCGACGCGCATCAGAGTCTCAATATCCAAACGCGGAACGTTCGCTTCTGCAAGCTCCTTTTCAAGATAGCTCACCAAGCTCTGACGGCACATGTAATGGACAATTTCGCGCGGAGTATAAAAGGAACCCTTAGATTTCCTCTCCTTTACTTCGAGCAGATTCTCAAAAACCTTGCCCAGCATCTCGGGATCGACGGCAACCTCTTTCTCCAATGGCTCCGCTTCGTTGACCGTGAAGTTGTAGCGATCAAAAACATCAAGGATGCCGGTGCCCCTGTCGCCTTTCTCAGTTCTCTCGTCATTAGAAAACAGCGCGTCTGGCAAAATGATGTCGGTGTGTACCCAGTCGTAGCCGTTCAGTGGATCGAAGAGGCCACCATTCAGAAACGGTATCTTGCAGTGGAAGTGGCCGTAGTAATCGTCTTCGCGGTCTCCCTTGGCCAGAGCCTCATAGAAGAGTGGCTCAAGCACGTCGTTAAAGAAATTAACGCCGCTGCTGCCTGACTTCGAAAACGCTCCAATCTGCGCGCGGCTTTCGAAGAGGAGTCGCAAATAGTTCTTTGGCCCAGTACCCCATACCGCGTCCCGCGCCACGCCGAACCAGCCTTTCTTTTGGAGAAAATAAAGAAACACTATTTGACCCAACAGCTTCTTGGCGAAGTCGACTGTATCAACACCTTTCTTTTCAAAATCGCGACGAACGCGCAAGTCGTCCTCCAGAAGTTCGTCAAGCTCGTCTTTGAGATCGAGGAACAAAGACTTGTATTGCTCGAAGAACTCTTTCGTGACGCGCTCGACGCCAAAAGCTCGCTCAAGATCTTCCAACGTAGGGTTATGGTCTGAATCCGCAAGGATGTCGAGAAGCTGGGCTTGAGCGGTATGGCTGTCTTCATTTTCGCCGACTAGAAAGGAATAGCGTCGAGCGGGAGTGAGGTTTTCATTAACCTTTACTTTTCCTGACTCGGCTTCTTCGGTTGTGTACTCCATCTTCACCAGCGAGAAACGCCAGTCAGCGTCGGAAGGTGATACAAACGCAACGAGTGCGGCTTCTTTTTGCCCGCGCGTAACCAGGTAATCCGCGACAAAGTTGCGTAGGAAGGTGCGAGCACGTTCCAGGCTTGATTCCTTTTCAAGGTAAACGATGAGAATGTCGGTCTTCTCATCCGACGGGTCGGTATAAGTAGCCAAACGTTCGTAACGGTTGATTCCAAGCTTGAAGGCGTCCTTAACATAAGTCTTGTTCCAAGAAGTTGCTTTTGATTCATCAATGCGGTTGAGTAGTTCCTTGATGAGGTGAAGGAAACGGCCCTTGTCGAAAGGCTGCGTGAACGTTTGGCGGATGAGGGAGCGGGCCTGATTCTTTTCCATCGGTTCTACTGTTTGCTGCTGTCCGCGGGCTCGGAAATGAATGACGAGAGGATGACCTCGCGTGGGCTGTAGGCGTTGCGAGAAGCATCAGCGGGAGTGGCTTGAAAGAACTCTCTAGGAATATCACGCTTGAGAATGCCAAGCACTCTGAGCGGCGCTGCTTCCTTCTTCAGCGATGTGGCAACCTTCTTCGTTGTAGGTCTTGGCAGGGCGCCATCGTCAAGCAGGCCGATTACTTGTCTAACATAGAGTTCGTCCTCATCAGTGAAGCCCTGAAACTTGCGAATATCTTTCGCCTTAAGACGCTTGAGTATGTATGCGTCGTTTGGACTATTGCGGTGCGGGACGCCGTCGCCGCCTTCAATGGTTGTCGCTTCCAGAAAAGCCTGCTTATTGCCCTCAAGCAGCGGATAGAATTCGCGGGTAATTGACAGCCGTTTTTCCTCTTCGTCTTCTGGCTTTAGCAATTTCACCGCAGCGAAAAAATCAAGCTCGGCACTCGGTTGAGTGCTTGCCTGAGCGAGAAAGAACTTGTCCAGCTTGCCTTGCCGGAAGTAAGTAAGCAGCGCTGGATATTCTTGTAGAGCGGCTAAGACCTCTAGCTTTCTTGTTGACCGCGCTTTCTTTGGCAAGCGCTTGATGCGCTCGAAGAGATCCGGTCGGCTGTCCCTAATTGAGCGAATCTCCGCAAGGTACTGTAGCTCACTCTCTTCGGATTCATCTTCGCCCGTGATTGTCTTTCGTGAATTCAGACGCATGAACAGGTCGTGTGATTTGATCTCTTCGCCCTCGGTCAACAGCCGCGCATCAGACCCCAGCATCTCAATGAAAGCTTCGATCTTAGCTTCGGCTGCAGCTTTCAGCTTTATCACATCTTCCGACTCGTCGGTGGGGAAGAAGTTGTACGTGTGAATCGTATCGAATTCCGTGTCCACTCGATTCACGCGTCCAACTCTCTGAATTAGCCGCGTTGGATTCCAGGGAATGTCGTAATTAACCACCATGTTGGCGCGGTGGAGGTTCACGCCCTCGGAGAGGACTTCGGTGGTCACCAGAATTCTGTAGTCATCCTTCGGCTGGAATGCTCTTGGATCAAAGTTGGCAAGAATCTTCTCGCGATCAGCCGCGGTAGACGAGCCGGTGAAAAGTATTACTTTAGAATCAATCTCCTCCGCGACCCGCTCGGCAAGGTACTCGGCCGTCTCCTTAGACTCAGTAAAGATAATCAATTTATTCTTCCGGAACTGGCGATTTCCCTTCAACAAATCGCCGAAAGAGTTCCACTTCGGATCGCGACGAATGCCTTCCCACATTGCCTGAACGTTCTTGAGTATCTTCAGATCGCTTTTCAATTCGTCGAGAAAATCAGGCGAGAACTGTTTGGCATCCAAACGTTCAGCTCTTTTTTGCTCTATCAGGCGTTCAATCCCCTCCGGATTATCTTCATCCAGGAATTGAAAGACTTTGTTGATGTGTTCCTTGCTGATGTAGACATAGCCGTTGTTGTATTCTTTGATCACGCGCTCATAGGACTCGATGAAACGTGACAGCGTATTTCTAAATGCAAAGAAACTGCTCTCGAGTCGCTTGACCAACAGAATCTTCATGAACTTTGCGAGGTTCTTTTGGCCCTGAAGTTCACCGTCATCATGCTTGCCGGTGAAGTAGACCAGCGGCTTGTAACGAGCATACGTAAACGGCCCCGTGATTAGCTTGAGGGTGTCGAAGAATACCTCGCTCTCGACCGCACTAAACTTGTAGAAGAGCGGCTCGGGGTCCTTGACCTCCGGGAACCTCAAGCCCTGAGATGTCAGGTCGTCGCCGAAGTATTTCTTGATCTCACTTCGTGTGCGGCGAACCATCAAATACTTCAAAACCTTTTCCCTGGTGGCTTTCGCATTTGCTTGCACGGTCGCGAAGTATTCTTCCCGGTCACGCTTGCGGTCGAGGCCTCGAAGTTTTTTTTCCAGATTGTTGAAGAAAGCCTCAAGGTTCTGCTGATTCGGAATCGTGCTCTTCTTGCCGTTTTGAAATAACTTTATCTGACTAAGAATGTCTCGGGGCGTGTTGTTGAGCGGCGTAGCGCTTACGAGAATCACTCGTTTGCCGCGGCAAATCCGCGCCAGCTTCTCGTAGGTCTGCGTCGATTCGGTGCGGAAACGATGAGACTCATCAATGAAGACGTTCTTGTATTTTGAAAGGTCGCGTTTGAGTAGTTCGTCGAGTTTCCCCAGCGACTCGCACTTGAATCCCCGCACTGCAAATTCTCGGAACACATTATTCCATGAGCCCGGATTGTTCTCATCAATCAAGGCAGGCGGAGCAATGACGAGGCTTCTTCCCTCAAGTTGCTGCGCAAGAAGTGCGGACATGTAAGTCTTGCCCAGGCCCACAACGTCGGACAGGAACACGCCGCCGTACGTTTCCAAGGTATCGCGCGCACTCAGAACTGCTTCCTCCTGATACTTCAGTTTCATGAAGCCAGCCGGCAGGTAAATGTCTTCGAGTTCGTCAGGCACGTTCAACCGACCCTTGAAGTATTCGTAGAGAAACTTCAAATAGAGTTCGTAGGGTTTGAATTCTGCGTAGGGAGATAACTTCGTTATAGTGTCAACGTACGCCTTTGATACCTCAACCGAATCCGCCCATAGCTCGTTGAACTTGGCGATTGCAAACTCATAATCGGATCGATTCTTCAGCTCAACGTTGAATTCGAGATTATCGACTAACCCAGACTGCGAGAAATTGCTGGAACCCGTGATCACTCGACCCTTGTCGTAGTGGCCTTCGGGAAACGTCATTATATAAACCTTGGCGTGAATCTTTTCAGATGGATATACCTTTATCTCAAGCTTGCCAGACTTGACCCAGCTTATGAATGTGTCGACACCTTCCTCAACATCGGCTGAATCCTCTGAGTGTTCCAGTTCGTCCAGGACTTCGCTTGGAATCTGACTCTTGGCTTCCGCGTGGGAGCTTAGGAGAAGTTGCTGCTGTTCTTTGGCTTGTTGAAGAAAAGCGTAAGTACTCTGGTCGGTCTTGAGACCGATGAGGATGCGCACCTTTTCTGTATGTTCGAGGGCTGGATAGAGTCTGTAAAAACCACTGATCATGAAATACCCGACAAGGCAGTCGAAGAACTGAGTATGCGTGCCGAGCAGAGCATGAAACCGATCAAGCAGTGACTTGCCGGGTTCATTCGTTAAGAAGGTCAGGTCGGAGGACATACCGCGACATATTAGTCGTTCGCGGAAGGCTCATCAACATGCCTGGTCTATCAAGCCTGAATGACGACCTACGAGCGAAGTGAAAAAGGACGGTCATCCGATAATCCTATGCATTACGTAATCGAGCAACGCGCCCGCCATCAAAAAACGATGTCATGCGCGACTGCGGCTCTTACATAATGGAATTATCGTACGCCCGGCCGCTTAGATTTTCCGCTATTCGGTCGCGCTCGATGTGGGCTGTTGATCGAAGTGCTCTGATGCAGTATAGCGACGAGTCTCTCTCCACGACGACTGACAACGTAAAGCGATCCGCCAAGTCTATGAATGCGTTCCAGCTATCGATAAAACTCGTGTACTGAAGACGCGCAACGGGATGCATCTCGCGTGCGTCGTGTAATCGTTCAGTGAGGCAGTACAAGCAACCTTAAACTCAGACATTAAGTTATGGCGGAGGGGACAGGACTCGAACCTGCATATCCTTTCGGACGGCGGTTTTCAAGACCCTCACGGGGGGATTGGACCTGACCTGACCACTTCGCATTTACCAATATAAACCAGGGTTTGCAGCCGTCAAAGTGATCCAGGTAAGGGTAGATTTGTTTCCATCAGCGCGCCATCTAAGCGCCAACTTTTCCTGAGCGCATTCACGTCGTGTCGCGTTCGAGTTCTCAGGAACTCATCTTCTCATCGTTTTGCGACGATTAGTGGCCGTCCTTCTGATTCACGTCGGTAAAAGACTCGCGGCGTCTGTGTAACGCGCCGCTCCGAGTCTGGAACGCGTTCCTCGCCTGCGACGAAGGAAAGATTGAGGCCCAAGCCACGTGCCTGCTTCATTTTCTCGAGTTGCATGTTGGGCACGCGCGTGCTCGCATAGTCGAACCATTCACGCACCGATACTTCACCGTCTTTGGGATCACTGTCTGCCGCGGCCTGCTTCAGTCCTTCCTCGACGAGCGCGTAAGTCAATAGTCCGTGCCCCAGTTGTGATGCCTCCTGTGCAGCCTGATAACTCTGCGCTGCGGTCAGGATGTACATCCCCTTCTCGTAAGCCAGTTGTGCCAAACCCTTGGAGTTCATCGGACCGCGCCGCTGCTCCTCGGCTTCTAGTGCCTGCCCGGAATTGCAAGCATCGATGACCATCAGAAATTTGTCCGCATCGATTCCTTCAACCGCCCGCTCCAACTCCTCATCCGAGATGCCATGTTCGAGGATAATTTGCA
>DIYZ01000168.1:0-3992 GCA_002427845.1 Chloracidobacterium sp. UBA6041 | reverse complement strand
ATAAAACCGCTGCCCCTGAGCGGTTCCGTGCCCCGCGAAGTAGATGAAGACTGCATCTTCCGGCTGGGTAGCCTTCAGCTTTTCGAGTGCCGCAGGCGCATCGGCGGGCCAGGCTTCCTGGGTTCCGGCGAGCCGTTTTAATGCCCTTAAAATGTTTACTTTCGTGGCCTGTTCGTCCAGCAGCGATGCGACTTCAATATGCTCGTAGTTCGCAATCTGTTGCTGTTCGCGTCCTACCTCTTCGCCAAACGCCGTTGCGTCCGCGACGGCATACTTGAGATTGTATTGGGTGTTGGAATAGGCGTTGACACCGATGGCCAGAATGTAAGCGGTACCGGGCCGCTTGAGGCTATCCGCGCCTGTGAGACCGAAGCTTGCATCCTTGCTCTTGACGTTATCACGATTGAAGGCGTAAGCCGCCAATCGGTTCTCTCCCGCGACGATTGTTATGTTGGCTTCCAGAGTTGTCGCAGTCTGCCCTTTCAGCACATCGCCGCGCCAAACCTTTACGAGCGCACCGTTACGGAATAGCCGCACATCGCGCGCCCCGCTCCCCGCTTCGTGATCTTTGTCGGCTGACTTTTCAGTTACTTCAATCTTTACCGTCAGGTTGCGTTCTGACGTACTTCCGGCACCGACTTGTCCGCCCTGAGTCATAAATCTTAATTCAGGTTGGCGGCGGTCAAGTTGCGATATGTTTTTCGGAGCGCGAGGCTTTTTGCCGGCCATCACCTCAGCGAGCAGCCCGGGATAGTAGAACTCGTTGAAGAAGGTTTCGGCAGGCATAACATCAAAGGTGTTGCCTCCAAACCGCCAAAGGATTTGTTTCCAGGCAGCGGGTGAGCCGTCGAATAAGCCGTCGGGAGTTACCACTAACCAATCGCTGCCGCGGCTGTTGAGAGCGCCGCCGAGATTTACCAGCGTGGCGAGTTTCTCGCCCGACCCAGCGTCCCAAATATACTTGTCGTTGTTCTCGCCAAGGGCTACCAGGAAACGACCGTCAGGGCTGAAGCTGAGCGAGACGATCCGCCCGGCGTTTGGCAGGGTGCGCATGGTCTTGCCTGAGGCAACTTCAAATATGTCGATTTTAGTGGCGTATCCCGCAGCCAGCAGGCGCGCGTCCGCGCTCAGGCAAAGAGTTGTCACTGCGCCGCTCTGTTCGTCATCATTGATCGGAAAACTGTTGACCTTACGCCCGCCTTCCGTCTCGTAGACGATTACGGAGCGATCCTTCTTTTCAAAACCGGTCATCGCGATGAGATTACCGTCGAAACTAAAACCCGCCGCCGGAACGATGCCCATCCCGGGGGCTTTACCTCCGTCCAATTCCCTCAAACGTTGGTCGGACTTGCCGTCGTAGAGATCTATTTTCTGCTTGTAGACATCTTTATAGACATCCATATTTAGCGGATTTAGAAGGCTGCCGGCCGAAGGATTGTAGAAGGCCTTCATGGGGTAGAAAGGGGCTACCCGGAAGCGTCCGTCCGGACTAAAGAAAGGCTTGCCACGGTCCCGCAGCGATGCGTCGTCTCTACCACGCACGAGCGTGCCCGCAGCGGTATCCCACACTTCCGTCGCCAGATTCTTCAACAGCACGTGACTGGAAATCAGGAAGCGACCGTCGGGGCTGAAACTTACGGCGCCACCAGCCTGAAGCTTTTCGCTGGAAATAGTTGCCATCGCTTCGACGGCCTCAATGATTTCTTCGGGTGTCGTAATATCCCGCTTCTGAAGTTCGGCCGCCGTTTTAGGATCGATGGCCTTAATGAACGCCGCTTGCTCGGCTCGCGACACTTCGTCCGTCGTTCCCGTTTGCAGGGTGCGGGATTCGTGCCCCGTTGCGGTCTCAAAGATTCTGATTGCTTTAGCTCCCGCCGCGACCGCCGCAATCAGGCTGCCGTCGCGATTGAAGCTAATCACTCGGGCGCCCATGAGGGGGTCTCCACTCGTTTTTAGCTCGCGTATCAGTTGACCCGTCGCAGCGTCCCACAACTTCATCGCGGCGTTGTTATCGGTAGCCGTAACCAGGAATCGGCCGTCGGCGCTGAATTGCACACGCTGCGGCGTTTTGCTGGATCCCGAATTGATGCTGTAGAGCTCGCGGCCCGTGGCCGCTTCCTGGACGCTGACCGTCTCGCTCGTTTTGCCAAAGGCGACGAGGCGCGCATCCGCGCTAAACGCGAGGCTCGAGTTTTCCGCTTCGGGGATCGCTTTGAATGGCAAATCACGCAGCTCGCGCCCGCTTTGGGCATCATAGAGTTTTACTGCTTTGTCAGGTTGCCCGATGGCTGCGAATTGCCCGTTCGAACTTACGGCCATTTTCGACGCCGACAGTTTGAAATTCTTTAAGCGTTGCGCTTCTTGTTTCTGTTGCTTGTCTCCGCCACCCCAAATCGAGAATGAGGGCATTGAGTTGAGCTTCTCCATGCCGGTTGATCCATATTTTGTTTTTTGCGAACGCGACTCGGTGCCCGCCGAAACGTCCCAGACTTTGACCGCATCCCCGCCCACGCTTGTTAGCGAGCGGCCGTCGTTACTGAAAGCGACGGCGCCGACGGGGAGTCCGTGCCCGCGGAAAACCTGCAACTGTCGTCCCGTCTCAACGCTCCAGATCCTTACTGTATTATCTTCAGCCCCGCCCACAACGCCTCCCTGAGTGAAGGTCCCTAAATCTCGCTTGTCATTAATATCCCCGCTTCCAGAGGCTAACAGTTTCCCATCGGGACTAACGGCGAGTGCGTTAACGTTGCTCGTATGACCGTATAGCGTTCGCAAAACGTTTCCCGTCGCCAGGTCCCAAATTTTTATGACGTTGTCTTTGCCGCCCGAGGCCAGCCAGCGATTGTCGGGGCTGAAGGCGACAGCGTTCGCAGATCTTGTGTGTCCCGTTTGCAGAATCAACTCCGGTTTATCGCCCGGACTGGCGGGTGCCACTGACGCGGGTGTTGGCGTGGGAGCTGGCTGAATTCCGATCCCTCGCTTCTCCTGCTCTTTCGATTGCGCCAAGCCGCGGACGGGCGCGCAGATCACCGCTAACAAAAGTATCACCGCTGATATTTGTCGCCGCAAACGCAGTGACAAAAGTGACCCGTTTGAGCCTACATATTTATCAGCAGAGTTGCTTGTTGACCGGCTAGTGCGAACCATTAGATTCTCCTAAAGATGAAGGTGGTGATACCTTCATGATGAATGTCCTTCCAACCACTTCCAACCTTGGATCAGGACAAGATTCGAGAGAGACTAGCGCGGTCTAAGCAGACGGCCGTGAGCTTTTTGCGAGTCAAGCCTGTTGAGGATAGAAACCTACGGCAACCGAAACCCTAAAGTCAACGCATGGTCGCTTAACTTACAGCCCCGCGGGTCACCCGCACTTGTGTGGGCCGGAAAGAGCGAGGCGTGGCGCAGGCCGGAAGTGTCGAGCAAAATTAACACCGTTCCTCGTGTCTGCTGGCATACTCGCGAGCCAGATCGGCGTCGATGTTCTCACTATCCGCTCCGTGGGATATCCCAAGTCAACTGAGCCGAATAACTCGCGCAGGCTACCGGGCGTCTGACTAACGTTAAGTTGTTGAAAAGAAATGGCGGAGGGGACAGGACTCGAACCTGCATATCCTTTCGGACGGCGGTTTTCAAGACCGCTGCACTACCATTATGCGACCCCTCCACTTTTGGAACTATAACTTAGCTTGGCGAACCTCTCAACTACGCCAGGGACGGCCGCTTGCTACATTTTCGGTTAAGTTAATCCGGAGTCATCCCGCATTTGCGTTTGGGATCGTTCACTTCTTTTTTTGGGGACCTTTCCGCATTACTTACCGCCGGTTGCCACTTTGTCAATAATCTAAACCGCAAAGCGCGCTAAGAATTCGCAAAAGAGGCAAAGTGTACACCGGTGCAAACGCCGCAAACTAACAGTTTGCGTTACAGTCACACACAGATTCGTTTTCCAGGTAGCGCGGGCACTGAACAAGGCCGCAAACTAACAGTTTGCG
>DIYZ01000033.1:4744-8213 GCA_002427845.1 Chloracidobacterium sp. UBA6041 | reverse complement strand
GTGCGGTAAGGCTTCGCCTTACCGGAACCGGCCACATGAAAACTTGAGGCTATGCCTCGAACTGAAGGCGTAGCCTCATACTCGATAGAGTTGGAAATTCGGTAAGGCAGGGCCTTACCGCACGGTAGGCGGCAAAGCCGCAAATTCAAAAGTGCCTACTGCTCCTGCCGTCTGCCTCCCCTGAATAGTCATGTCACCCTTCGAACTCTGGCGTTTCTTGCCGCTTGGTTACCTTCTGACGATTTTGGTCGAAACGCCGATCTTGATCGTCGGTTTGTCTCGCCGGCATCCACTGACTAGAAAACTCTTTGCCGGCGTCTGGCTAACGGCTTGCACCTATCCAATCGTCACTCTTGTTTTGCCGATTCTCTTTGCCGGCCACTCGCGCGCGCTTCATTTAGTTGTGGCCGAAACTTTTGCGCCCGCCGCTGAATGCCTTCTGTTCTGGCTGGCTTTCCGCGAGCGGGAATATGTTGGCAAGCTGTGTATGTGGCGCGACTTCATTGCCATCATCGTTGCCAATCTTGCTTCCTTTGGAGTTGGTGAAGTAATGAACGCGTGGGGATGGTTTGGCTTGTTAAGGTGAGCCGGCCTTACCTGTGCGGGGTCGGGCCTCGCGTCCAGGAAAAGCATCAACAGCACATCAGACGGATTTTCCATCTCATTTAAGATTCTTCATTTGTCATTTCAACTGCGCTGTTACCGGTCAGGGATGGCAAATAGTAATTGACAGATAAGCAACTGAAAATCCGTTTCCCTTCCTACTTGCCTTTCGACGCCAGAAGCTGCGAAAGAAGCTCGCCATCGATATTGCCGCCGGAGATAACCACTCCAACGCGTTTCGCGTCAGTCGGCAACTTGCCCGCAAGCACGGCGGCTGCGGCTGCGGCCCCTGACGGTTCGACCAACAATTTCATGCGGGAGAGAAAGAATTTCATCGTTTTGATAATTTCGTCGTCCGTTACCGTCAAAACATCTTCAGCGGTTTTTTGTAGTATAGGAAACGTTAATGAGCCGGGCGACTGAACACGCAAGCCGTCTGCAATTGTCGGCGGTGGCGGAATAGAAACGCGTTCGCCTCTCAGAAACGACTGTCTCGTGTCGTCAGCCGTAGCAGGTTCGACCGCAAAACAACGAATCGCCGAATTGATTGACTTGGCTGCCGTACTGACACCGGCAAATAATCCACCGCCGCTGCAAGGCGTCAGTAAGCAATCCAGATCCGGAGCTTCTTCTAGAAATTCGAGTCCACACGTGCCCTGGCCGGCGAGGATGAGATAGTCGTCGTAAGGCGGCACCATAACCCGACCGTCGCGTTCGGCAATTTCAATCGCAACTCCTTCGCGGTCCTGCCTGAGTCGATCATAAAAGATGATTTCCGCGCCGTAAGCCCGCGTGGCCTCAACCTTGGCCCGCGGCGCATCGTCAGGCATCGCGATGACTGCGCTAGTGCCCGCCTCCCGCGACGCGAGGGCCACTGCCTGCGCATGGTTTCCGGATGAGAAAGCGGCCACACCCCGACTCTTCTCTTCATTAGTTAGGGAAAGAATCTTGTTCGTCGCCCCGCGGATCTTAAATGCACCGGCGCGCTGAAGGTTTTCGCATTTGAAAAAGACTTCGCGGCCGGCCCGCTCGTTGAAGGAACGCGACGTGACAACCGGAGTGCGATGAATGTGGCCGCGAATTCGCGCGGCGGCTTCGTTTATGAGTTGGAAGGTTAGCATGGGTTATATGGGCTATCTGGAAAGTGCCGTAGGCACGAAATGTTTATAGAAACCAGCGGGCTAACGAGCCAAGCCCATTTATGGGCGACATGAATGCGGTTTCGCTCCTCCGGAGCTTTAGAGTTTTACTTACGAAGCGGTTCTATAAACATTTCGCTGCTACGCGGCTCCTTTCCAATAACCTCCTGCGCATGCTCGTTGAATTCTTCCGGAACAGCGTCAAACACTTCAGCAAAGTGCTTAACGATACGGTCTTCCACTTCTGCCATGTTAACCTCGCGCCCAAGCAAATCCTCCATTGAGGTTACCTGCTCGCCATCGCAAGCGATGATCAAGTTAAAGAAGCTGAGATCGGTATTCACATTCAATGCGAATCCATGCGTAGTCACCCAACGCGAAATATGAACGCCGATGGCGGCAACCTTCCCGCGTGAAGTGTGCACCCCGGTAAAGCCTTCTATGCGAAAAGCCTTAATCTCAAAATCTGCTAGAGTTCGGATTAGAACTTCTTCGAGGTCACGAACGTAGGCGTGAACATCTTCGCGATCCGGGCTCAGATTGATTATCGGGTATCCGACAATCTGACCGAGTCCGTGATAGGTTATCTTTCCACCGCGATTCGTCTCAAAGACGGTCACGCCGCGAGCTTTGAGCAGCTCTTGCGAGATTAGAATTCCTGCACTATCGCCGCGCCGGCCCACGGTTAATGTGTGCGGGTGTTCGAGAAGCAATAAGGTATCAGCTTGCCCGCCTTGCTTCACCGCCAATTCTATTTCTTTCTGAAGCGTGAGGGCCGCGTCGTATTCGACGCGCCCCAGTTTTCTGACTAAGAGTTTTCTTTTCTCGTCCACTAATCGGAACCTGGATGTTATGTGTCGCGTCATTCTAACAGCCTAAACCGCAAAGGACGCAAAGCGGCCGCAAGGGCACGCTAAGAAAAACCTTTGCGCTCCTTCGCGTGACTTCCTTTGCGTTCTTTGTGGTTATAATGTTGGTTAAGCCTACTTAAGAATCGAAACACAGGAGAACCAAAGTGCAACGAGTAACTGCCCTGCTAATAGCTGCCGTCATTTTCTTTCCCGTTAACGGCTTTTCTCAAACACGACGGCGCACGACAACCAGGTCCGGCCGCTCAGCCGCCGCGCCGAAAGCGTCGGAGATTCAGCGTGACGGAGCAACGCGCGTTGCCGACCAGATAAAGATTCTGACGCGATTCATTTATTTGCTTGGCGGCGTCGCGAAAGGCCTTGAAGGCGTAGACGACGCCGCGCGACGTAACGAAGCTTCCCCCGCGATCCTCGAGCAAGCCAAAAAGAATAAGGAGACGGTCCGCACCAGTATTCAAAGCGTAAGGGAAGGACTGGACAAACTGGAGATCGACTTTCGCACTACGCCGGAGTTGCAACGCTACTACATAAAACTTGCGGGAGTGGCTGCGGGTGCTTCAAGCGCAGAAGATCAGGCCGGCGCGAATCAGTTTGATAAAGCAGGACGCACGCTGCTCGAGGTCGTCAACCATTTAACGGATGTTTTGCTGGAGATGCGGTAACCAAAGTAATGAGTAATGAGTGATGAGTGATGAGTTATGAGTAGAGCGATCACGCTTGTCTTTGCTTCTCATTCTACATATTGCTCACCACTCATTACTCACCACTCATTACTCATCACTCATTACTCATCACTCATCACTCATTACTCATCACTCATCACTCATCACTCATCACTCATAACTCATCACTCATCAC
>DIYZ01000033.1:0-4599 GCA_002427845.1 Chloracidobacterium sp. UBA6041 | reverse complement strand
ACTCATCACTCATCACTTTTTTACTTTCCCTTGGGGTAATAGCCCTGGCGGGCGCGTATACGCAACTCGGGATGCGTTGGCAGAGCAACCACGATGCGGCGAAATTGCGCGCCCGGTACCTGCGAGTTTGAGTAGTACTGCAACAGGTATTGTCCGCGCAGC
The DNA here is from genome assembly GCA_002427845.1 of Chloracidobacterium sp. UBA6041. Classification (GTDB taxonomy): domain Bacteria; phylum Acidobacteriota; class Blastocatellia; order Pyrinomonadales; family Pyrinomonadaceae; genus PSRF01. The sequence continues at coordinate 4,437 of DIYZ01000033.1, read as the reverse complement.
TCGGCAGCAACTTCGCCAAAAACTCTTTCCAAATCTTTTTCTGAATCAGGCACGAAGGCCGTTCCGCCAGTAGATGTTGCAATCAATTCCATTGCATCCTGGGCTCGCGTGCTGATCTGATTAAGGTGTACCGAAGACCCACCCGGATTAATTGAATAAAAAGCAGCGTCGGCGTGCTGCACGGCTCGCTGCACTTCGACGACGGCGCGGCGACGCCGCTCAAGCAGATTCTGGTAAGCCGCCGCTGACGTTACTTCGCCCCTTTGACTGGCGCGCACTTCAGCAACGGTCAAGTCTCTCACGATGTTGCTGTAGTTATCATCGCCGTCGGAGATGACCAGGATCACCCGGCGGTGATGTTCAGAAGATTTATCGGTCAGGTATTTTGCGGCTGCTATGACGGTGTCGTAAAACGCCGTCGGCACCGGAGAAGTCGCTGCGGGAATAGTTAACAACTTTGCCGCGGCAGCGTCAGCCGAGGCCAGCGGCGCGACAAGCGTCGCTTGATCGGTAATTGTAAAAACGGCTGCCCGATCCATGGGCTTCAGTACCTGCTTCAAAAAGCTAGCCGCTGCTTTTTGTTGAAACAAGAAGAACCCCTTCTGGCTCACGCTGCTTGAGACATCAAACAATATGGCGATGTCCAGCGGCACTTGATCGGGATTGCCAATCTCCACTATCTGCTGGGCGCGCCCTTCTTCTTCAATGCGGAAATCATTAACTTGCAGACCATGGATGGGCTGGCCCTGCGCGTCAACCACTGACACCGGCACCATCACGAGATTCGAATTAACCTTAATTACCTCGAAGTCCTCGTCTTTAGGGGCGGGAGTAGGCGTGGGCCTGGGAGTTGGCGCTGGTGGCGGCGGCGGCAGGTCTCTGATCGTTTGTCCGGCGGCGGGCCAGGCAAGACAGAAAAGAGCCAGCACCGCAAAAAGCAGCGCTGGCCCAATTTGTTTTCCTCTGTTCCCGTGATTCATCAAACCATTCCTCATGCCGCCAGGTTTGCTGGCCTCAGTCTGTTTTCTTAACAACTTTTCCGGCGGCATGATTCATGGCATTAGGTGCGCGGGCGCTCAGGGTAGTTGCAACACCCGGCAAAACTTTCCGACATACTATCCTCTTACTCGCCCGAGCTGGAAGTGGTCATTGTCGGAGCCTTTTGCATCAGACCCTTGTTAACCAGCAACTTCACTTCAACGCGGCGATTCTCAGCGCGGCCTGTACGCGACGTATTATCCGCAACCGGATGCGATTCACCATATCCGTACGGCGTCACGATGCGTCGCAGCGGAATGTTGTGGTTCTCAACCAGGTAACGAATCACTGCGTCAGCACGACGCTGGCTCAGCGCGCGATTTCTTTCAACACTGCCAGTGGCGTCCGCAAAGCCCGAGACCTCGACCACATAACCCTTCGCATTGAGCGCCTTCGTTGCTACCTCATCGAGTTTGGTTTTCGAGTCGGGAGACAGGACAGCGCTTCCGACCTTGAAATTAACGGCCAAAACCGTTTGCGGTACGTAGTCATCAAGAGCCGAGATGCGATCGTTGGTGGTATTCACGCCGGACACAGCCGCATCCGCAGTTTCCTGTGCGGCCTTGGCGCCGCCCTTGGCGGTATTGGCCACAGCAGAGAGTTCATCCATTTGTCCGGAGAGACGTTGCGCGTTCTGTTCCACCTGAGTCAGTTTGCTTTCAGTATTCGTGGCTCGATCCTCGAGCGGCGCGGCGCGAGATTCAACCGCACGCGCGACCCGCAGATCTGATTCCGCGAATCTGATTTTCTCAGCCACCAGGTCGCCGGAAGCATTGCCACGGCCTTCAACTTCCAGGTTGAGACCGCGCAGAATCTGTGTTTGAGCGTAGTTTGAGCCACTGCGAAGGAAACCGCCATTGGCTTTCACGCTGGTTCGGTCGTCGAGGCGTACCGTAGTATCCACGCCATTGCTGTCGCGGATTATAAAAGTATCGGCGTCGCGTCTGGTGACGACACCTTTAATCTTCATCTTCTCGCCGCTGGCGACGGAACGCGAACTCGCCGAACGGGTGGTCGTGGTTTGTGCGAAAGCGATGGACGAAAAAGCTACGAGGGAGATTGCCATCATTAGGGAGGAAAACATTCTAAACTTCGGGATTACCATAAACTCTCTCCTTATCTTTGAAAGTGAAAGCTCGCACAATTGCGGGCCAGGGTCGTTTAACTTCTGACGAACTTCTCCCAGCAGATGTTGTCCGTCTTGTTAATAAAGTGATCCGAGACTTCTTAGCCCTCTCGCAAAACTAAGTCAAGCAGTTAAGTTGATTCTCTATTATTCAGCATCTAATTGCTACTCGATCGCAATAACCCGCACTTTTCAAACAAACTCGCGGTGACAAACCCAACAATGTTGGCCCGTCACCGCGACATTGAATTGATGGTGAAATTTCCTATAGAGAAAACTCGCCTGCCTCCAACTGTTCCTTAACATAGGCAAGAAAACGTTCCGCATCTGCACCGTCAATCACGCGATGATCAAAGCTGAGTGCAAAGTAGGCCATCCAACGTATCGCTATATAGTCTTCGCCCTCCGCACCGGTCAACACTTTCGCGCGTTTCTCAATCTTGCCGACGCCGAGAATGGCGAGCTGAGGCTGATTGATGATGGGAGTGCCAAACAAACCACCGAAAACCCCGGGGTTTGTAATCGTGAATGTGCCGCCTCCAACCTCATCGGGTTTCAACTGCTTCGTGCGAGCGCGATCGGCGAGATCATTCGCTGCTCTCGCGAGTCCGGATATCGAAAGATCATCAGCTCGTTTGATTACCGGCACAATTAAACCACCTTCCAGCGCGACTGCCATTCCCAGATTGATGTCGCGTTTGTAGATGATCTGATCACCGCTGACTTGCGCGTTGAAGATAGGAAATTTACGCAGCGCATTGTTCACCGCGTGGAAAATGAAAGGCATAAAGCTGAGCTTCGTGCCCGTACGTTCCGCGAAAGAATCCTTGTGTTGGTCGCGCAGTTTGGCGATGCGCGTCATATCGATTTCGTAAACGGTGGTGACGTGCGCTGACGTGCGTCGCGACTGCACCATGTGTTCGGAAATCTTCTTGCGCATGACCGTCATCTGTTCGACGCGGTCACCGTCGGCTGGTTTGACCGCAGCAGGAGCGGGAGCTTGCTGAATCGCCGGCGTGGATATTGGAGAACTTACGCGCGCAGGAGCGGCAGCCGTAGTTCCCGATTCAATAAAACTAAGAATGTCGTTTTTCGTTACGCGCCCGCTCAGTCCGGTGCCCTCGAGTTTGCCGATGTCCACACCATGCTCCTGCGCGATCTTGCGAACAAGCGGACTAGACTTCGTGCGACGCAGTTCTTCGACACTGGCGTCAGCGGAGCGTCCGTTGCCCCCCGGCGCAGCCTGCGCCGTTGAGGCGGTGTTGTCGTCGCGCTGTGTGGGCTGTGTGACGGCCACGACTTGTTTTGACTCGCCGGGCTGCGGCGGCGCGGCCGCATTGGATCCGTCTGCTTGTTGGGTCCAGGCCGCTGCCGGCTCGGGCGCCTGAGGCGCAGGCGGCACAGGTGGCGCAGCTGCCGACGCTGATCTGGTTTCCATCGGCGCCGCCTTCTCTGGTTTCGTTTGTTCTACCGGGGCTTCAGCTTTCGCGGGAGCCTGGGCCGGCGCGGGAGGTTCTGCTCCGCGCGATGCTTCGCTGGGTGCTCCGCTCGCTGCACCACCATCGAGCACGGCGACAGTCGTGTTTATCTCGACCGTGTCACCTTCCTTGAAACGAATCTCTGTTAGCGTGCCGGCCGCGGGCGACGGTATTTCCGCATCAACTTTATCCGTGGAAATCTCAAACAGCAGCTCGTCGCGCTCCACACGGTCGCCGACCTGTTTCAACCACTTGGTGATTGTTCCTTCCGCAATGGATTCGCCCATTTGCGGCATTACAACTTCTGTTGCCATAGCTACTCCAATTCTAGAACCGTCAAATCTAAACTCAACTTCGTTTACCTGTAGGACTTGCCCGGCAAAGAGAGTGCGATGAAGGACAAAGGCCGTTGATATATTCTGTGGGTCCCTCTAGACGCAACTTGTCGACATTGGTAGATCTTTAACCGCAAAGGACGCAAAGTTTTCGCAAAGGTTCGCCAAGAAAAACTTCCTTTTGCGTATCTTTGCGGATCCTTTGCGCTCTTTGCGGTTTCTTATATTACCCTCCCGCCGGTCGGCTCTTCCCTTCCGCCGTCGTCGGATCGATGATTGACTTGATTTCAGAAACGCGATTGGCGGGGAACCCACCCTGACTGGCGTGCTCCCTGATCATCTCCTCGTTTGGGGCGATGTAAACGCAATATATCTTGTCACCCGTCACATAGCTTTGCAGCCACTGGATCTGCGGGCCCATCTTCTGCAGGACCCCGCAGGATGTCTGCGAAATCGCTTG
>DIYZ01000222.1:696-4312 GCA_002427845.1 Chloracidobacterium sp. UBA6041 | reverse complement strand
TCAATAGAATTCGCAGCGCGCTCCCGCTTCGTGAGGGCGACGAGTTGTCGGATTCAGATGATGGGGTCTTGGAAGCGATCGGTCGCATCCGTGAAACGGTGCAGCGAGTTTTAGGCAAGCCTCCCACCGACGTCGCGGCAGTCTGTTGTGATGCCCAAGGCAACGCGATCAGCAGGTGTACCGGGAGGGGAGGGAATGTCCACCCAGTCCTCGCTCAGGATTCTGTCGAGGATCGCCGGATCTTTCTTGCTAAATGCCTCGTACCAAAGCGTGGCTTGCTTCTTGTAATCATTCATATCTTCGTTCCTTTTAGTGTTCCCACCTTGTGCATAGGTAGACAAGCACACGATCAACCCAAGCAGGCTCATTAGGAGGGCCGATCTCTCGTGAAATGTGAGCGCAAATGGACGAATTTGCCCTAAAAAGAAAGAAAAGGCGCTTGTGAAGTGATTTTCCGCGGTCGGGCAACGAGATTGCTTGGGTTTTCAGCGTATCCGCACGGTGGCGACATGTCATTTTCATTAGGAAATCCGCACATTCTATTGCGCGTGCCAAACAGGCAAATTCTGAATTTCAGATTAGATGGGATGAAGCGGCCGCGCTGCCCAGCTACCTCGAAGCGAAGGGCCGGCGTACCCCTCGAGGGGGCTCCCCCCCGCCATCGGTCAGGCCAATGACGAGCCGCAGCCAGTCGCCAAACGTCACCAACCCGACTAGCTCGAAGTCGTTGATCGTTGTTCCACCGGCGCCGGTCGCCTTTCCCATTTAGTCGCCTTCCCCCGGCTACAGATTGATAAAAGCCGACGCCGTTCGCCGAACGGTGCTCCCGCAATCACTTCGCGTTGATCGCTCCTCGTATTCCCTTTCATCTGGCGTCATCTGCCGCCATTTCCCATCGGAAAATGCGGTCCCTGCGAAGTTATCCCGGCCGTTTGCGTTCAAAAGTGACATGCTGAAGCCCAACCTGTGCAGGCTTTTCAGACTACGTCTCGCAACTTTCTTAGGAAAATATGCAAAGATGAGCTGAAAAGGTCGTCCGTGGAGATTTATAAAAATTATGCGCTTTCTTCGTTAAACCAGACGGAACTGCGCGGATCGTCGCAATGACCTCCAACCTAGTGCTGAGTGATTATGAAGAAACGCTGCCAGATGATCTGAAGAATCACCCACGATGCCGAAGCCCCTTTATTCTGAACGTTGCCAACGTTATGGAGGGAATTGCCAACTGGGCTAATCAGTCAATCTATTACGATCCTATCCACTACATCTTTGCGGGCGGAGATGATGAAACTGGCAATCTTGATAGTTGGTTTTCTCGATTGTTTGAACGTGCCTTAATGATCAACCATTTTCGACTAGGAAAAGGTTTCGGTCGTATAGGCTATGATATTCAATGGATGAAGTCCGAGCCTGCCCTTCAAGCCGTAGATTGTCCGGCTTATGAATTAAATAGAGCAGTGATCGAGTGGGCTAAAAGGGATTTTAGTCCTATCCTCAAGAGCGAGTTGCGAAAATCGCTTAGTTCCCTATGTAGAATTGATCATTCTGGCGCAACGCTTCGGAAGCCGGAATTAGAAGAGACGCTTGCTGCCGTTCGTATCAACGATAAGCGACTGGGTTATTAGCGAGAGGGTAGACTTCCTGAGTCAGAGCGGCAATATAGTTAGAAGGCAATAAAAAAGCGGAAAGTGGCTTAATCATGAAAATGCGAATAGCCTTAGCTTGCGTACTTCTTGTTCTATTGATCCCATTCACCCTAAAAGCGCAAACAACGTCTGATCGTGACGCACTACGAGGCATCGGCGGAATGAAGGTTGTTGTCGAGGGGTTGAACAGTGATGCTATCGCAAGCGGTCTTGACGAAGAACAAATTCGTGCTGACGTTGAATTGCGTTTACGGAAAGCGGGAATAAATGTGTTTGACGATTCAGTTGGTACTGCTCCTTTTCTTTACGTCAATATTGGTGTAGTGGCCAGTGAGAACTTGCGAGCTTTTACTGTCGCGTTAAGTTTCAATAGAATCGGAACATTTCCTCATGGGAAAGACACAATGAGGCTCACTGCCCAAGTCTGGTCGGAAGCATCCTTGCACCTTCGATCCGGTCAGAACCTCCGAGCCACCACGCGAGACAAGCTGGCAGACTTTACCGATAAGTTCATCAACGATTATTTAGCAGCCAACCCCAAGCCCTAGCCCTAGGTCAGTCAGTACGTTATTACCCTATTAGTTTTTTAACCCACTTTTCTTAGACTGAGGATCGATAAAAGCGAAAAGGCGCACACGCTTTTGGGGCCGTGCGCCTAATCATTTTGTGGTCAATGTGGGGCGCAAGAATCTTCAAAGCCGTTAGCCTACGAATTCAGATCCTAGTGCAAGACGATTCCCTCGACCGGAACAGTTTTGCTGACCTTTTGTCCATCAGTGGTGAAATAGACGAGCGTTGCCGATGCCGGAAACGTTCTTAGTTTGTCCTTGAGCACACGCTTGTACATCGCCAATTCAGGTGAACCCGCATAATACAGGACGGCGCGATAGGACGGATCTGCAGACCCTTTGATTTTTGTCTCCAAAGTTGTCATCCACTCTTGGTCACTATTTGTAGCCAGCACTGTCTTGCCACCAAGCTCCTTCAAGGTTTCATCGCTTACTGGAACTGATAAGAAATGCCTTGGTTCAACCACCTTGTTGATGTTTATGGTCTGCGACATTACGCTCCCCCGCACATCTATATGTGAAATGAATACCTCTCCATCGCCAGTATTTAGAAAAACCTGAGGAGCCATCGAACTAAACGTGATTACTTCGATTCCGTTCTTCGAAGTTACAGCGCGGTAAAGATCCCTAGTCAGCGATATGCTGAAAGTTAGTAACGAGCCAAGCAAAATTAGGAACGCGGAAATGCCACCTGCATATGGCAACCACCATTGCCACTTGCGCCATGAGTCCTTCTCAGCGGAATCAGTTTCGACTTGATCTTCTTCAGCTACCTTCTTATCTGACACGATTTCGTCTCCTCAGAAGATTAGAACCGATTTAGTTCATCGACCTTAATGGCTCAAGATCCCTTATCAGTCCTACCTCAGCGTTTCCATTATGAGGTGGATGGGCATTTTTGGCGGCATTGCCAGTCGAAAAGTGAGACTCACGGAAAACAGCAACCCCTCCGTGCCAATAATACTTGAGACAAAAAGCTGGTGTTAATTTAATGTAGTAGGGCGAGAGAGAGAAGGTCTCAATGCCATTACAGACAGCGAATTCCTTGGTGGAGTCCGGCTGGCGGGAGCGCGTCGGCGAGCGGAGCGAGCCGGAGCGCGAGCGCCAGCCAGACTCCACGGCGCGGGACTCCAGTACGGCCGCGATTCCCGACCCGCAGGTGGTAGCCAAAGCGCAGAAAGCCCGCCGCCGGCGGTTCACGGCCCAGTACAAACAGCGCCTGCTCACGGAAGTGGACCACGCTTCTGAGTCCGGCGCGGTGGGACGCATCCTGCGACGTGAAGGACTGTATCATTCGCAGCTCAGCAAGTGGCGCCAGGAGCGCGCTGCGGGTATCAACGCGGGCCTGGCCGGCAAACAACATGGCGCCAAAGGCCCAGGCAGCAAGGTTCTGGTGCAGGA
>DIYZ01000222.1:0-418 GCA_002427845.1 Chloracidobacterium sp. UBA6041 | reverse complement strand
CTCACGGGCCACCTTCTATCGCCGCCAACAGCCGCCGTCAGCAACTCCGGCTCGCTCAACTAAAGCAGGACGTCGTTCAGCGCGGGCGTTGACCGAGCAGGAACGAGAAACAGCGCTCTCCGTGCTGCATAGTGAGTCGTTCGTGGATCTGGCGCCGGCGGCTATTTGCGCTACTTTGCTCGACCAGGGACGCTATCTTTGTTCCCCTCGCACGATGTATCGCCTGCTGGCGGCAGCGAGTGAAGTGCGGGAGCGACGCAACCAACTACATCATCCCCATTACCAGCCGCCCGAGTTACTGGCTACTGCTCCCAACCAGGTCTGGTCCTGGGACATTACCAAGCTGCGCGGGCCGGTGAAGTGGAGTTACTTTTACCTCTATGTGCTGCTGGATATCTTCAGCCGCTACGTCACCGGC
>DIYZ01000262.1 GCA_002427845.1 Chloracidobacterium sp. UBA6041 | reverse complement strand
TAATAGACGCGAAGCAACCGGGTTGACTCCGAACTGACTGTCAGGGCCAGTTTGGAGTGCAACGGCTTACCGGGTCGCACCACGCGCAAGTTATTTGAGCCGAACACGAGATGCAACGGAATAGCGCCGCGCACGCCGCGTCAGAGTGGGCCATCGCCGGTCACAAGAATCTCGATCGTCATCGGAAAACGTGGCTCTGTGCCACGATTGTTAAAACTCCCGCAGCATAACCCACGCTCTTAAGCGACAGGTCTGATCACTATCAGCCATTATTTCTCGGCATCTTCCTGAACTCAGACCTGTTCAATTATGCGGAAGAGAGTACTCGCGAATATTTTGATAGGTTTTTCCCCGTCCCCATTCTTTTGTCTACAATGAAACCGATAGACGCTGCGAATCCTAAGTCTAATAACCTTTACCTTGTGAAGAAGATCTATGTCAGCGAATAGAAGGCATTCAAACCCAGTTTCAAGTTGTTCTTTTTTCTTTTTTCATTTGTAGTTACAGGATAGCCTCCCAACAAGGCACTCAACAGAAGACGAGCTGAAAAACCTCTCTGGCTCTGGAATAATTTTGGTCTCAAAGCCGGAGAGTTGGAAATTCGGACTTGTCCAATACGGCGCCATCCTAATCCACCTGCACGCCGTAAGTAAATGGAGGCGTCCGTTGATTTTGAGGAACACTTGATCAAGGTGCCACCTGTCGTCGGGACGAGGAGACCTGCGGCGCAAGTCGTTGGCTTAAGTCTGGCCGGTCAAGAGGCACCATTCTCGGACTGTCTCATAACTGGTGCAGACGCCGCGCATCGCTAACATTTCTTCGACATCGCGGAAGCTCAGGGCGAAGCAAAAATATAACCAAACGCAATGACTTATGATCTCGGCGGCAAATCGATGACGAGGGTGGAAAGAAACGGAGGTGCGCATCAGCCGATTATGCCGCAGGAACAGCCTGAGTTACATCGGCCGCCTTTAACCTGACAATACCGTTATGTGCTGAAGTAGACGGACAAGTAATCGCCCCAATACCCCAAGCTAGATTTGAGGATCAACCTGGGAGATAGAGTCCTAGTTGGGTCGGCAATGGATCGACCGCGGGGCGCCGGCCAGATGGTCAGGACCGCCGACGCCGTCCGCGCCTCGATCAGGTGCTCGGGGTGTCAGCCGTGGTCCCGGAAACACTCGCAGTCGGGGCGAGAGTTCCTTGGGTGTTTAGGTCCTTTAGCTGTTACTGAGAAACCCATCGCCTCTCCCTGAGCCATCTGGCCAATGGCTAGACGAAAATTGTTTCCAGTTATTTGGGACGCGCCGAGTGTTGTGGCCGGGGACGTGGGTACAAGCCCAGCGGGAAGTGTTGTGACGACTTCAATGCGTTCGGCCAAGCCTGGGCCGTGAGTTGCGCCTCGACCCTCGCGACAGTGTTAAAAATGTGGAGAAAAAACATGTGAAGAAAAAACCTTGACAAGCGATTTGCACATATTGTATATCCACGGAACAAAATACAGTCAGCTACCACAAGACCGGGTTAGGTCGACGATGCGCAAAATTAATACCTGTGACTTTCGGGTTGCCACGCGCTCCACTTCGCGCGAGATCAACAGTCGCATCGCTTTAAATGTGATTCATGAGCATCAGCCGATATCCCGGGCCGACCTTGCGCGCCGGATGAAGGTAACCCGCGGCGTTGCGAGTACCCTCGTAAATGAATTAATTGGCCAGGGACTAATCTACGAAGGGGCGACGGGTGACGCGGCGCGCGGGCGCAAGCCGACGTTTCTTCATGTGCGGACCCGGGATCGTTTCGTCGTTTCGATTGATGTGCGTTTCAGTCGTACCTACATCATGCTCAGCGACTTTGCCGGGCGGCAGATCGCGCTGGAGATTTTCGACACTATCTTTGATATCGGCGATTTTATTAAGAATCTTGGCAACAGAATTCGCAGATTGCTAAAGGTACATAATGCGGAAGCCAGATGTGAAGGTATTGGACTGGTGGTTCCCGGCATGGTCGATTACCGCACCGGCCACATTCTCAACGCTCCGACGCTGGGCTGGCGCGAAGTAGATGTGCGCGACAAGTTGGCAGCTTCGACCGGGATGCCGGTACATGTCGAGAATGCGGCGAAAGCCTGTGCCCTATCCCAGATGTGGCTCAGTAACAATAACCCGACGAGTGCTCAGAGCTTCGCTTATATCAGCGTCTCGGATGGCGTCGGCGTCGGCGTCGTCGTAAACGGAGAGTTGCTGCGGGGGCGAGACCACATCGCAGGCGAGTTCGGGCATATGCCCCTGAACCTGGACGGTCCACGTTGTATGTGCGGCAACAATGGATGTTGGGAAGCTTACATTTCCAACCTTGCCATCCTGTCACGTTATTTTGGCTGGAATTTGTCCAAACGTAGTCCAAAACGCTTGAAGGATGCGGAGAGAAGCTCCTTCACGGTCCTCGATCTGGTCGCCCGTGCCCGCAGCGGCGATTCCAAAGCAATGGCTGCCGTGCTGGCCACCGGGCGGTTCCTAGGTCTGGGCATCGCTACGATCATCAACCTCGTCAATCCCGATTGCATTTATCTGGCGGGAGAGATCACAACCGCCTGGGACCTGATGGAAGACACTGTGCGAGAAGCGATCGCCGAGCGCGCTTTGACGGAAGCCGCTACGCGTACGCCGCTCCGCGTAACTTCGACGCAAGAATATCCGCGATTGCGCGGAGCCGCGGCGCTGATAGCAGCGCCAACCTTCGCGGCGCCACGAGTCGCCTAGATTCCATAACAGCATTTGTCGTTTTTCGTTTTCAAGGAGTAAGAGAACAAGGACTCAGCCGAACTTGTAGGGCAACCAATCACCGTTGTACGGATGGTATGGGTTGCTGAAGCTCAGAAATTTTCCTTTGAGGTCATTGATATGCGAAGCAAAAAAAGATCATCGGAACCCTGCCCCTACATTTGCGCCGTACTCTTACTGACGATCTGTTGCAGCGTCAGCATTCAAGCGCAGAATATTTTCGGGCGTATTTCCGGGACAGTCACAGACCCGGCAGATGCGGTCGTTCCCAACGCAAAGATTACGATCACCAACGAGGCGACGAAGGCCGCCCGCACTTCAACGACCGACGCCAGCGGTTCCTACGCGGCCGACGATCTGCAGGCTGGCAGCTATAGCGTGACGGCCGAACAAAGGGGCTTCAAGACAATCTACCAAGCTGGAATTGCGTTGGCGGCGGGCGCTCGCCTGACTGTGAACTTGGTTCTCGAAGTTGGTGCGGCATCGGAGACGGTAGAGGTGCAAGGGAGCGCGGAAGCCGTAAATACCACTTCCGGGGAAATTGGCCGAAACATCGATTCTCAACAAGTGCAGAAAGCGGCCTTGAACCAACGGAACTATGCTCAGCTAGTCTCGCTCATCCCTGGAGCGGCGCTCACTACCTTCGATCAGACTTCGCTGACTACCGGCATGTCCACGACCGC
>DIYZ01000038.1 GCA_002427845.1 Chloracidobacterium sp. UBA6041 | reverse complement strand
TCCGACCTCTCGGTCCCGAACCTGGGTTACGGCAAAAACGTAAGTTTTTGCCTTTTCAAAAGTTGCAGCCACCAAGAGTTTACTAGGGTTTTTGCATTCCGTCCCATCCGCTACGGTTCGTTATCTGTTGAGTGCTGGGAATTCTGTCCACAAATTGGCCACACGAAATCGAGGGCGCGCTCACAGCCTTTTCTCCTTGCGGTACGCTGCAATCTCCTGATCAATTTCGGACATCGTTATCTTATCGGTGCCAGGGCGGGAAACGAGTTTGGCGGCTGCTTTCTTCTGCACGTCGAGCGCACGCGCATAGATTAGCGCGAAATCTTCCTCGCACTCCTTCTCAATCTCCAACCGCGCTCGCCGCACTTCGGCAACTATCGGGTCTTCCCACATGTTCACACCTCCATCAACTCTTCCGGCGTACACACAATTGGCGTGTAAACACCAAGACGAGCGTTTGTATCTTGTAACATCTTCTGCACGCGTCCGCTGGCGATATGCTTGCAGTTCCATGAGAGCACATAGTCCATTCTGTGCCAAGCTGCAACCGCCAGATGAAACGCATCAATCTTCGCCTTCTCCGGTATATTCAGCGCGGCAAAATACTCGCGGGCCAAAGCCTCAACTTCTTGATTCACTTCCAAGACGGAGAAATCTGCAATCGCTTCAAGACGCTTGCGAGCATACTCGTCGTCTCCGCGCGTGGCCTCGTCAATCACAAACGGAGAGACAAAGCATTCGACTTCTTGACGCACGCTGGCCCACCATTCAGATGTAGTCTGCTGATGCGCCGCAACGATTAGATCCCTGCTCGGCTTCGCGGTCAAGTAGCTGATGATCGTTGTCTCAATGTAAACAGATGCCACGAGGCGCAGTATAACAAACCTGAGAAAGCAATGCTGATTCCTTCACCATGCGCTCACGGCGTCCAAGTCCAACAACATTCACTGAGCGAAAAACAGAGGGTCACCATTGCAACACCAGAGCAATCCTTGATTAAGAAACCTTTGCGAAAGAAATAGGACCTTGGGTAGCCTGTAGTTTTGCGATAAGTGATATAAACTTTCTCACCATGATCACATACAATCTTGAGTTCCTTTGTAATGAATGTGGCGAACGTCATTTGACCGATTCGTAAACTCAAGCCCCTCAATTTTCATCCTGAGGGGACATGGTTAGCCAAAGCCTTTGGAGAAACCAACGCCACTGGCTTTGTTGACTATTGCCCAAACGTCAACAAGAGGACAGTTCAAACAGACTTTGACAAAGTATTTCTCATTATCGCCGATAACACGAGTACGAGACGCATTAAACGGAAACGATAGAAGGCGCGCTGCTGGATACTTGAAACCAGATACACACGTTAGCCCTCTTTGAATCCAGGGGATCGTTGCTATGCCAAAAACTCTCCCGCAGTCGATAGACGGTCTTCGACGCCTTAGACAACGCCACGGCGTACGTGCCGCGACGTTGTTGCCAGATCTCGCCCTCATCGGTCTCGTCGACGACACAATTGATGCGGCTGAGACGGCGCTCGATCTGCTTGAGGGGCCGAGACCATACCGGGCATACGCTATGGTGCGCATCGCATTCGAAGCGGCGCAGCGCTTATTGGTCCTAGCCACTTCAGACGAATATCTGCACCTTGGGACTCGGGCTTGGCTGTACTACCAGGGTAAAGACGAAGCACTCCGGCAACGGGAACGCGAAGAGGTCGATAGCCTCGAAGCACAAGTAGTGCGTACATGGGCGGCCCGGTTTCCAGATGCGGAAGAAGTTGTTGCCAGAGAGCGTGAGGTACTCAGGAAACTGAAGGGGCCGGACAATTTTCTTGGTCGAAATCTTGCTGAGGCAGTGGATCATGCGTACGCAACGTTGACCAAGTTCTACGGATCCGAGATGCCGTCAGACTTGGCAGAAATAAATAGACGGGTTTATCGCGTGCTTTGCCGTGACACCCATGCGTGTGTGCGATTCGAGCCGAGTACAATACGAATCGACTCTGAAGGCTTTGTGGAGGTATTGGAGCGTCCTCGAGAACGCTCAGAGATTGAAAAGGGAGTTCGGTCTGGCTTGGCGTCGTCTCTGAAAGAAACTACTTCAGCGCTTGAGTATCGTCTGGCACAGCGCGAGACCGAGTGGCTATAGGGTTAGGCTGGAACGCCAGAACCGAAAACAGAAAAGAAAGCGAGAAATAATCATGGGTTGGTACAAGATCGTATTTCCTGACGACGTATTTGCAATGGATGAGCCGTTAGAGCTAGAAAGGTCAGCTCGGGAGGTTTTTGAGGTAGGCGGTTTTCCGAACGGTTTTGAAGTCTACCTTGAAACACAACACATACCCATGGAAGGAGGCACAGATGTCAAAGTCGTCTTCTATTTCTCCCCGGTAGCTACAATTCACTGTGACAAACTCTTTAAGTCTTATAGAGGCTCCCGGTGCGACGAACCTGTACCTTCGGGACAACCAATCACGTTGGTCGTTCCCTGAGCGCAACCGGCGGCCTCACCGCAATCTGGATACTTCAGCCTTCTCCCTACCAGCCAGCAGCAGTTCAGAGAATCAAAGATCACTTCGGGGAGCAACATGTCCATTCTTATTCGCGACATTGATCACACAACCTCTACTTGAAGTAAGTTATGTCTCGATAGGTTACTTTCGTCTGGACCCAACCATCTTCAGTGGAGAACTCTTCTTCACGCATCACAATCCAATTACCAGCGTTATCGTCTTCGTATAAATAGCGAGACTTTCTTGGAGAACTGTTTTCCTGATACACGGAACATTCTTTCATTCGCCCATCTCGTTCATAGGTGTAAACGTTTCGTTGCCCCCTGATCAGCCATTCCGTCATGTTTCCTTCGCTGTCATAAGTCTTGGTCCCATATTCTCCTATATCAAAAGTTCCGCTGAACGTCCTGTTGGCCAATTTCCTACCTAGGCTTTGATCGGGGCTAAAAGTGCGCCTTGTCAATATTCTCTCGTCACCTGCGGTTTCTATTAGTTGAGTCAGGAATCTGTTTTCATCATAGGTCATCATTTGTTTGGCATCGAGCCCTACTTCGCCGCGAGCATCGATCCCGTAGACGCGAAATTCCACCATATTGCCGTCAATGTCATATACCCTAGTTGACGGCACTACGGCCTCCTTTCGTTTCCCTGTATTAGTGTCATATGTGACGATCGTCTTCTTTTCAACAACCGACTTAACCAAGCCCTTTAGTTTGTCCCTGTCCCTGTCTCGATATGCGCAAGCTCCCGCAACGATTACGGGCAATTTGAAATCGAGCGACAGTGATTTCAAGTAGCTAGTTGGAATAGCAAAGTTAAGATTTTGGCCGTCAACCAGGCTGGATTTGACGATGCCAACGGCTTCGCCTCGCTGATTGATGACAGCACCACCACTAGAGCCTGGGGATATGGCAGCGTCAATCTGCAAGAGCCCAGCTTCAATCCTAAGGCTGCTAACAATGCCTTTAGTCACCGATCCTTCAAG
>DIYZ01000104.1:13180-15977 GCA_002427845.1 Chloracidobacterium sp. UBA6041 | reverse complement strand
GGGAGTTCAACGAAACTTCCAGCGGAGCATTGTTGCCATTCACCGTCACTCATGACGTCCAGCGTGCCCTGGATGATAAAAAAGAACTCGGTTTCGCTCTTGTGAAAGTGCGGAGGCGGGCCCGGAACGTGTGGCGGTGATGTGATCTCTACCATTCCGTATGACTCGTCGGTATCAAGCGGACGAATCTTATGGCCTAGCACCCACAGCAAATTGTTCGTGTCCATTGCATTACTCCTTGCGCTGCGGTTCAGATGCCCAAACGTTTGAGTTGAGGGGCGCGCCGCTTTTGGCGCGTCCCCTCTCAAATCTAGCCAGCGTGAACAGCAGCCGCACAAATCGACGAGTACTGCGTGTGGAGAATGTCCCGGGCTGTCGCACCAGTCTCTCCCACTATCTTTGCCCATGCTCTGCGAGCGCTACCGCACCACTGATTCGCACCCGGTAGGTTCCGGTGCCATACTTGAAAGGCGTCAGGTGCAGAATGACTGTTTGCCCCTTGCCGAGCTTAATGCTCTTAACGTCGCGCCCGGACGTGCCGGTGCTGTCAGCCTGGGCATACTCACAGCAAATAAGCACCTTGTTGGCATCACTATCTAACAACTCAAAAGCAGTTCCAGTAGTTCCATCCGACGATTTCACATCCACCGTGAGCGTGACTTCACCCGGCCCGGCGGTAAAGGAATAAAAATACTCAATCTCCTCGCCCTTCAACTCACCCTTAATCTCATCAGACGTAAAAGGTGTCGGATGGTCACGGTTGGTAGACTGAGCAAAGGCGGAACCAGTCGCGGCGAATAGCACCAGGAGGCTGACCGCGAGTAACAAACTTTTCTTCATTTTCATTCTCCTCTTGAAAGGCGCTGAGTATTGGCCCGCAGCGCAGTTGCGTAACAAAGCGGTTAAGGCTAGCCAATCGGCTGTCGGCTATCGCCTGTTACAACCAGCCTTACAGCTGCGGGCGGCCAAGCCGCAGGTTTTTTCCGCTCGATCATCGTCCCAACCTTTGGCTTTCTTGGCAGCAAGACAACTGGAATACTTCTCCTCACAACGCCGTTTACAAGCGGTATGGCGATTGGTTGAAGTCACTTTGCTGTTATCCTGCGCCGCCTCCAAAGCATGAGATCGCGGTGCCGTAAATGATGCTGCCGCACCCACGATGAGCAATAGAGAACAAAGTATTCCGAGTGTCTTTCGTCTTTTGATTTGCATTGGTTAGGCGTGCTCCTTCATCAACCAGGTTGGGAACCCTGAACTCGCAGTGCCGCAGAGAGAGGCTCGACGCGTTAGGGTTAGTGCTTGTGCTTTCTCACGCTTAATCGTTTACGTAGTTGGGCACACCCCGCTAAACAGCCAGTGAACGCATCGTCACTCTGACAAGTGGCCGCATTCCTGCCGGCTGAACCATATCCGTCATCGGTGGCTTCATGTTCTTTAATGCATGCCCTGTACCAATCCGCACATTCGTGGCAGTCCCGTCCGTTGTCGCTGGACATTTTGGTTTGAGAGGGCTGCCTCTTGGTTTGTCGATGACTACTGCTTTTTGTCTGAACTGAGGGCATCGCGACGGCTGGCAATGCGGATACCACAGCAGCAATTGCGAGCAAAAACAAAAGAGCGAGCGAACTAAAGTTTATTCGTTTCATGATCCGTAACATCGGAAGTTCTCCTTACTTGAGTAGGCGCTGAAATGTGGATCACAGCGCAATGGAACGTAACGGAAGGCTAAACACATAACGAGCAGCAATTGCAGGTTGAGTGGTTTAACCTTATAAGCCTGAGAAGGCGACGCTCCGCGATCACCTGTTTCTATAATCGCAGCGATACTTACAGGAGCGGGCGCCCAAACCACACCTTGTTTCACCTCTCTCCCTGTCCCTGCCTTTTGCCACCCATGCAGCAACGCAGTTGTCATACCTCACCATGCAACGCTGCTTGCAGGCGATAACGGAAGCGATACGACGATCACTCGAAGTGACTCTTGCTGACCGATTGTCGCTTCGATGGGACGGACTTCTCGTTGCTCGTTGCTGATTACTGTTGGCTTGACCCGCAGCCATAACGATGGCTGGTAATCGGGCAGATGCGCTTGCAGCAACGACTGCAATCAGGAGAAGAAAGGCCAGCGAGCGAAGGTTTATTCGTTTCATAATATGTACCCTCAAGGTCCTCTTTCTGGAGCAGGCGCTGAAGTGTAGATCGCGCTTTCTCCGATCTGTTGTTATTCAGGCTTGCGTTGTTTGCCGGGCGGTATGGGTTGTGGATTCAAAGCTCCATTCGACCTTCTCGCCCGTGTTGGATTTGATTTTGTGGCAGCACCCTGACTGCTTTTCTTGCCGCCAACAAAGATTATTGTGCGCTGCCCATGCTTACTGCCTTTGGTGCTTGCGACCTGACGCCTTGGTGATGTGTTGTGCAGACGTTTCCTGGACTTGGTCGTTGACTGATTGCTGTTGGCCTGACCAACAGTCGCAGCAGCGAATGACGGCGCGCCGAACGTGCCTGCGGTTAACAGAATGAAAGCCAGCGAGCAAAAGCTTATTCGTTTCAATCTCTGTACCATCTGGAGTTCTCCTTGCTTAAGAAAGGCACCATTGCCCTGGGTTTGTCCCAGATAAATTCGTCTCTACTGGTAACGCAGGAATTCGCGATGAAAACCCGCATCGTGGTTTCAGTCTCTCTTTTCCTTGAGGTGTTTGAGGCAATTAGAGGCTATCTAAGGTGATGGCGAAGCCTCTGACTCCGTGAGGTCGATGCGAGCATAGAAGATGTCCGTTTGTTTGCTCTTCTCGTCCTG
>DIYZ01000104.1:0-12961 GCA_002427845.1 Chloracidobacterium sp. UBA6041 | reverse complement strand
ACCCAACCCGTCGACTTCATTCGCTCTTTGGTATAGAAATCCTGCACCTCTTGCGCGCTCTTGTCAGTGGTGAAGGCGATGAAGCTCACCTTTCCCTGCATCGCGGCCCGGATCATCATGCGAGCCCCGAGGGGAAGCGCCAGGTCAGTCTTGGTTGCGCCTGCAATAGGCGGCACGTCCGGCCACAGAGCGTTTACCGTTCCGGCTTTGCTATTGCCAGTGAGGGTGTCAACCATACGGCAGGAACCGCCAACCATCGCAAGCAGCAGACAGACTAAAATCGTATTCGTGATGCGCATTTCGTGTTAGATCCTTTTCATCGTTTTTCGAACCAACGATCCGGCTATGATCGCCAGGCTGAAAATCTATCTGAAATTCCATCCCACTTAAGGACTCGCGGTCGCTTCGGGTTGGATTGCTCTCAAGGCAATCGGAATCCTGGCGGTTTGCTGAATGTCGGGTTTGCCAACTTCAAGCTCAACTTTGGTCGCGCTCTCCGGAATCACAAACGACAACGTGACGTCCTGTGAACTCTGCCCCTCGATGGTATTATTGTCACTCATGTTCTCCGGAGTGGAAGGAACGCCGTCAATCAACAAACGGAAAAACTCCGGGAGAAATGCGCCGCCGCCCCCACCCGCTTCCTTGTTTGTCACGCGGACCGACAGATTCAAGTAACGCTTGCCTAAGGCAGCGCGTTGGCCCGCACCGTCCACATCCACGTTGGCCCCGAGAATGGTGTAAGTCATCACTGGTTCTTTTGTAGTTGTCTCGTCGCCTGAGGCCAGCTTGGCAGGATATTGTTGCGGTCGTGCAGGGCCGTCCAGCGCCAGCGTGGCCGGCTCCTTGTCCTGTTCATCCAGAGTAAGCTGCGCACCCTTCCACTCAGCTGAAGGAGGCACGCGGAAACTTATCATCCGTTCTTTCGTGTCCCGCGGCGCAAAATTATCTTCGTATGGTCGCTTGTATACAGAGCCGTCGCCAAGTTTCAACTGCCACATTGCGCTTTTGATTCCGACGCCATCTTTCAGCGTGTTGACGACGGAGAAAGTCAGGTCAGCCAACGCCAGGTTGGCATTGTCCTGCGGCTGATCGTTTGCCACTCGATTGGAAATCACTGCCCTTGTCAGGGTAAATTGCAGATTGGCGTATTTCAGTGTTCGCGTCTCCGTCAGTTGCAGCGGGCGTTCAAATGGAGTGGCCGTCGCTGTTGCGCCGCCGTTACTGTTGGAGTTGGAAGACAAGGAGCCGATCTGTTTACAGGCAAGGGGCACGACCAGGACAAATGCGAAGACTACCCACTTAACAAAGGTGTTTTCAGTTTTCATTAGTTCTCCTAAGACAAACGACTCGTTATTTATCCCAATCCTCTTGATAAATTCTCTTTCACTAGTAACGCAAGAATTTGCGCTGAAAACCCGCATTGCAGCACTCGATTTCGCTTTGCCTGACTCGGAGAGTAAGCTTCTGGCGAAGTAGAAAGAGTGGTTAATGCAGAATCCCGCGCCCACAGGTGTTACTCAGCTCCTAGTCAACTGGAGCAACGGCGATAAGGCGGCGCTCGACGAAATGCTGCCGCTGGTCTACCAGGAACTGCGGCGTATCGCTGTTAACCGCCTACGTCAGGAGCGTCCCAATCACACTCTTCAGCCGACGGCGCTGGTCAATGAGGCATACCTCCGGCTCATCGACCAGAAAAACGTAAACTGGCAAAATCGTGCACAATTCTTCGGCCTCGCCGCCGAAATGATGCGACGCATTCTGGTCAACCATGCACGCCACCGGCAGGCTGCTAAACGAGGTGGCGGGGCACTGCGCGTGTCTTTAGAAGTGGCCGTCAATTCTTTTGAGCAGAAAGACGTAAATCTGGTGGCGCTGGATGAGGCGCTGAAAACCCTCGCGACTATCGATCCACGGCAAAGCCAGATTGTTGAACTAAAGTTTTTCGGAGGCTTAACCGTCGAAGAAATAGCCGAGGTCTTGCAAGTGTCGTCGGACACAATTGAACGTGATTGGAAGATGGCACACGCGTGGCTGCACCTTGAAATTAGCAATAGGTAATTGAACATGACTCCTGAATGTTGGCGGCGAATTAACGAGATGTTTCATGCGGCTCTCGCCCTTGACTGCGGAGAAAGAAGCGCCTTTCTTGTCGCGGAGTGCGATGGGGATGACGCTTTGCGCGGGAAAGTAGCAGCGCTTTTGACTTCGCACCAAGAGGCGGAAGGATTCATTCAAGGGTCAGTTTTCGCAGACGCTGCGGAACTACTTGTCGAGGATGAAGCCGAGGCCATGATCGGCCAGCACATTGGGCTTTATAAAATCGATCGAGAAATCGGTCGCGGCGGGATGGGCACTGTTTACCTGGCAACTCGCGACGACGATCAGTACGAGAAACAGGTGGCCATCAAGGTGGTCAAGCGGGGCATGGATACGGACCTGGTGCTCGATCGGTTTCGCAATGAACGACAGATTCTTGCCGGCTTCGATCATCCAAACATTGCTCGCCTGCTCGATGGCGGTTCGACGGAAAATGGTCTGCCCTACTTCATAATGGAATACATCGAAGGCCAAACCATCGATGAGTACTGCGACAGCCAACGGCTCTCGACCGCCGCTCGACTCGAACTGTTCCGCACTGTGTGCTCGGCAGTTCAGTATGCACACCAGAATCTCGTGATCCATCGAGATATTAAGCCGAGTAATATCCTGGTGACTGCCGACAGCGTGCCTAAACTGCTCGACTTTGGAATCGCCAAGCTGCTTCATGCCGAAGCGAATCAAGCAAGGGCAACAACGGCGATAATGCTCCGCGTGATGACCCCGGAGTATGCCAGCCCGGAGCAAGTGCGAGGCGAGCACGTCACGACCGTGAGCGATGTCTATAGCCTTGGTGTTCTGCTTTATGAATTGCTGAGTGGTCATTCTCCTTATCACTTTAAGACTCTATTGCCCGAAGAGATTGCGCAGGTCATTAGCCATAGCGAACCGGAGAGACCCAGCGCTGTGATCAATCGCGTTGAAGAAGTAACGACGGGTGGAGGGCGGAGCGCGAGGACGCTAACTCCGGAATCCGTCAGCGAGACCCGCGAAGGCCGCCCGGAAAGGCTGCGCCGCAAGCTGGCCGGCGATCTGGACAACATCGTGCTGATGGCGATGCGTAAGGAACCGCGCCGCAGGTACTCTTCCGTCGGCCAATTCTCTGAAGACATTCGACGACACCTGGAGGGACTGCCGGTGGTGGCGCGCAAGGCGACGCTCTCGTACCGCAGCGCGAAGTTCATCCAGAGAAACACTGTTGCCGTCGCTGCTGCTGCAATCATCGTTTTGACCTTACTGGTTGGCATCGCTGCGACCGGATGGGAGGCTCACGTCGCCCGAGCCGAACGCGCGCGCGCGGAGGCGGCAGGAGCCAGAGCCGAGCGGCGGTTCAACCAGGTGCGCAAGCTGGCCCACTCAGTGTTGTTCGACTATAACGAAGCGATCCAGGACCTTCCTGGATCAGTGCCGGTGCGTGAGAGGCTGGTCAAGGATGCCCTGGAGTATCTCGATAGTCTGGCTGGGGAGGCAAAGGATGATCCGTCGCTTCAGCGTGAACTCGCAACTGCGTATGAGAAGGTTGGCGACGTCCAGGGGAGGACCTTGCGTGCCAACATGGGTGACACCTCCGGCGCCAAAGACAGTTATCGCAAGGCGCTGAGAATTCGGGAAACCCTGGTAGCCGCCAATCCGAAGGACTCGTCATCCCGCAGTGATCTGGCTGACAGCTACCGGGAGTTTGGCCGGTTACTGTGGACGGCTAGCGATACGGCTGGCGGGTTGGAGATTGCCCGCAAAGAGGTCGTGCTTCGTGAAGCGTTAGCGGCAGAAGATCCAACGAACATGCAAGCTCGCTATAGCCTGGGAGCAAGTCATGCTGATGTCGGAGAAATGCTTTTGGAACAAGGTGTGACGACCGGCGCAGCGGAAAGCCTCCGGCGGGCGTTGGCTGTTTTTGCAGCGCTGTTGGCGACCGAGCCCATCAATGAGAAGTACGAGGCTGCCGTACCCTTCGTTTATCAAAAAAGCAGTGAGGTCATGTTATGGCAGGGTGACGCAGTTGATGCCTTAGCGACGAGTCGTAAGGCGCTGGCGCTGGACACGAAATTATCGGGTGCCTATCCAATGAATACGCATTATCGGCAAGAGGTAGGAATTGATTTTGAAAAAGTCGGTAATGCGCTGGAGAATCTCGGGGATATCAACGGCGCACTGGAGAGTTACCGCAAGGAGTTACAGATCTTCGAAGAGCAGTCGGTAGCTGATCCGGCGAACGCACAATTCCGCAGCGATCTTTCGTCAGCGTACTTAAAGGTTGGGAGTATGCTGGCCAGAACTGGCAAGCCAGCAGATGCTCTACTTAACCAGAACAAGGCACTGGCAATCCGCGAAGAGGCGGCGACAGCTGACCCACTGGATTCATGGAAGCGCTGGGACTTGATCGAGAGCTATGCAAAGACTAGCAACGCGCTGGCGAAGGCTGGCAATGCCGTCGCCGCGCTGGACGCGTGTCGCAAGACCCAAGCGCTGCTGGCGGACACAATCGATGATCCAACTAACGTCTTTCTCCGCAGCTATCGGGCGTATGCGTCGTCTGACGTTGGCGAGGCCCTGACGATAATCGCCGCTGGCAACGGGACCGCATTCGCCGAACGGCAAGGGTTGCGGGTTACAGCAGAAGCTCTGTACCACCAAAGCGCTGATATCTGGGGAGACATGCGGAAGAATGGCACGTTGAGCAGTCCGGACGCCATTAGGTTCGATCGTCTAACCCGCGAAATCGCCGAGTCTCACGATGCCTTAAAGAAGTAGGACGCTGCTTTACTCTGCTCGCAGAATTATATCCGAGTTCTTTGTGGAGGAAGATCTGAAAAACGCCTTGCCGCGTCTCGCGCGCGCCTCAACGTCCTGGGTAAATAGGTATTAAGGACAAAGCGAATGCTGTGTCCTCTCGTGTGATCTTTTCAACTTTTCTCTGACAATCATGTCAAACACATATGTAGAAGGGCCTCATGAACCTAGTCCGTAAGATCGATGTCGGAATGCAGAATGTTTGAGCAGAAAGGATACTGCCTCAATGAATCAGGGTCAGATTCCAACCGTGGTCAACGGATTAGTGTCCGTTGTCCGGTTCAGGTTGCAACCGGTATAAGCGTGGGCTTTGCGGCCGCCGGCAGTCAGCCGTCCGAAAGCGATATTTCCGCTGCGTTCGCACACTATAGGCACACACGAAATGACACCGGCGGTCCGGGACTCGCAGTTATCAGTCCGTAAATTATTGAAAAGATTGGTGCCGAGGGCGGGAGTCGAACCCGCACGACCTTGCGGTCAACGGATTTTAAGTCCGTAGCGTCTGCCATTCCGCCACCCCGGCACGTGCGCCCAAAATACCACGCGCGTGTTGCGCGAACAATCTTCACGGCCGCCACGTCGGCAACCTAGTAGTTTCACTATTTCTCTGCGCAATCTCCGCGGTCTCGGCGACTCCGTGGTGAAGGATGCTGAACTGCATTTACCGCAGAGCCGCCGAGGCCGCTGAGGAGCCGCAGAGAATTTCAAATTAGCCCAATGGCCGGGTAGTCTTCACAGTGATCGTTTCGGAGTGTAGAATCAGTCTGATATCGCTCGTAAGAATCGCAACTGCAAGATCGCCCAACCCATGACTGAAGAGCAGGAAGTTTTTCTCAAGCACATCCAGAAGAAGGGACTCAAGCGCACGTCTCAACGGGACCTCATTCTCGACATATTTCTGCGCACCGAAGCACACCTCTCCAGCGAAGACCTTTATCGCCTGGTGCGGCAGGAAGACCCCAGCATCGGGCAAACAACGGTGTATCGAACGCTGAAGCTGTTGTCCGAGGCCGGGCTCGCGCGCGAGGTTCGCTTTGGAGACGGGCGCACTCACTACGAACACAATTACAAACATCAACATCACGATCACATGATTTGCTCGGAGTGTGGGCGGATCATCGAGTTTTTCTCCGCCGAGCTGGAAGCGCTTCAGGATGCGATGGCCGCAAAGCATCGCTTCCAGGTGACCCAGCACCTGCTGCGCATCATTGGAGTGTGTGCTGAGTGTCGCCGCGCAATGAAAGAAGCCGGGAAACAAGCTACAAAGCAGGCGACTGCCCGCGCCCGGTAGTCTGAAGAAACCATTCGAAATTAACTGTTCAGGTTCTGATTTTGCCTTTTGCCCCGCATAAGGTGTAACTTTCGTTTGTCTTTTTCGAGCTAAGTTCAACGGAAACTGCATGCCCAACACTGAAAAAGTTCATAGCGTTTCACGCGCGTACGTGAACAAAGCGACACTCGCTATGTCTCTCCTTATCTTGCCGCTGTGGTTAACGGGTTGTCCTCGCAACGACGGTCCGCCGAATGCTCGCGTAAGTACTGCCGAGCGCGGCGCCGATTCATCGCCGGTCGTCCCCGGAGCTGTAGCGTTCAATGGCGAACGGGCGATGGAACACGTGCGGAAGCAAATAGAAATCGGCCCACGCATTCCCGGATCGCCTGAACTAGCAAAGACGCGCGAGTACATTATTAACTCGTTGAAGTCTGCAGGCCTTGCGGTGACGACGGACGAATTTACGGCGTCAACTCCGGTTGGCGAAAAGAAGATGGTCAACATCACCGCTGAGGTTCCGGGCGAGTCGAAAGATGTGATCATGATCGCCAGTCACTACGACACGAAACTCTTCAAGGACATGCAATTCGTTGGCGCTAACGATCCCGCCGCCTCCGCCGCAACTTTGATCGAATTGGGCCGGGTCTTGGGCGCCAGCCAGCAGAAACCCAGGTTTACTTACTGGCTGGTCTTCTTTGACGGCGAAGAAGCGTTTTGCGAAGAGTGGGATCAATGCAGCAAACCCGACGCTCCCGATAACACCTATGGCAGTCGTCATTATGTTTCTCAGCTTCGCGCCAGAAATGAGTTGGGACGTGTCCGCGCGCTCATACTGATGGACATGATGGGATACAAGGATCTCCAACTCGGGCGCGACACCATGAGTACGCGTTGGTTGCAGGACATCGTTTGGCGAACCGCACGCGACCTGGGTTACGGGAAATACTTCGTTGACCGTCCCGAAGGCGTCGGTGGGGACGACCATGAACCTTTTCTCAGAGCGGGTATTGACTCGCTGGACTTGATTCAGCTCAGTGGGTATCCGTTCTGGCATCGTGCGGACGACACCATCGACAAAGTGTCTGCGCAGAGCATGAAGATTGCCGGCGATGTGGTGTTGGCAAGCCTGCCTCGCATTGAAGAGTATCTGCAAAGCAAGAGCAAATAGCCTCCTGCACATCCGCATAACCTGACTATGCCCGCTGACAACAAACGTATCGCCGTGATTCCGGGAGATGGAATCGGCCCTGAGGTCATCGGCCAGGCGATGCGTGTGCTCGAGCGCGTTAAGGAAACGCATGGGATCGAACTTGAGCTCGTCCACTTCGACTGGGGCGCTGACAAGTATCTTAACGAGGGCATTTCGTTGCCGCCCGGCGCCTTGGAAATGCTCTCCAGCGAGTTCAACGCGATCCTCGCGGGCGCCTTCGGTGACCCGCGCGTGACCTCAAACAAGCACGCGGAAGACATTCTGCTTGGCATGCGGCGCGGTCTCGATCTCTACATTAACCTGCGGCCCGTCCGTCTGCTCGATGCTCGGTTAACTCCGTTGCGAAACGCGCGGGTTGAAGATATCGACTTTGTTGTGTTTCGTGAGAATACTGAAGGCGCCTACTGCGGCGCGGGCGGTTTTCTGAGGAAGGGGACTTCTGAAGAGATTGCCACCCAGGAAGAACTCAACACCCGCCGCGGCGTGGAAAGAATTATCGTGGCGGCTTTTGAGTACGCGCGGGCAAATGGGCGAAAGCGCGTGACGATGGCCGACAAGTCAAACGTCCAACGCTTTGGCGGAGATCTGTGGCAGCGCGTTTTCAAAGAAGTGGCTGCTGATTATTCAGAGCTGGAAGCGAACCATCAATACGTCGATGCGATGGCGATGTTTATGGTGCTCAATCCGGCGCAGTATGACGTGATTGTTAGTAACAACCTTTTCGGCGATATACTTACGGACCTTGGCGCCGCCATTCAGGGTGGACTGGGACTCGCGGCTTCCGGCAACATTCATCCCGGCCGCGTATCACTCTTTGAACCGGTGCATGGCAGTGCGCCGCCGCTTGCGGGCAAGGGAAAGGCGAATCCGGTGGGCGCTATTCTGACCTCGGCCATGATGCTAGAATATCTCGGTCACAAGAAAGCAAGCGAGGCGATCGGGAAAGCGGTCAGCGAAGCCATCTCACACGATGAGACGACGCCTGATCTGGGCGGCGTCCTTTCGACTGAGCAGGTGGGAACGGCAATTTTACAGAGAATTAATGGTGACTGACTGAGAGTCTCAGAGGGGACGAAATGTTTATAGACGCGAGGCGGGAATTAGTCCAAAGCCCATTTATGGGCGAAAGCTTTTAACATTTCGCTCCTAAGGAGCTTAGGGTCGAATTAGCGAGATCTATAAACATTTCGCCGCTAACGCCGCTTTCTTCGGACAGCTGCTGAAGCCAGGTATTAATGACAGTTCAAAACCAACTAAATAGTTTCACTATATGATGACTGCAAGCCGCAAAAAGTTAGCGGTAAAGATCGTTGCGGTGGTTGTTGGCGTCGCATTCGTCATTGTCCTGGCGATTGTTGGGCAGGCGCCGGTTTTTGTAGTCACTTGTTTTTCTCTCGGCTTCCTGATAAGTGGTCTCTTTGCGTTGCGGGCGAAGTGCCAAACAGAAGTCATCTTCCGTTTCTACGTCGCGGCCGACGAGGTTCTTCGCGCCGACGAAAAACGTCCGTACCGATTTGAGATTGCCGACGTTATAAGAACCGGCGAAAAAGTTGTCATGCTAATGCCCGACCCACCGCCGCTGAGCCGGTTCGCCCTCGGTGCTTTATACAGTTCCATTGGCGACCACAATGGCGCGGTCGAACAGTTGGGATTGGCGGCTGAAGAAGAGGTTTTGAAAGACAGTTCGCATGTTTCACCCTCGCGCCAGTTGCGGCGCTACGTCGCCAGGCTGCGACAGATTGAACGCACGCCAAAGCGTTTGGCGATTAATACAGCAATTGTGAGCCTCGAACGAATGCATCGGGAGCGCGCGGCGCGGTTGCTCGCGGAAAACCAACAGCAACTCAAAAGAATGGTCGAGGCTTACGACAGCGAGCTAGCCGAGCAGTTGACCTCGCTACAACAGGGAAGGGCAATTGCGACCTCGCGTTCGCTCAAGTCCATCACCGCGCCACCACCAATCTCGGAAGTGCTCAACGATATCTATCAGGAAGAGCCCAACAGTTTTTGAGTTCTACAGCCGGCTAATCACCTCTTGCTCGAAACTCTGTCAGCAGAAATCATCGCGATAGGCTCGGAGCTGCTTGCCCCGGATCGCACCGATACCAACAGTCTGTGGCTCACCGAAAAACTGAATAGCATAGGCATTGAAGTCAAGCTAAAAACAATCGTGGGCGACGACGATGCCCGGCTTGAAGAGGCCATCAGGGATGCGACCAGACGATCCAAAGTCGTCATAACCACCGGCGGTCTTGGTCCCACCGAAGACGACGTCACTCGTAAGGTTGCCGCGCGCGCGCTTGGCCGGCGGCTCTCGCTCGACGAAACAATTCTCGCCGAATTACGGCAGCGGTTCTTGAGCTTTGGCCAGGTAATGCCGGAACGAAATTCACGTCAGGCGATGGTCATTGAAAAAGCGGTAGTCCTTCCCAATCCTAATGGCAGCGCGCCGGGAATGTTTATCGAGCACGAAGGCGTCGCGATTGTATTGTTGCCCGGACCACCGCGCGAGATGCGGCCCATGTTTGAAAATCATGTGCTGCCAAAACTTGCCGGCAGGGCGGGTTCGGTGAAAGTCGTCAGGCGGATGCTGCGCGTTGCCGGATTAGGCGAATCGGCAGTGGATGAGAAGATTGCGCCGATTTATACGCAGTACGACAATCCCCAGACCACCATTCTTTTCAACCAGAGTGAAATTGAGATTCACCTTACGGCGCGGGGCAGGACCGAAGTTGAAGCCAACGCCTTGCTTGATCGTCTGTCCGAACAGATTGAGGACCGCCTGGGCAATGCAGTGTTTGCTTTTGCCGGCGAGAAGATGGAAGAAATTATTGGGCTGAAGTTGACGTTGGGCCGTTACACGTTGGCGGTGGCGGAAAGTTGTACGGGCGGATTAATTGCGCAACGACTGACGGAGGTTCCCGGCTCCTCGAAATACTTTATCGAAGGAGCAGTCACTTACTCTAACGACGCCAAGACGCGAACGCTTGGTGTTGAGCCGGTGTTGCTGCTCGAACACGGTGCAGTGAGCGCGCCGGTTGCGCAAGCGATGGCCGAGGGGATTCGTAAACGCGCGCGCACCGACTACGGTTTGGCGGTAACTGGAATCGCGGGGCCGGGTGGCGGCAGCGAAGAAAAACCCGTGGGCCTGGTTTACATCGCATTGTCGGACGACGTCCATACCGAACACCGCCAGTTACAAATTCCCGGCGACCGGCAACTGGTTCGCTGGCGCGCGTCACAGGCCGCACTGGATCTCTTACGAAGAAGACTTATCTAGGTGTGGGTTTTGCTACGAGGGGAAATCTTTCAGGATGCTCAATGGATTCGACTGCCAAATCGATATCAAGGTCCGGCCAATACAAGTGATGTGGGTTCGGTAGCTTCACATTCAGGATCGCAGACACCGGCGCCTTCTTGAACCAGGGAAAGTTCTCAAAAGAGAGAAATGATTCCTTGCCTCCGATCAAGAGCCAGAGGCCATGGTTCGAGATATGAGTTACTTCAACTTCCGAATGTTTGTGCCAACCGCTTCTGATTTCATTCTCGTGTTCTTCAATTAGATCCCGTATTGTCCTAAGCTAGCCGGTTCTCAGTCCATAATTGTCGGCCAATTCGATCTGCGGTTCAAGCTAAAACTTCGCTTCACCGTTGCTGCCGTGAACATGAACGTGCATCCTCGTCTCCTCGCGGGGAAAAAAAGAAGAATCGAAAACCTAATTCTCGAAAGATCGTAGGACTCGCGACTTATCGGCCTGCTCGCGATTTTGGACTTGGACCTGATCGTCGATTATAACGTCCGCTGGGGTTCTTTGTGCCACACCTTGTCGCTGCCCAAGCCGGTTGTTATAGTGCCGGTTTCCTTTCATGCCTGAACTGATTTGCCTGGATGGAGTAGTACTAGTTTGCGACCTGCGGCTGCCATCGTTATTGCGTACTTGCTCGGATCAATTCCGTTTGGCTACTTGATCGTGCGAGTGACGCAGGGCTACGACATCAGGCAGACAGGCTCTGGTGGAACAGGTGCGACGAACGTCTCCCGGCGCGCAGGCAAAGTTGCCGGCGTGATCACACTGATACTCGACGCGTTGAAGGGGGCGGCGGCTGTCGTGATTGCGAAGATCATCCTTGCGTTACCGATTTCTGCAGAGGGCGGACACGCAGATCCGTCCCTGCAAAATGCGCACTGGTGGGTGGCGGCCGCAGCGATTGCCGTAATCGTGGGCCATATTTTCCCCGTCTGGCTGAGGTTTCGCGGTGGCAAAGGCGTGGCGACTGGAGTGGGAGTCTTTCTGATGCTGACACCGATTGCGGTAGCGCTGGCTGCGGCGATCTTTGTGCTGGCAGTTGCGCTGACTCGTTACGTTTCACTCGGCTCGATTTTGGCAGCAGCAACTATTCCGTTATTTGTATGGTTACAGAATGAACTCATTCGGCCAGTTTCAGCTCTGGCCCCGATGATGACGGCGGCGTTAAGCGGGGCGGCGTTAATAGTCTTCGCGCACCGACAAAATATCGGCAGGTTGATTCAGGGAACAGAGAGCAAGTTTAGATAGATTGAGTGACCAGTAAGATTTTCCATGCGAATCGCCATTATCGGTGCGGGTAGTTGGGGAACGGCGTTGGCGATTATCGCCGGGCGCGCCGGCTATGAGGTGCGCCTTTGGTCTCGCAATTCAGCAGTGGTCGAGTCGGTCAATCGAGATCACGTCAATCCAGTTTATCTGCCGACCGCGCAAATACCGGACAGTGTTTATGCGAGCACAAATATTTCGGAAGTGCTGGAGAAAGCGCAACTGGTCATACTTGCTGCCCCTTCACACGCAACGCGCGGACTGCTTCAGGCAATGGCCGACGTCGTTCGCCCGGAAATGATATTTGTCAGCGCGACGAAGGGAATTGAAACCGGCACCGGCAAGCGCATTTCGCAACTGGTCGAGGAAGTCTTTGCCCAAGGATGCCGACCCGCATTCGTCTGTTTGTCCGGTCCTTCATTCGCGAAAGAGGTTATCGAGAAACATCCTACGGCCGTTGTGGCAGCCAGCGAAGACCGCGAGGCTGGTTGTCTGGTTCAGTCGAGTTTGAGTTTTGAACAGCTGCGCGTTTACACGAATGATGATGTGATCGGAACTGAACTCGGAGGTTCAATCAAAAACGTGATGGCAATTGCGGCTGGGATGGTGGCGGGTCTCGGGTTCGGTTCAAACAGCATTGCGGCGTTGATCACGCGAGGGCTTGCCGAAATGACGCGGCTCGGACTCTGTGAAGGAGCGAAAGCGGAAACACTGATGGGTCTGGCGGGTTTGGGTGACCTGGTTCTAACTTGCACGGGCCAACTTTCACGCAATCGATTTGTAGGACAGGAACTGGGAAAAGGCAGGAGCCTCGAGGAAGTCATAGCGGGCATGCAGGAGGTCGCCGAAGGCGTGAAAACCACCATGGCCGTCAAACTGCTTGCGGACCGGAATGGAATCGAGATGCCTATCACTAATGAGGTTTATGCGGTCCTCTATGAAGGAAAACCCGTATTGCAGGCCGCGAACGAACTTATGACGCGGCCTTTGCGGGAAGAAAGTAATCGGTAATCA
>DIYZ01000036.1:723-5637 GCA_002427845.1 Chloracidobacterium sp. UBA6041 | reverse complement strand
TTCGTCCCACCCTCGCCTTTGCCAAGCTGCTTTTCGGATTCAATGAATTCGATACGTTCAATCCACTTGACCATCTTGTATCCGAGTTGATTCTCCACGCGCAGCCGCAGCGGAGCACCATACTCCTCCCCCAGCGGCGCGCCATTCATCTCATACGCAAGCAGGCACTCTGCCTTAAGGACGTTGTCCAGACTCTGAGTGTTGTAATACACCCCGCCATACAGTCCTTCGCCAAAGGAGAAGAAAGCCACCGTCTTCGCCGACGGCTTCGGTTTGACCAGGTCGACAAGCGCTTTCATCGGCACTCCTCCCCACTGCGCAATGCCAGACCAACCTTGAATGCAGTGGTGCATGGTAATGTGCTCGGCTTTTCCCATGGCTTCCAATTCTGATAGCGATAACTCCACCGGTCTATCCACCAGACCGCCTACCTTGAGCTTGTAATCGCGGAAGCTGTTTGCCGCCAGGCGTTTCCAATCCTCGCTTTCCGGCCTCTTGCCATTAGGCCAGAAGTAAGGAGAGATCTGCTCTTTTGTATACTGCTCACTTGGAGAGAATCGATTCAGCGTCGCGAGGCGTAGCGGCTGAGAAACCGCTTTTTGGATGTGTTGCAGTAAACGAGGAAACTTCCACGAAGTGTAGTGAGCGACGATCCAGGAAACAATCACCACCGCAATACCGACAAAGCCGAGAATCATCCCGAGCGGTTTCTGATCATCCGTTCCGAGGACGATGTGATTCATATTTCGCGCAAATCCGGTCAAGACCACCAGCGTGACGTGCACGGCAAGGAACGCGATATAGCCGAGCAGAAGAAGAAAGTGGATGGAGCGCGCCGCCTGCCGGCCGCCAAACAATCGAGGGTACAGCGGAAAGCGGTTTGTCAACGCAGGCGACATCGCGATGCCGGTCAAAATCGAAAGTGGTCCGAAAACTAAGACTACAGCAAAATAGGCGAGCTGCTGAAGCGCATTGTATCCGTAAAAACCGTTCGGTTCCGGCGGCAGATGGAAGTTGGCATAAAGGACGAACGTATTCCAGGCTTGTGTCAGGACGATCCCCGAGGTAGGAACAATCCTTCTCCATTGCTCCGTTGTGAAAAGCAACGTGACAAAGATCAACCCTGTGATAATGAACCCATAAACATCGATGAAGTGCCACGAGCGCGCCACCCCTACGGTATGGCGATAACCCGGCAGTGCAAACAGGGGCGAGATGTAACGCGCATCGTCCTTCGCCGTCCACACACGGTCCTTCGGAACCGTCAAAGGCGTGAATCGAATCCACTCGGTCCCCGGGGTGCAGTCGTCATTAAAATAAAGCCGAGGATGGTCCATGAGAATTGAAAGACCACTGCGCATGAGCATCATCAGAAAGAGAAAATTAAAGAAGTGTGCGTAGCGGATCCACACCGGAAAGCCATGTGGTCCAGTTGGCGCCGCTTCGATGAATTGGGGTACGGGCGGAATGTAAGGCAACCCGAAAATAGCCGCCTGTCCCCAGGCAAACAAGAGCGGCAAGAGGATCAACGCGACTATTCCCGCTACAAACGAGGGCCTGATCCAAATCCGAAATCGCCGGTCTGGCGGATAATGAACAGCTTTGTGGGCTGCGTCGAACGAGATCATAGGTACTCCTGAACGATAAAGCTCACATGCCGGCGGAGCACGGGGAGCCTTGAACCTTAGAAATCCCAGGTACCCCGTCGGTCAGGTGCAGCGTTTGGTTACGCAGCAATTGGGCGGATGACTTTGGGCGGAAGGGCCGGTTGCGTACTAATCAGGCCCTGTCACCACACTGTCATCCCAACCCGAGTAGAGAAGGTTTATTACCGGCCATGATGCTCTCGATCACCTCAGCTGGTTGGCGTGATTGTTCAACGTATGTCACCGCTCGCGTAGGTCCCCGGCACGGTGCAGAACGAGATGCTCAGCCGGTTCCACCCGTTGATAGCGATCAGCGCCAGTGTTAGGTCCACGAGACTCCTTCTCCGAGAAGTGGCGCCGGGCTTCCTGGTATAGCGCGTCTGGGACGGACCCATGGCTGATGTGCGTTACCGCCTCCGTCCAGGCGAGCGCGGCTCGCTCCCGATCCGTGAAGAACGGGGTCTCGCGCCAAGCGGACAGGGCGTAGAGCCGTTGCTCGGCCTCGCCGCCCGCCCGGGCGTCTTTTGTGTGCATGTCGATGCAATAGGCGCACTGGTTTAGTTGAGACGCCCGGGTCTTGACCAGTTCGAGGAGGCCCGGCTCAAGTCCGGCGCTCCGCACGTAAGCCTCAAGCCCCCTCAGCGTCCGCATCCCCTCGGGCGCGACCTCGCTGTAATTGATGCGCTGATCCATCGTCGTTACCCTCATCCTTTGTAGTCAAATTGTCATCCATGCGCTGTATGAGGAATAGCAACAGTCCGCCGCGATGCGCCGCGATGAACTTGATGTTGGGGTACCGAACGGTGACGCCGGTACGGAGCAGATGCAAGACACCGATCGCGTCCTCGAACGGAGCACCCACGATCCAGGTGAGACCGTGCTCGGCGATCTGCATGTCGACACCTGCGTCGTCCATCACGCGCACCCGGCCCTCGATATCACCGCATCATTTCCGGCCCTCAAGTTCCGCGCCACATCCGTGAAATTGCTACCGGCCGCCTGGAGGACATCTAGATACCCGCTCGGGAAGTAGTGAGCGTGAACATCGACTCGCCTCATTCCGAACCCCTTTCTGTGGTGCCTAACATGTCTATCGATCGTTCATCCAGAGGTCATCCGAGGCGGCGGTCTCGAAGCCTTCTCGAGAAACTGTTTCAAAACAATCGCCTCATTATGTTCTTCATCTCGCGCTGCATAGATAAGGGTGATCGTGCCCTCTTTCGCTTTTCGCTTTAGCAATTTGACCAGATCATCATTATCCCTAAGCTCTGTTTCGTAGCGGCCACGAAACCGCTTCCACTTGGATGGATCGTGCCCAAACCATTTTCTTAGTTCTGTACTCGGCGCGATTTCTTTCAGCCATAGGTCTATCCTCGCTTCCTGCTTGGTAAGACCGCGCGGCCAAAGTCGATCGACAAGTATTCGCTCACCGTCTGCCTTGTTAAGGTTTTCGTATGCCCTCTTCAAGTGGATCATAAGAACCTCTTTCCAATCCTCGCGCTGAAAAGCCTACCTCGAATCCCTTAACTTAATCTGCACTCGATTCGCATTCGCATCAATACGAACATATTTTCTCATTTCAACACCTATATCACCCAACACTCACCAGTCCTCTATTTTCATCGTTGACAGCCACACGCAAAATCCGTTGCGCTCTTTCTGCGGATACCCGCACAGACCAACGGTGTCTATCAGCGAGCGCTATCGGGCCGACATTTTCGGGAGGGGACACCAGCCCTACTGGGTGTTGGATCGCAGCTTGAGGTACTCGCCAACCAGTATTGCCGCGGGGTACAACACTTCCTCCTCATTTTGCGCGTGCAGCATCAGCTTGTCAGCAAAGAGCGCATATTCAGGCTTGCCCTCTTGCCTTGCGGCAGCTACTAACTTCTCCAAAGCAGCCACGATGGCTTGATGTTCCTCAACCATCCGAGGAAGTTCTGCCTTCAACTTATCTGTCATCGCGAGGACGTCTCTCATTTCTGGCGTTACTTGTCCTTGCGCTAACATGGACAGCAATCCCAGCGGTGGCAAGGCATACTCTTCCTCCTTGACGAAGTGGGGATGTAGAAGCTCGGCGACTGCTTTAGCTGCTTCTCCTACTCTGCCCCCTTCCTTCGTGGCTTTGGCTAACTCCTCATGCAGTTCTGCATGTTCGACCTTCAACGGTCTTGGTGTTGTGGATATCATGAGATGTCCTTCTTTTAGTTTTGCGCTCTCTCTTTTCCGTAAAAAGAAACCAGAAATGAATCAATACTACGCTTTTCTTCTGAAGTGAACTGTGAACTCTTCATCCCCTGGTTACAGGCTTCGATGGCTTTCCTGATAAGCGCGATGTTCCCGGGCGATTTGTCGCCAGGCTTAATCTGTGCTGCCAAGCTGAAAAGCAAGAGTTTCCGCGCGTAAATGTTCTTAAGGTCGGTTTGAAGCAGCCGTTCGACCGTCTTCTGCGCAGACGCATAATCGCCCTTATCCAAGTCACAGAGAGCCGCACGAATTTCCTCTTCGGCAGAATGTTTCCTTGAATCCTGTTCACTCTGCATGCCTTCAGCGCAAGCACCGCTGCACACCAACAGGATTGCTATGGCAAATACAGTTCTTTTCATTGCCGCAAAGAAGTCGCAAACTCCTCGACTTTATTGATCATCCTGGCAAATCATCAAGCTGCAAGACAATCGGGTTTGCGCCCACACCTTTTACCACGTCAATGAGCTTGATAACATCGTGGTACGACCAATCGCGATAAGCTCTAATCCAAACCGTTTTCTCGACGCGTTCGTCCTCTGACAAATCCGTCCGCGTCTCCATGCCTGGCTTGTACACATGCTGTTCCTTGCGCTGCTGGAAAATTCGAGCCAGAGTCTGGCTCAAACTAGAAGGATCGTTTAGCGTCCCCTTTGCCTCGGAATTGGGTCCGACAGGATGATCGTACCCGCCGGTGGTGAGCTCGAGCTGTAAAGCATCGGAAAGGAAAACCCCCAGAAGGAGAGGATTTGGTTTCAACTTGCTCACATCCTCGTTTGGATCTGGTAAACGCGGAATCATTACCAAGAATCGACCTTGTGACAGTCGATTTCGATGAGTAAATGGATTTACTCTCTCGAAGTGGCAAGCGCAAATGGACGAATTTCAGCTAAAAAAGAAAAAGGGAGACGCTGCTTGCGATGTTTTGCAGAATGTGCGGATTTCCTAATAAAAAATGACATCTCGCCACCGTGCGGATACCCTGAAAACCCAGGTCATTCCTTGCCCGACCGCGGAAAATCAC
>DIYZ01000036.1:0-594 GCA_002427845.1 Chloracidobacterium sp. UBA6041 | reverse complement strand
ATCGTCCATTTACAACTGCCAATAGATTCGGCTAAACAAAACAACTTTGCGAGCAAGCTTCGTAGCCTGCGCCAGATACACCTCTCCCATCCCGCCCGCGCGGAGTTGCGAGCGGATTTCGTAGCGGCCGAGTTTTGTGCCAGGTTCAAGAGTCATCGTTTCTTTTGGCTTCTATCACTACCTTATTACAACGTCGCCTTGTAATACTGGCCTTATTATCAAAGCATGACGGACCACGACCTTCTGGCCATTTACACATATCTGAGCGCTATCCCTTGCATCGACACGATCGTCGATGGCCAGCCGCAGCTGCGCAATGCCTGCCATTGAAGGCGACGCCGGAATCTGATTACAGTCTTCCCAAACACTTCGCCGAAAGATTGTGCGGAGAGAGCGGCGGGATTCCCAGTCTCGCCGCTCTTGTTCCGCTTGTTCTCAAGGCTTCCGTTTTTTCTTCGTCGGTAGAGAATCAAGTAAGTCTGGGTCGCTTGGAAGGCGTCCGTGATTTGTTGCTGGGAGTTCAGACTTATGAGGGTTCACTCTGGGAATCCGATTCGACGCATCAGGTCGGTAAAGCGCGGATCGGAGCGCAAG
>DIYZ01000239.1 GCA_002427845.1 Chloracidobacterium sp. UBA6041 | reverse complement strand
TTTCCTCATCGAAATCGACAGAGTCCGTGAAGTAAAGCCGGTGCCCACACGTCCGGCTAAGAGTGTGGGCATTTCAAGAGAATGTCCCTCGGTGAATGCATTTCTGTGCCGAGGGGATCGCACTTATCCAGCCTGAAATCACCTTTCACCTTGGAGCAACTACGGGGTTAGAATGCTATCGCAACGAGACAGCTTTAACCTTGCCTGAGCAGTAACCATGCCCGAACCAATCACAGTTACGTCCTCGCTGGTCTTTCTTGGATCTGCCGTGGTTAACGGTGTCCTCGGTAACCAAAGCCATGCCGCCTTCAAGCAAAACTGGGAAGACTTCAAGCACAACCTACGACACCACAGCCAGCGCCCGAATCACGACTTACAGCGCGCGGTCTATCGCGCCTACTGCCAGGCCACGGTGCAATCGTGCGCAGCCTTGCTCGGGCGGAACGGCGTTAGAGTCGACGGCTGGTTCAGACTCGGCATCCTGCCGGAAAGGATGGCGGAGGTTTTTCGTGGGTTGCTGGCCGAAACCCCGATCGGTGTCTTTACACAGGCGACGAAGCAGTGGCTCGAACAGGCAGGTCGCGATCAACTGGCAAGGCTGAAGCGACTTGACAATGAAAGCTTCGCGCCGCCATTCGCGGATGATCGCGAGTTGGCTTTGACCCTGCGCGATATCGAACTGCTCATGCAGCCCTCTGCCATTGCGGTTCGGGAACAGGAGTTGAGCAAGGCATTAGCTAAACGAGTTCTGGCTGATCTGCGCGCGGCGTTCGGCGAGCCGCCCGCGGACTTCATCGCCCTGGTTAGCGCGCGGTGGTTTGAATTCTTCTGCGCTAACTTTCAGTACTACGCCCGGGAGCGCCCCGAAGTCGCCAACGCGTTTCAGAACACGCTGCTGGCAAAGCTGGCGATCAGCCAAAAGGCGTGGCAGGTGGAGCTTGAGAATCTGGGAGGCGAAACGCTCCGCGCCTTTATTCACGAGGAGAGCGAGCGCGTCATCGGTGCGATGGGCCAAACCGGTGACCGGGTCGTCTCAGAAATCATCGATGTGCTTGACGAAAGACTGGCGGCTTACGAACTTTCAAGCGAGCCGGAGCCTCTGATCCGTACTCTCCCGCTGGCTCAGGAGATCGAGGGACGCGAGGCCGAATGTGACGGCTTGCTGCACGCGCTGAATGCTCCCGCGAGCCATATGTTGGCGTTCGCCGCGCCCGGCGGCTTTGGCAAGACTGCGCTGCTGACCAAGCTAGTTCAGAAGATTTCGCTGGACGGCAGAACGCTCGCCGATCGTGCGACTCTCAGCAATGGCGATGCCATCAACCCTCGCGTGGGTGGGTTGCTCCATGTAGATGGCCGCGAGGGCGTGAACCTTGCTGTCCTGTTTGAAAATGCGGGCCGGCTGGTCGGCCAGCGACAGTCGTTCAAGGACATCTACGCTGACGCGAATAAAACTCTG
Source organism: Chloracidobacterium sp. UBA6041 (assembly GCA_002427845.1). Lineage (GTDB taxonomy): Bacteria > Acidobacteriota > Blastocatellia > Pyrinomonadales > Pyrinomonadaceae > PSRF01. The sequence goes on along the minus strand of DIYZ01000239.1, from coordinate 12,138 downwards.
CCGCAGAAGGCGGCGGAAGTGCTTCATCGACTGTCACCCGATCCTGAAAAGCGAACCTGGTTCGTGTTCGACAACTTCGAGCCCTTGCTGGACTGCGACGGAGCAGTAATGGATAGCGACTTGCGCGAACTGTTCAGCGCCGTCTTCGCGGGCGGGCATAACGTCTACGCGCTGATTGCGGGGCGCGATATTCCGGCGTTCTCTCCACGCGAAAGAATTGCGGAGCTGAGCACCGTCGGCGACAGTCTGTATGACGGCTTGGCGTTGGCCGATTGTGTCGCTTACCTGCGGAAGAATGGCGCGGCGGCTGGCTTGACTGGCGACGGCGAGGAAGTCGACCGCATCCTCGCGGATTTCGCCGCGCACGTGCATCGCATTCCGCTGGCACTAGTCTGGGCCGTCGGTTATGTCTCCGACACCGGCTACACGCTGAAAGAGGTGCTTACGCGACACGAGCTCTTCACTGATTTTGACCGCGGACAGGGCAAAGAGGCCGAAGATTATCGTTACAAGGGACTGAAGCGTCTGCACTACGAGCAACTACAGCGACAGCCGAAAGAGAGAGTGCCGGTTTTGGGCCTGCTGGCCTTTTTCAAGCGGCCCGTGCCAAAGGGCGCGCTCGCTCACCTGCTGGACGAGATTGAATTGAATCGGACGCTCACGCGCCTGGAAAGGAGCAAGCTCGTGACGCACAGTGAACCCGCGAACAGTTATGCCAGGTTCGTGAACGATCCGCTCGAAGTGAATCTCTACGGTTTGCATCCGGTCGTTTGTGAGAATGAATTCTTCGCGACGTTCGCTGATGAGACACTTTACGAGAGTGCCGCCCGCCAATGCCGGAGCCTTGCTGCTTCGGCCTTCAACGTGAAGCGCTTCTCGTACGCCCTGGAACTCTTCGGCTGCGCCGAAGCGCTCTACGAGCATCTTGTCTATGTTCTGAACTGCACGAGCTTGCTGAGGAACTATGTGACGGTGATGCTTAACAAAAACATGGCACTCCAGAACTTGCAGCGGTTAGAGGAGGCGGTGGTCGATTGCGACAAAGCGATCGCGATTCTTGACCAGTTGGTCAATGTCGAACAGCAAGCGCATCTGGCCTACGACTTAGCGACGAGTTACATGAACAGGGGCAATGCACTTCAGAGTCTGGAACGATTGGGCCAAGCGGTTGCGGAGTACGACAAAGCACTTGCCATTCTTGAACGGTTGGTCAATGTCGAACAGCAAACGCATCTGGCCAACTACCTTGCGATAGCTTACATGAATAAGGGCCAGGCGCTTTGTGACTTGCAGCGGCTCAGGGAAGCAGTGGCCGACTGCGGCAAAGCGGTCACGATTCTTGAACGGTTGGTCAATGTCGAACAGCAAACGCATCTGGCCAACGTCCTGGCGACTGCTTACATGGGCAGGGGCAACGCACTTCTTGTCTCGCAGCGGTTAAGGGGAGCCGTGGCGGAATACGACAAGGCGATCGCAATTCGAGAACGGTTGGTCAATGTCGAACAGCAAACGCATCTGGCCAACGACCTAGCGATGTCTTACATGAACAGGGGCAATGCGCTTGAGAAACTGAAGAGGCCAGAGGAAGCGGTGGCCGAGTACGACAAAGCGATCGCGATTCGTGAACGGTTGGTCAATGTGGAACAGCAAACGCATCTGGCCAACGATCTGGCGGCGGCTTATGCGAACAAGGGCAACGCACTTATTAACTTGCAGCGGCCAGAGGAAGCGGTGCCCGAACACGACAAAGCGATCGCGATTCGTGAATGGTTGGTCAATGTTGAGCAGCGAGCGCATCTGGTCGCCGAACTGGCGGCGACTTACGGTAACAAGGGCAACGCACTTGCAACCTTGGACCGGTACGAGGAAGCAGTGTTCGAGTACGACAAAGCCATCGCGATTCTTGAACGGTTGGTCAACGCCGAGCAGCAAACACATTTGGCGAACGATCTGGCGAGGAGTTACGCGAACAAGGGCAATGTGCTAACGAATCTGGGGCGGTTAGTGCAAGCAGTGTCCGAGTACGACAAAGCGATCGCGGTTCTTGAACGGTTGGTCAATGAGGAGCAACAAACACATTTGGCCAACGATCTGGCGGCGACTTACGGGAACAAGGCGCTCACGTTGGAAACACAGAAAGATTGGCAGGGAGCCCTCGACGGCTACAAAGAAGCCGTGCGGCTACAACTGCTCTGCGTCGAGAAGCTTGGTATGTTCTGGATTACACCCGAACTGTTGGGGACATTGAACTCTCGACTGAAGATCTTGCTTGATTTGCGGCGCTGGGGCGATGCAGCATTGGACGTGCTCGCGGTGATAAGTCTCGCCTCAACTTTTTTGCAGAGTCCGGAAATTCCCCAAGAATTACAACAAGCCACAGTTAATGAGCGAAGCCAAACAATTCTTTGGCTGCGCGCACTCAGCGATGCAGAGCGCCGTTTGCTTTTCGCCGAATTGGGCGATGCGGCCAACGCCGTGCGCTCTTTGGTTTCTGACACGGCTAACGGCGCGTGAGAGAACCTGGCCATGACCACGCGGTACCGAACCCGACGGCCATTTTGAGACTGTCTCGATCTAGGGGCTCAGTACATTAGACCTGCCTTTTGAGCCGCGCTATAACATTGCTCCCAGTCAGACGATCGCCATGATCTTGGATTTCGGGCGCGGGCCGGAGTTACGCACGATGGTGTGGGGCCTAATTCCATCATGGAGCAACGACGGTAAGGGATTCATTAATGCTCGTGCCGAAACACTTGAAGAAAAACCGAGCTTTAGCGAATCGTTTCGATTGCGGCGATGCTTGATTCCGGCAGACGGCTTTTTTGAATGGAAGCGTACCGGAAGGGAGAAGCGGCCGTTCTATATATATTCCCGTGACGAAGCGCCTATGATGTTTGCTGGCATCTGGGATACCTGGCGCAATCGCGGTGAAGTGATCAGCTCATGCGCAATCATTACTACACCTCCCAACGAGTTAGTCGGAGAACTTCATGACCGCATGCCTGCGATACTGCTTCCCAAATTTCAAGATGCTTGGCTTGATCCGAAAACTAATTGCATCGAATTGTTGAGAATGCTAATGACGTTTCCCGCTTCAGAAATGAAGATGCATCCTGTCAGTGATAGCGTGAACTCACCGGATAATGACGCAGCAGACCTACTCGTTCCAGTAGATGCCGAAGTGGGCCAAACCTTAAGTCTCTTCTAGAATGTCCTTAGAACTATCTTACTCAGCTTGACTACTTAACCCGGCGGATCATAGAGTGCGCGGCAATGAAACGCCTTCGGTGGGGTGAGGACATTGAAGGCGATGGCCGTCAACGGCCAACAAAGCGAACCTTAATTCTGGCGTGAGCGCCGCCTGGCGCCGCGAGAATTCAGAGAGACCCACGTGAGTGTGTGAGGCGCTTGCGTGGGTCGTTCGCTGTTCAACCGGGGCTCGGAGTCGCAGCGTGGCCAAAGGAAGTTAGACTCTTACCAACTTGTTTTGCTTCTGCTAGGGTTTCAGTTTTTCCACGCGCCGTGTCGATAGAGACCCATATCGGGAACCGTAGTCATGTCTGTTAGTCAATCATTCGAAGTTTGCACGGCGTCGGATTTATCGAAACAAGCAGCGGCCTCGTCATGCTCGCCATCGAGACGATTGCTTGGCCTGGTGCGAGATTTGGCAAGCGATTCCATAAGCCGTCATCGATCCCGCCGATGGAGCGCTTGAGACGGCTGATGACATTGGAGTCGCCGATCTTATGCAAGATATAGTTATTGACCAAGCCTAAAACTTCATCTGGCAAATGTTGGGGCAGCTGCGTGACGAACGTCAAACCTAGCCAGCGCTTGCGGCCACGGCGAGCGATGCGAGCAACTTGCTGATAGAGGTTCTCCATCTTCGCGATCCGCTCGCGCGATAAGAACTCGTGAGCCTCCTCAATGATAATCATAGTTGGTGTAGGATTTGTGGCCTTACTTTGTGCTTCTTTGTAAGCTTCCTCCTGGGCCAGTTGCAAACCGCGAAGTATCGTAGCGATTACTAAGTTGTTGATGATCGGCGAATCAGTGTCGCTCAGATCGACGATGGATACATGACCGGGTTGCAACATCTGTTTATAGGGGATTGCAGGAGCCGGCACGTCAAAGACTTTGGTTCGGTGGAGGAGCCATAATTTGCTCTTTAGCGCACCCCAGCTAACTTCGCTTTTTGTGTCCACAGTTGAAATGCGCCTCCTGATAATGCTACGGGCCTTGTCATCCTTGAATTCAAAATTAAATGGTTCGAAGGTTTGGAAAGCGGCTGCTTCCGCTTCGCTCGTCTCAGGGGTCTTATCTTTGCTCTTCTTGTTTGGTTTGTCACCATCGCTTTTCTTGGACAAGAAATCCAAGAAGAATCCCACAATATCGATGAGCCGTGACAGCGTCACTTGAGGATAACCAGACTCGAACTCGTCAATCTCCAAGACTTGGGTTTCTTCGTGCTTGTTTCCCCGCTTCGGAAAGATGTCCAAATCGCGCAGGACCAACTTAAGTACGTCATAGGCTTTGATGAATCGATCCCGTTGTGCTTCGGTCAGTCCGAGAATGTCGGCTGCGGAATATGGTGAGAGGCTTGAAAAGTCCACTTTGAACGAATGGGTTGATGTTGACTTGTCAGCGGTAGTTTCCCGTCCGACTAAATGATAGACATGAACATTGTTAGCGCCCGCCGGGACTTTGCCTTGACTAGCCAACAAACGAATCATGTTCTTGTCTTCAGTGGGAAATCCGATCGCGGTATATTCTCCCTCAGTATCGAACAAGATCGTCGCCATCTTCGCCTGCTGATATTGCATCACTTGGCCGGAAACTGTCGTTGTCTTACCGCCGCCGGTTGTTCCTAGTATTCCTAAATGGCGAGGGAGAACAGACTTCCTGTTTGAAGGAATCTGGACGGGTAAATCATCGAAGCCGACAGCGTAGCCAATAGCGATGTCACCACCCAGGCCCAATTTGGCCGCCGTCTCTTGATCGTCCAGTACAAAAACAGGGCTGTTCGGAATTGGCCGAAAGCGAGGAGGTACGACACTTCCATCTTCAGTTTCTTCACCCAGGATCCCCACTTGAACGCGCCCATGATATGGCGGCATAAAGATTCCTCCGCGAGCGGTGGTGGTCACCATCAGCGGAGAATCGCCGCGCAAACCATCAGGTTCAGCAAACGGTCCCTCGACCACGGCACCTATGTACTTACGTCCATCGCCGCCCCGCTCCGGTGGTAAGCTGGCGATACGAACCAACGATTGAGCTGCAATGATGCCGGTTTTTCCTTTCGGAACGATCACGGTTACTGTGTGATCCTTGCTGTTGGCCGTATCGAACATGGTGCGACCAACGGCATTCTCGAATTCCTTATCTTCCTCGAAGGGTTCGCCGGCCATTTCAAATTCTTTCTCCATGTCCAGCTCAAAGGTTTCGTCCATCGTCTGTACGCGATCCTCGCCGTCTGCGATGGTCAAGTTGTTCGGAAATCTACTCACGGAATACCCCTTTCTAACGAGTACGTGTCTCTCGTTCTCCTAAATAAAGAAACGGTTTGCCAGCCTTTGCGTAAGCCATCTGAACGGTTGAGACGAAGCTACTTGCTCCAAAATTGACTGCGCAAAGCCGATCTGCGAGATCTATCAGCATGGGGAAGCTACGATGTTCTTGGAGCATGCTATCGGCCATGGCGATATGCGCGGCCTTTTCCGCAAAATCAATTTGGGCATAAAACAGATGCGGGGGCGCGTAGGCTGATACGCGATACACACCGATCACAATGTGAGGCGCAACGTCGCGAGCAAAGCGCTCCATCGCCGGTCGAACACCGCTCGCATTCCGGTAACCGCCTGTCTCCAGCAAATGTTCAATCTCGGGCTGAATGGTGTGAACTATCGCAAACTCCATTGGCTTCAGCGCGTAGCCGAGAGTAAGCCAATCCAGTTTACGCGGAGCACTTGGTATGCTAATGAAGCGTTTGTGTTCAAGAGCGTACCACTCAATAAGTTCCAAACTCTTCGCAATTTTTTTTGAGTCGGACGCCCAGCGACCGGTCAGAATTTCGTAAGGCGCTGGACTGCCATGCATCATTCGCCACGGGGCATCGGAAGCCTGTTGGAGAATCTTTCGCTCCATAAATGCCATGATTCCCCGACTCGCTAATTCGCTTAACTTATCGTCATCCTGACCTTGCGCTGCTCGCTGCTTACGGTTTTCAAGAAGCGTAGCAAGTTCATCGACCGGGTCTGACATCTTCGATTGCAGATCTCGACGGAACAGACGCTGGACCCAAGAATTATGTTGTCCGTTGTATTTGACGAGGGAAACGCCGATCTGAGTGATGGTTAACGGTAAGGTATCATGTATGACGTAAGTGCCGTCGCAGGCTTCTACGCCTCCATTAAACAGCAAGCTTGTGTGTATTTTTTCCAGCTGCTCTGTTTTTACTTGGTAGACTCCCGCATTGTGAGGCGTGCCAGGTGCGGTGCCAATGTTTTTTAGCAGAGTCCTGCGTGCTTGCTCATGATATCGACTTTCTTCATTAAGAGCGTTAGTAATCTCCCGTTCCATCCGCTCATATGCTTCGGCCAGATCATCGCCCTGGTTCCAAGTGGTATGGTCAAGAATTTTGGAAAGGGGTTCCCGATAAGCTTGTTCGAAGTCATCGCTTGACGGCATCCCCGATGCGGACCGCTGATCCTCTCGGTCCAATTGGACAACTTTGTTAGTACCCGCCACCTGTTTCTCCTTCGAGGGTCAATCCTTCCAAGAATCGCACAGATATCTGCTTACTAATCTATGTTCGGGAAATAAATCCCAAAGTGCGACAACTTTTTATCCAAAACCTAGCGATTCCATCCAGGATGGACCACGGCCAATGCTCCTGAGAAGAAACCGCGAATATGAGCCGGATACAGAGGCAGGCAAACCGAAGCCCACTCTCAACGTTCTGTCTACCGCTTCCACGCGTTGTGAAAAGCTTCCAAGGGGAGCGATATTCATGGTTGATAAGACTGCGTGTTGCGGTGCCAGCAGCTCAAGCGCTATGGAGTCAGCACGATCTTCAATCTGCCAAACGTCCATGTTATGCGGCTCGTCTTCGTTTCGAGCCATTAGATCTGAATATATGCCGATTCGCGTATTGACAAGTATCGCGCCGAATCGCTCTGAAGGCGTAGGTCCTCGGAGTCCGTCCATAACATCCGCGATCGAAGGCCCGAATTTCTGGATCGCCTTTTCGCGCGGCAACCAATAATCTACTAAGAAGTGTGCTATTTCATGCGCTGCCGTAAACCTCTGCTCGTCTTCTGAGTCAGCATCATCTATGAAAATCAAACCTCTACCTGCAAACGCCACTAGGCAGCCACGGATTGTTCTGCTTTGACAATTGAAACGGAAAGGCACACCACGCTGGCGGAGCCAGTTCTCCACGGCGCGCATGCTTAGCAGTGATAGCCTGATGATCGTCAATGGAAGGGCCAGTGCGACTAGGCGCTCGATGCTGCGCGGGAAGGAATTATCCTTTCCATAGCGCAGCCAAAAGAGATCGATTGCCTGCTGACTAACACCCTCCATTTTTTGTGGACGACCTCCAAACCTATGGATTAAACGGGCATTGGCTACGAGAATTGATGGCATGTGAAGGCAAGCCTTCAACATCACTTCTCTTTTTTCTCGTTAGACCCTTCAGTATCCCCGGAATCTTTTGGGATCTCGTCGCGATCACGGGCAGCCGCCAACGTGCCTTCGAAAGGTTTGAATCCAAGAACGGTATTCGGTGCAGGGTCAGCGAGCATCGGACTTTGAGAAAGGTGCGTCAGGCTGTCGACCTGCCGAATGACATGAGCAAGTAATGCTTCATCAATCAAAGTGAAGTCTCCAAGAAGACGGATCTGGTCGGCGAAGTCGGGAGCGTCAGGTTCGGGTCGCTTGCATAAGGCGAGTCTTATGATCTGTTCCGGGAAGGCATTGAGATAAGTTGCGAGATCCGCATCATCAAATCCTTCCTGGCTCTTGTACAAGGCAAAGACATGCGCCATGTAAGTTGTATCGTTCGCAAGCCGTTGGACAAGTCTTGCCAACAAACCGGAATCTGTTGCTTCCGACTGCATGATTTATTTTGGCTCCCAGTCCTTCAGATTGCGACGCAACGCGGTCTTGATCCGATCTTTGTGTTGCTTTACTTTCGCTTGCTGATCGTCAAAAGAAAGATCTTGAATGCCCATCACCTCAGCATATTCCCTGGTATCTCGCACACCATCCATCATTAATCTGACTAGCTTTCGATCTACTGGATCGGTCACAACTGCGAACATTCGTTGCATGGCAGGAGAAGTCGGTGCGAACTGTGCGGCTTCCTCCTCGATCAGCTTCAACTCAGGGTTGTAAGCACCCTCATCTACTATATGTTCGGTCTTCGTCGAGTCAAGTTCGACAAAAGTTTCCGTAGAGGCTCGCAGTTTATCTATTACATTGCGCCAGGCGGCGAGGTACAAGTAGGCGATTAAACTGCTCTTTTGAGGATCAAACTTATCTGGTTGTTGCAGATACCTGAGGAAGCCCTCTTCAGCGGCTACAGTAACCAAGTGGGGATCAGGGAGATTGTGGAATCGACGTTCTACGGCCTTGGATAAGATAGGGAAGAACGTCTCAGACAGTTCCGCCGAGGCCAGTTTGTCGCCGGCGATCAATCGAGAATGAAGAGCCTCGCCTAGCTCCTTGAGGTTGGAGGACTCGGCCATTTACGCCTCCCTCACGACACCTTCTGAAATACCAAAACGTATTCGGTGCTCATTCTTTTACCGAAGGCCTTTTGCATGTAAGGAAGAATGCGCTTCCTATTGCTAATCCTTCGAGTGCATTGCTGTTTTAGGTGAAGACCCAGCGATTGGCACATATCGACATACACGGTCTGCGTAGGCACTACAACTTTCCGAATATGTGAAGGGCAAACGACGAGGATGGCGTGACGACCGTCCTTGAGTACGCGACGGATCTGTTCGAATGACTTATGCATGTCTAGAAAATAGCGTTGCGTGAGTTTTGCATGTCTTGGGGATCGTTTTGCCAAGGATTTCAATGCCAGTTTTGCGCTGGGGATCTCCTCCAACATTTCGTCTACCGCAAACTTCTTTGAGGTCGTTCCGCACTCAGTGCCTATATAGTTTTTCCCAGATTCCTTGTACTCCTCCAAGCTAATCTGGAAGGCGCGGTTCATCCAAGCCACGGCGAGGAAGTGAGCCCGAGAGTAGTCGAGAGCTGTTACATAGGGAGGAGACGTGAAAACAAGATCCACTGACTCATTTGAGTGGCGCATGTTTCGTATATCCCCCAGACGAGCAGTCGCCCTCGCCGTTGGCGCCATTCGGCAACCAGCAGCGAATTCGGCCATTTGCTTTCGCATCTGCTTAACGCGTGATTTGAACTTAACAATGACATCCGGTGTTCGCGCGTGCTCAAAATAGTGATGACGCGAATGCACGATATCCCTTGCATTCGCAACACTGGTTTTGGCCAAAATAAGAGACGAAAAAGCGACCCACAGAAACTGGCGTACATCCTCCGCCATTTCTGCCCCAGCAATGTGATAGGAGAGGAGCGCGAGTTTTGTGCTCACTTCCTGGTGAAACCAATAATCGCGTCCAGAGAAGTCGGGAGGTTGAGCACGGCGTATGGCGCTGGCCGCTCTCGAACGAGATTCTATCGTTTTCAAATCCGACTCTGTATACCGGATGACGGCTTCATACCCCGCATCTATCTCTTTACTCGTTACGATTCGAGATTTCACTTGTGCGATCAATCGTGCTAATGGATCAAGGTCGTACCCGATCACATTGCGTCCCATTAGGCGGGCTTCAACCAACGTGGTACCGCTGCCGGCCATCGGGTCCATGACTGTTTCACCCGGTTTTGAATAGTAGCGCAATCCATACCTGACTAACTGCGGCGGACACTTCGCAGCATAGGCGTGCAACCCGTGGGTCGCGTACAGGGTATTGTGACCATCAAAATCCAGTTCTGGCATGTCTTTACACTCGAAAAGAGAGTCCCGTATTGGGTCATTCTTCTTGCAAGGCGATTTAGCCTGTTGAGATATTTAGGAGTATAGAGGAACAGCAGGCCAGTTTGACAACCAAGACGGGTGGGATGAAGGACAAGAGGCATACAGGCGGCACACTGCGCCCATGATCTCATGGACCTGGGCGAGTAAGTTGGCAGAGGCAACTCTCAATCCGCAGCGGCTGCAAGTCACCGACTAGTGGCTTCGAGAGACAGATCTTTCCCTCTGCTGATTATGACTCTCGGCGCGGGCCAGCTCCAGATACTTTTCTCTTGCAGTCTCATCATTCTGCCGCTCAGCATAGATTTCCAAATTGATTCTCTCCTTATCGCTAAACTGTTGCAAAAGGAACCCAGGGCCGATTGAAGGCCGGCATGCCCTTCAAGGGGGGCCTCCCCCACGCCTTTTTACTTAAAGTCGATGCAGAATACGCAAATTCCAGCTAAAAAAGAAAAAGAGAGCGTGCAATCGATTTGCGGCGGGCGGGCAACGGGACAGCATCCGTTTTCAGGGTATCCGCACGGTGGCGAGATGTCATTTTTTATTAGGAAATCCGAACATGTCTGGAAAACATCGCAAGCAGCGTCTCCCTTTTTCTTTTTTAGCTGAAATTCGTCCATTTGCGCTGCCACTTCGAGTCCGTCTCCGGATTCATTTAACGCTGAGAATTGGGGCGATTGGGCCCTCGTGGAAGACGGCATCTACTTCATCGATTCGGATGCGAAGGGTGATTGGACTCTCCGGTTCTTCGATTTTGCGAAGCGGAGAATGACGCCGATCGCTGCGCTTGGTCGAGACATCTCTGACAACGGTTTGGCCGTCTCCCCGGATCGCCGACAGATTCTGTACACACGGGTGGACTTCACAGGCGGCGCAGACATCATGTTGGTCGAGAACTTTCGCTAAGACGGGCGGGGTTTGATGAGTAAAAGACGGGCGGGGTTTGATGAGTAAAAGACGGGCGGACTAAACGCAATCTGAAACGTGATGGTGGCGCCTTGCAGGTCTCATTAGACGAAGGGCTGGCATCACCACAGAACGATCAACATAGTGCCGACATCACGCTGGTGGAAAACTTCTGCTGAAGGATCGGACCATTTGCCAGCAATCCTTAGAAAGGAGCCACATGGAGAGAGAACAAGATCAACTTGCTCGAAGAATCACCTTCTTCGCGGCACTGTTGCTGTGGACCATTGGCTTGTTCATTGGAGTGGATGCCCAGACGAGTACAGTTGGTAACATCAGCGGCACTGTGCGAGATCCAACGGGCGCCGTCGTGCCTCGAGCACAAGTAGTAATACAGGAAGAGAGAACGGGGTTCGCTCGCAGAGTCGTTTCCAATGACGAGGGATTCTACTCCGCTCCTAGTTTGCCTTTTGGGCGCTACTCTGTGAGCACAGCGCCGCAGGGATTCAAAAAGACCGTTAGCACCGGACTGGACCTGCACGTCAATGAGAACCTGGTAGTTAATCTGACCCTTGAAATTGGACCCGTAACTGAAACCGTCACTGTGCCCAACGAAACCGCGCCGGTCGAAACGCGCAGCGGTGAGGTAAGCAGCCTTGTTTCAGCGAAGCAGGTGACGGAGTTGCCACTCAATGGACGCAACTACGCCCAGTTGGTGTTGATGGTGCCGGGAGTTTCGCCAACCAACAACGATTTTAACACCCGCGGTACCGGACTTGATTCATTCGTGGGTGCATCGGTGAATGGCAACGGCTCGAACCAAAATCTCTGGACCGTTGACGGCGTCAACAATATGGACGTGGGCTCGAACCACACGCTGCTGGTCTATCCATCGATAGACTCTATTCAGGAGTTTCGGGTTGAACGCAACAGCTTCAGCGCGGAGTTTGGGCAAGCACAGGGCGCCGTCATCAATCTGATCACCAAAGGCGGCACCAATCAGTTTCACGGCACTGGCTTTGAGTTCCTGCGTAATGATGTACTGAACGCTGGTGATTTCTTTCTTAATAGGGCGGGTCAACCTAAGGCCGCGCTGCGTTACAACAATTTCGGCTTCAACTTCAATGGCCCAATTAAAAAAGCGGTCCCTGTCGAAATGGCAG
>DIYZ01000009.1:2447-41583 GCA_002427845.1 Chloracidobacterium sp. UBA6041 | reverse complement strand
AACGATGTCGTGGCACTTATCACTTACTGATTATGACTGGAAACGAGATTCGCGAAGCTTTTCTGAGTTACTTCGAGCGGCACGGGCATACACGTGTGCGCTCGTCGCCCTTGTTGCCTGCCAACGATCCGACGTTGCTTTTCACCAACGCGGGCATGAATCAGTTTAAGGACGTGTTCCTCGGTTTGGAGAAGCGCGACTACGTGCGCGCCTGCTCGTCGCAAAAATGCGTGCGCGCTGGCGGCAAGCATAACGACCTGGACGAAGTCGGCAAGACGGCGCGGCATCACACGTTTTTCGAGATGCTCGGCAATTTTTCGTTTGGCGATTACTTCAAGGAAGATGCCATCAAATATGCCTGGGACCTGCTCGTTAACGAACTCAAATTAGATCCTGCTCGCTTGTGGTTTAGCGTGTTTGGCGGCGATGAAGAAGTCCCGGCCGATGAAGAAGCCGAAAGGCTTTGGGAACAAGTCGGCGCTCCGCGCGAAAGAATTCTGCGCTTCGGACGCAAAGACAACTTCTGGCAAATGGGCGACACCGGTCCCTGTGGTCCATGCAGCGAAATTCACTATTACATGGGTGACGATCCCAACGATCCCACGAAGAATCGCGCCGAACTGGTGAATGGCCCGGGCGATGACCCGACGGAGATTTGGAATCTGGTCTTCATGCAGTATGACCGCAGCCAGAATGAGGCGGGCGAGATCGTTCAGGTGCCTTTGCCAAAGCCTTCGGTTGATACAGGCGCAGGACTCGAACGCCTGGCAGTCATCTTGCAGGGAGTGAAATCGAATTACGATACGGACTTGATTCGCCCGATCATCGAGTTCACCGCCAAACTTGCGGATCGTCATTATGAGCCGGAAACGCAAGAAGGTTTTGCGATGCGCGTCATTGCCGATCACGCGCGAGCGACCGCCTTCTCAATTGCCGACGGCATACTGCCCGGCAACGAAGGCCGCAACTACGTGCTGCGGAAAATAATGCGCCGCGCAATTTACCAGGGGCGGCACGCGCTCGGTTTCAAGGATCAGTTTTTCTACAAAGTGACGGACTTCGTCGTCGATCAGATGCACGAGCCTTATCCGGAGCTGGAGGCGCAACGGGACTTCATCGAGAAAATGGTGAAGCTGGAAGAGGAGCGCTTTGGTTCGACGCTCACCATGGGTTTGCTCAAGCTCGATGAGCTTATAGAGAAGAGCGTGCAGGAAACGGGTGAGGTGTTGGTCCCAGCTCTTGAACTTGTGAAGCTCTACGACACTTTTGGTACACCCATTGATTTGATGTACATAGTCCTTTCGCGGGGGAGGCATAAAATTTTAAGTCCAATTTATGAGGAGGGTCTGCAAGCTAAGTATTTCGTTCACGAAATCGACTCAATGACTGAAGAAGTTTTTAGGGAAGGAATTGAGCGTCTTTTAAGCCGACTTCAAGAAAACAAGACTGAAGCCCGAAGAACTGAGGACAAGAAAGCGAAACCAGTTTATGTAGCCCTGTCGCGTCGCACGGATACGAAGTCGCAATTTAGGGGCTATGAAACCACTCGCTCGGATTCAACAATCGTCGCGCTTATCAAGGGCAACGATCAGGTCCAATCATTGAACGAAGGCGATGAAGGTGAAGTCGTTCTTGATCAAACTCCGTTCTATGCCGAGAGCGGTGGACAAGTCGGCGACGTCGGCAAACTGAGCAGCCCACCCGCTAACGCAGGTGGTTCTGACATGAGCGCAGCCGTTCTCGATACCTATTCACCGGCGCAGGGATTGATCGTTCACAAGGTAAGGGTCGAAAAAGGAACATTGAAAGTTGGCGATGCGGTGGTGGCAGAAGTTGACGTGGAAAAGCGCGACGCCACTCGCCGCAATCATACGGCGACGCACTTGATGCATGCGGCCTTGCGCGAAGTTTTGGGAACGCACGTCAAGCAGGCCGGCTCCGTAGTGGCGCCGAATTACCTGCGCTTCGACTTTTCGCATTATCAACCGTTAACCGCAACTGAAATCGAAGAGATCGAAAATCTCGTCAACTATCACATCCTCCGCAACGAGCCGGTTGAAACAAACGAGATGGCGATTGAAGAGGCGATGCGTTCAGGCGCAATGGCTTTGTTTGGCGAGAAGTATGGCGAGAAAGTGCGCGTGCTTTCGATCAGGGGCACGGAGAATATTTTTTCCCGCGAGCTTTGTGGCGGCACGCACGTGCGCGCCACCGGAGATATCGGTCTCTTCAAAATTGTCAGCGACGAATCGATTGCGTCCGGCGTTCGTCGCATTCGCGCCGTTACCGGCGTAGACGCCTTCGCACGGTTTCGCGAGAGCGAAAGCATCGTGGAAAAAGTCACCGCCAATTTGCGAACTTCTCGCGCGGAGCTGCCGGCCACAGTAATACGGTTGCAGGAAGAATTGAAGAAAGCGCGGCGCGAGGCAGAAGAGTTGCGCCTGAAGATCGCGAGCGGAGCGCTCAACTCTTCGGCGTCCAATGGAAATGAGGCGCGCGAAATAGCGGGCGTGCAGGTGGTCGCGCGCGAAGCAAGTGGGCTGGACTCCGCCGGCATGCGCCAGCTTTCCGACACGCTACTCGCGCGCATTAAGTCGGGCGTGGTAATTCTCGGTCGCAGCAGCGAGGGAAAGGTTTCGCTGATCGTTCGCACGTCGGATGATTTAACCGGCAGAATTCCCGCCGGCAAGGTCATCAAAGAGTTGGCGCAGATTGTCGGGGGCCGCGGCGGTGGCAAAGCTGATATGGCGGAAGGCGGCGGCAGTCAGCCGGAAAAACTCAGTGAGGCTCTTGAAGCAAGTTACGCAGTAGTGGAGAAACTACTTAGGTAGACGACTTGCGAAGAGTCAGCGACAAACTGAAGTTTGTCGGACACGATATAGCAAAAGCGCGAGCGCTGGTCTATGAAAAAGACTACGCTCGCGCTTTTAGCTTAGAGACTCGTTTTACGAGTCTCTTCCCCCGCGGAATCTGACTACATATCCTTCTGTTTATCCGTTAACGTGATTCCCATCTTTTCAAGAGTTGCCTTATTGAGCGTGCCGGTAACTTTGAGGTTTTCCGCTGCCTGATACTTCTTTAGACCAGCGCGCGTATCTGCATCCAGTTTTCCTGTTTGCTCACCAGCGTAAAAACCTCGCTGCTTGAGAATCGCCTGGGCTTGCTTGACCTGATCCTTGTTGGCCCTAAAAACTGGTCCGCGTTTCCTGGGGGTTTTTGCAGCAGTGGTGGAATTGTTAGTAGTTGTCGATCTGTTGGCATTTTGACCTGCCAGCACTATCGAAGAGACGAAAAGCAGCGACAAGATTATCGAAAGTATTTTTTTCATTGGTTCCTTCTTTTTGTGAGATGCGCACGAGGCGCGACTACTGAAACGAAAGTCTTGGGAAAGCGCGCGTATGATACCGACTCTTCCAAGAATTCAAACGGTCTTCCGGGAAGGAGCGTGACTCGCTAAATGCAAGCGATTTTGTAGCCGGGCAATTTTGCCGTTTCTATATTTCTTATACGCTTACGTTGGTGTGACGACAGGGCGAGTAATTCCGTAGCCAGTCAGGCGAGAAGACAGACAAGAGAACTCAGTAGGCATGAAACCTTGCCGGACAACCTTCGCGTCATCTTCCGCGGCAGCTACACCTCATTAGCCACTTGCCTGGCCCTCGACGGCTCCTACCAAAACTCCCAAAAATGGCGCGTTTTCCTGTTGAATATTACATTGTTGGTAACCGTTTAACCCGTATGTTACTATCCCTGTGGTATTCGGTGAACGACAAAATAGACCGCTCCCCACCACCAAATCTTTCTTCGGCTGACAAATTCCTGGCGCGCCGGATTTGAAAATCGTTTCGGACCAAATTGAAGCTTATGAAAACACCTTCTCTAGCTGCTGCATTCCTGCTGGTATCGGCCCTCTCAGCGTTCGCCCAAAGCGGATCGAACTACCGCGTAGATAACTTTGATTTTGCGGGCGCAATTAAATTGCAGAAATCTCAGACGGACGCCTCAGCGCCGAAGTTGTCGCGGCCAGGACGAACGCGTGGCGCCAAATATTCCGCGAGCGCAGGAACGATAAAAGCCATCATCAATGACCGAATGGCCGAGATAAAGGTCAGCAATTCCCTCGACAGATTTACTACCGGCAATGCGCAAGTAGACAGCTTCATAGTCGACTCGGGTACTCGTAATTCAGTTGATCCTTTGCTCATCTACTCAATCATGCATCAGGAATCGACTTTCAAACCTCGCGCGATGTCGAACAAAGGTGCGCGCGGACTAATGCAATTGATGCCGGGGACAGCTCAACGTTTCGGCGTTACCAGCATCTGGGATCCGCGACAGAACATCGAAGGTGGCGCTCGCTATGTGCGCTTTCTCTTGGATCTCTTTCAGGGAGACGTAAACCTGGCATTGGCCGGTTACAATGCGGGTGAGGGTGCAGTCATGAAGTATGGCTATCGCATTCCTCCCTACAGTGAAACGCAGGAGTATGTGCGCAGAATAAGCAGGCGCTATGATTTGATTCGCGATCCGCTCGCGGCACGAACCGCCAGCAGCTATACGCGAGACCAGCTAGCTGCCATGCAAAACAAGGAATCGGCGCCGCTAACAATATATGAACGGAGCGTGTTTGCAGTGCGGCTTCCTGACGGCCGGCTGCAATTGATCACTCAGTAAACTTTGCGCACAATCGCGGACTAATGAAATAAGCGAGGTGGATATTTTCCGCCTCGCTTTTTACTTGATCCAATTTCGAGAGAGAAGTTGAGAGTTCAACCTTCAGGTTGCGACGTTACCCAATGGCAAGCTAAAGCTTGGACAACTCTAAACTTAGCTGACCGGTTGCGTAATAAGCGCGGGAAGCGGAGTTATCACTCGAGCTGCCGGCACACAGAGCACCGGACAGGGCGCGTTTCTCACAACGCGTTCGATTTCAGATCCCAGGACGGGCGTGCCGCCAAAAAGCGAAGCGTGAACGTTAGTACCGATGACCAGCAAATCTGCGTCTTTCTCCGCTGCCAGACGAACGATCTCTTCATAAGGACGTCCCTCGGCAATGTGGGTAATAGCGCGAGCGCCATCTCCGCGAGAGAGTTGGCTCATGCGTTCCTGCACGTAACTGCGCAACCGAGTCAGCGCGTTGAGACCACCTTCGGGAAACATCACCGAGATTTGTTCCAGGTAGTCTCCAATCACATACACAGCGTGAAGTTCAGCGCCGGTTTGATTTGCCAGTTGGGTAGCCACCTGCGTGGCCGCCACAGACGACGGCCGAAAGTTTGTCGATAGCACTATCCGATTCAAACGGATTTCAGTATAGGCGCCCTTGTGTTCTACAAAATCGTGTTGTGGCGGACGAATTGTCAGCACCGGACATGGCGCTTCGGCAATGATCTCTTCGGCCGTCGATCCCCAAAGCGCGCGCGACAGACCCTTGCGCCCGTGAGTCACCACGGTTACCAGATCGATCTCATACTCGCGCACTGCCTTTGCAATCTCAGGCGCAGGTTCTCCTTCGACAATGACCGGCTCAACCTCAAGGCCGTCGAAAAGCGGATCGGCGAGCAGGCTGCGAACGTCGCTCCTCACCTGCAGTAACCATTTATTTTCCTGCTCTTCGAAAATACGTTCGGGCAGCGTCAATAAATTGGCGGGAACCGTCGCGCTCTGAACGCTGAACAGCACAACGCGCCCGCCCGCTTTGCGGGCAAACGCCGCCGCGTATTTCAGCGCGGCGCGAGCGTGGGGCGTGAAATCAGTTGGGAACAGAATGTTTTTGAATGGATACATGAAAACTATTCAGTGGTTAGTAGTCAGTTGCCCGCGGTCTGTCATCTTTGGGTTGATTGGCCGTGCTTTCGCCGGGAGTCTAGCAAAGAAACAACCGACCGGGGAATAGAGCAGGGGCGCGTAAGCGGGGGAACGGCCAAGTGATTAGTTTATCTTTCTCTTTACGCATTGCTCTTTTCCCCCCCCCAATTATTTTTGCTCTGGATTTTTTTCAGCGTTCCATGCCAAACTCCGCCGCAAATCGATGGCGCGGCCCGGCAACCTGTCTCTATCTTCGTCCTGAGTCTTACGGAGTGGAAATGATCGAAGTCACTGACATCATCAAACGGTATGGTCAGAACACTGTTCTTAATAAGGCAACGTTTCAAATTCAGGAAGGCCAACTAACCACCATTCTTGGTCCGTCCGGTTGTGGCAAATCAACTATGCTGCGTTGTATGAACCGGCTCGAACGTTTTGATCGGGGCCGCTTGCGCATTGGTGATGTCGAGGTCGTGGGGACTGAAGAGAAACAACTGACGAGCGCCGAAGAAAAAGAGTTAACCAGGCGGCTGCGCCAGCGCGTCGGCATAGTCTTTCAAAACTTCAATCTCTTTCCGCATTTAACGGTGCTCGGCAATTGTATCCAGGCGCCCACGATCGTAAAGGGCGCAGACCGCGCCGCTGCCGAAGAAATTGCGCGCCACTACCTTGACAAGGTTGGCTTGAGCGACAAAGTTGATTTCTACCCGGCCCAGCTGTCGGGTGGACAACAACAGCGCGTAGCTATTGCCCGCGCGCTGGCGATGGAACCGGAGGTGATGTTATTTGACGAGCCTACCTCGGCTCTGGATCCGCAACTCATACTGGGTGTCGCGCGCATGCTGCGCGCGCTCGACGATCTCGGCAAGACACTCGTGGTCGTTTCTCATGATATGAACTTTGCACGGCGCATTTCTGACCAGGTGATTTACTTCGAGGGCGGCCACGCCGTCGAAGCGGGTACGGCGCAGGAGGTTTTCGGAAATCCGCAGCAACCGGAAACGCGCGCCTTCATGCAGAGCTTCCATGACGAGGACGGGAAAACTCGTTTCGCAACGAATAACGGTCAGGATCAAAAGCTAAACGTTACGACAGGAACCCGAGGCAATCTCGGGCAGGAGGAGTAGACAGTCATGACCAAACTCCCTCCACAACTTTCCCGGAAGCTCGCCGCGATTTGCCTTCTTTTGCTCCTTATTCCCTTGCCGACCTTTGCGCAGTCTGCACTCGATAGGGTGCGCAGGAGCGGCGAACTGCGCGTCGGCACCGACGCCACTTATCCACCGTTTGAAACAGCCGAGGGCGGACAGTTCAGCGGGTTCGACATAGATCTCGCAAACGCGATCGCGCGCGAGCTTGGCGTGAAAGCCCGCTTCATTAACGCCAGTTTCGATGGCATCTTTCCGGCCCTGCAAAATGGCACGTTTGATGTCGTGATGTCTTCTGTGACCATCACGCCCGAGCGGAGCGCGTCCATGCTTTTTTCCGATCCCTACTACGATTCCGGTCAATTGATCGCAGTCAATCAGGATCGGCAGGGCATCGTGACGCCGGACGATCTAAAAGGCAAACGCGTCGGCGTGCAGATCAATACGACCGCCCAGTTTGAACTGGAAAAGAAGCAGGGCGTCGACGTCGCCAAGTACAACACTATCGATCTTGCCTTGCTCGATTTGCGCAACAAGCGCATCGATGCCGTAGTCAGCGATGCGCCGGTCTTGAAGTACATGATCTTCCAGAGCTTTCATGAATTGAAAACCGTGGGCCGCCGGTTTACAGACGAGAAGTTTGGCATCGCCCTGGCCCAGGGCAGCGAAGACCTCCGGGACGAGATCAATCGGGCCCTGAAAAAGATCAGGGAGACGGGTGAGTACGACCGTATACATGAAAAGTGGTTTGGGGAGGCGGCCGAGCAGGCAGCCCAACTTCAGGCGCAGCATACCAAGCCTAAAGTTTTCGATATCGGCATCGTACGTAAGACCTGGTCAATTTTTCTGCGTGGCGTTTGGATGACAGCGCGACTGGCGCTTTTGAGTTTGGGACTGGGATTACCGATTGGCTTGATTCTTGCGCTTATGCGCGTGCAATCATCTCGCTTGATCGCGGCGCCGGCGGCGGTTTACGTCGAGGTGATGCGCGGGACACCTTTGCTGGTCCAGATCCTGTTCATTTATTTTGTCTTGCCTTACTTCGGCATCTATCTGCCGGCGTTTACGAGCGGCGTCATTGCATTGACTCTAAACAGCGCCGCTTACATTTCGGAAATTTTTCGCGCCGGCATTCTGTCGATCGATGCCGGTCAGATGGAGGCCGCGCGCGCTCTCGGCATGAGTTATCCGCAGGCCATGCGTAGCATCATCCTGCCGCAAACTTTCCGTCGCGTTGTGCCACCTCTGACAAACGAAGCAATCGCGCTACTGAAAGATTCGTCGCTCGTCTCAGTCATCGGATTGACTGAACTCGCGCGCACGGGGCAAGAGTTGGCGAGCCGATACGCGGCGCCACTCACCATCTGGCCCGTTGTAGCTGTCTTTTATCTGCTGCTCACTTTTCCTTTGACCCGCGTGGCCGAATATCTTGAGCGCCGCTGGCGGCCGGTAACAAGAGCGTAGGAATCTTCGGCGGCTTCGCGTAAAATTGGATCTATGGCTACCGAATTAAGACAATTGTTTCGCGAGGCGCTTGGGTTAACAGATAATGACCGCGCCACGCTCGCCGGTCTGCTGATTGAAAGCCTGGAAGCGCCGCCTGATCCGGACGTTGAAAGCGCGTGGGCCGAGGAAGCCGAGCGCCGTTGGCAGGAAATCCAGTCGGGCAAGGTTCAAACAATTCCCTGGGAGGAAATCAAGGCCAAGCTTTTGTGATGAGGACAATTTCATGAGCACAGTAAATGTCAAAGAAGAGGCAAGACAACTAATTGAAAAGCTGCCAGAGAATGTGTGCCATGGGATGATTTGATGCATGAAATCTAGGTGCGTCAGTCAATTGAAGCGGGCCTGGCTGACAGTGAGGCCGGCAGAATCACTGACGTCACTGAAGTCAGGTCTAAATTCGGACTAGAGTCGTGAAGCTTCTATGGACGAAGAAGTGCCGCCGCGTAACTTGAAGCTATCCACAGTTATGTGGCGGAGACCTCACCAGAATACGCGCGACGCATTGTCGACAACCTAACCAGGCGCTCCATATGGATTGCTGCTTTTCCTCTTTCCGGACGCATGGTTCCAGAGTATGAACTCAATGAAGTCCGTGAACTCATCGAAGGACCATACCGGGTGATCTACTTAGTAAAAGATGAGAAAGATGAAATTGAAGTATTGGCTGTGATTCGCAGTGCTCGTGAAAGATTGAAGTCTTTAGATTAACTCGCACACGACATAATCATGAAAGCTCCTCCAATCATCATCGGCCCCTTCGCAATCCTTTTCCTCGTGAGCGCTGCTGCCATTGCCCAAACGCGCAAAGCAGACGTAGCCACTTTTCAATTAGGCGATCAAGTAATCACGATTCCCGCTCCGGACGGCTTTGAAGAGGCGGCGTCACAATTCGAAAGCATTAAGAATCGTTTCACCCTTACCGAGGACCCGGGAAACGACATGCTGGCCGTCCATCTGCCCCACGCGGACTGCGAGAAGCTGAGGGGAGGCGAGTTTGGTCCTTTAACTTTTTATACAAAGATTTCGGTCCGTAAGGCCGTCCGGGACGTGGATTTCTCAGCTGAACGTTTCGCGAATCTTGTTTCTGAGTTCCGGAAAAGCGGCTCGCAGGTTCTCGACATTAACAGTCCAACAATGAAAGCGACCCTAGAACACCTAAGCAAGGGTCTGAGCGAGCTAAGCAAAAAGGAAACTCAAGTTGATATGAGTCAGCCTGTTAATCTCGGAGAGTTTGACACACGGCCGAATGTCTATAGCGTCATGCTGCTCATGAACTTCAAAACTCAAAGTAGCGACGGTGAGGTAAGTACGCTCATCCTCGGAGGCTTGTCTTACGTGCGAGTCAAACAACGGCTGATCTATGTTTATACTTACCGCAAATACGGATCCAAAAATGATGTCGACACTTTGCGTGACTTTACGAAGCAATGGATCGGGCAGATTCTGGCAGCGAATTAACTAAATCTACGTTGGCCACCTTTTAGGTATGAATGCACTTCCCATCATCATCGGCTCGCTCTGCGTGATAGCGATTGCTTATCGCTACTACTCCGCGTTCATCGCCGCGAAAGTGCTTGCGCTTGATGATTCACGGCCCGTGCCGTCACAAACGATGTACGACGGGCACAACTATTATCCGACAAATAAGTGGGTGCTGTTTGGTCATCACTTTGCAGCAATCTCAGGCGCGGGTCCGCTGATCGGCCCGGTGCTGGCGGCGCAGTTTGGTTTCCTGCCGGGGTTATTGTGGCTGGTGATTGGCGTTTGCCTCGGCGGCGCCGTGCACGACTTCATGATTCTCGTCGGTAGCATTCGCCGCAAAGGGAAATCGCTGGCCGAGATGGCGCGCACTGAGATTAGCCCGCTCTCCGGTTTCGTCGCCGGCATGGCAATTCTCTTCATCGTGGTCATCGCACTCGCCGGGCTGGGCCTGGTAGTGGTTAATGCGCTTGCGGAATCTCCCTGGGGAACGTTTACAGTTGGCTTCACGATTCCGCTGGCGTTGTTCATGGGCCTTTACATGTATCGCTTTCGCAAAGGCAAGATCGCCGAAGCGAGCGTGATCGGCGTCATCGGACTGCTGGCGGCGGTTTATCTGGGTGGACGCGTTGCCGACTCTTCATTTGCCGGCACGTTTACATTTTCACGTAACACCATCGTGATCTTGATGGCGGCATACGGCTTCATCGCTTCGGTATTGCCGGTCTGGATGCTGCTTTGCCCACGCGATTACTTGTCTTCGTATCTGAAACTCGGGACGATTGCTTTTCTCATTATCGGCGTGATTCTCGTCCATCCAAATCTAAACATGCCGGCGCTGACTCCGTTCACGGGCGGCGGTGGACCAGTAATCCCAGGTAAACTTTATCCGTTCGTTTTCATTACTATCGCTTGCGGAGCAATCTCCGGTTTTCATGCGTTGATATCGTCGGGCACAACGCCAAAGATGATTGCGAAGGAAAGCGACGCTCGCCTGATCGGCTATGGCTCGATGTTGATGGAGGGCGTTGTTGGCGTGGTGGCCCTGATTGCGGCTACGTCTCTTTTTCCCGGCGATTACTTTGCCATCAATACTGCGCAAAAAACTGACGCGCAAAAGGCTGCGTACGTGCGCATGGTTGATGAACACAGCGCGCCGGGCTTTAATTTACAGCCGAAAGAAATTGATAGATTAGAACAGGAGTCAGGTGAGAAAAACCTCCGCGGTCGCACTGGTGGCGCGGTAACACTCGCGCTGGGCATCGCCAAAATCTTTGACGGCATTCCCGGATTGCGGGGGCTGATGAAGTATTGGTATCACTTCGCGATCATGTTTGAAGCGCTCTTTATTCTGACTACGATCGATACCGGCACGCGCGTCGCGCGTTTTCTTGTCGGCGAATTTGGCGGCCGCTTCCATCGCAAACTGGAAGAACCAAACTGGCTACCCGGCTCTGTTATCACGTCGGCTCTCGTAGTTGCCGCCTGGGCGGCATTCATCTGGTCGGGATCGATCTCAACGATCTGGCCGATGTTTGGAGTTGCCAATCAACTGCTGGCGGCGGTGGCTCTCTGCGTTGCCACCACCATCATCATCAACTCCGGCAAGGCAAAATATAGCTGGGTAACGATACTTCCCCTGACGTTTGTCGGATCTACAACTCTGGTGGCTGGTTGGGAATCGATCACCGACATCTTCTGGCCGCTCTCGCAAAAACCGGAGACTGCGGTGCAGGGCTACATCAACACTTTTCTCACTGCGATCATCATGGTCGCCGCGGTAATTATTCTCATCGATTCGATTCGCCGTTGGTTTGGCCTGGGCAAGCGACCGGAACCGATCGTTGCATTAGCCGAAGCTGAGTTGTCAGGGTAGTTGTAGTTGCGGATCTGCGTGTCCGCCCTGCCCTTGCGGAACCATGCGATCAGGGCGCACCCTTTTCTGGTAGTGCTCCGTTAATGTGTTGCTCAGCACTAACGGAGGACTACCTCTTTTCTTCCCCGTTGGACAGCCCGCCCGAAAATCGGCAATAATACGCGCTTCTGGAAAGACGATTCGTCAACACCGTAGGCCCTGGGAAGCACTTTAGGCGTCGAATTGTGAATACGAGCAGAGCTCGCGGGCGTTATCTCGCCGCTACTTAAACGACCGGAAAGGAATCACACAATCGTGGAAATATCGCTGATCTCATTTATCAGCCTGCTAACAGTTTGCTTGGCAGCATTGCTTATCGGAAAGAAAACCAATCACAGCAGCGTTACAGCGCGCGTCTCAAGTATCTCAATGCTCAGCTACGGCGCCGGTCTCTTTCTTCGCGCTCGCCGCATTCGTCGGCTCGGCCTGACGTGCGTCACCACTCTGGCCGGGTTGGCAGTTTATGCCGCGCCGGCGTTTGCGCAAACGCATGAGGGCGGAGAGACAAACTTAATACTGCCTAATCTCTCGGATGTAACTTTCTTCGGCGGCATTGATGGCCACCGGTTGTTGCTGGTCGGAATTCTTATCTGCTTGCTCGGGCTCGGGTTCGGTTTAGCGATTTATATGAACCTGAAGAAGCTGCCTGTGCATCGGGCCATGCGCGAGGTTTCGGAATTGATTTACGAAACCTGCAAAACCTACCTGATCACGCAGGGCAAGTTCATCCTAATCCTCGAAGCCTTCATCGCAGTCGTCATCATTCTCTACTTTGGCGTGCTGTCGCAGATGGAACCGCTGCGGGTGGCGATCATTCTCGCGTTCAGTCTCGTTGGCATTGCCGGCAGCTATGGCGTCGCCTGGTTTGGCATTCGCGTCAACACCTTTGCCAACTCACGCACGGCATTTGCCAGCCTTGAAGGAAAACCTTTCCCGCTTTATGCGATTCCTCTGAAAGCCGGCATGAGCATCGGCATGATGCTGATCAGCACGGAACTTTTGATCATGCTGTGCATCCTGCTTTTCATTCCCGGCGATTACGCCGGCCCGTGCTTCATCGGTTTTGCAATCGGCGAGTCGCTGGGCGCGGCCGCCTTGCGTATCGCCGGCGGCATCTTCACGAAGATTGCCGATATCGGTGCTGACCTGATGAAGATCGTCTTCAAAATTAAGGAAGACGACGCGCGCAACCCCGGCGTGATTGCCGACTGCACCGGTGACAACGCGGGCGATTCCGTTGGACCAAGCGCCGACGGCTTCGAAACCTACGGCGTCACGGGCGTGGCTTTGATTACGTTCATCCTTTTGGGGGTCAGCGACACGCGTGTGCAGGTACAACTGCTGGTCTGGATCTTTGTCATGCGCATCATGATGATTATCGCCAGCGCTGTTTCCTATTTCATCAACGACGCTATTGCGAAAGCCCGTTTTGGCCACGCGGACAAAATGAATTTCGAGGCGCCGCTGACGTCGCTGGTCTGGATCACGTCAATTGTCTCCGTAGTAATTACGTTCATCGTATCCAGGCTTACGATTCCCACGCTGGGCGGCGATCCCACCCAGTGGTGGAAACTGGCTACCATCATTTCCTGCGGCACGTTAGCGGGCGCGATCATTCCCGAACTCGTCAAGGTGTTTACCTCAACCGAATCGCGGCACGTTAGCGAAGTAGTCACATCTTCACGCGAAGGCGGCGCGTCATTGAACATTCTTTCCGGTTTGGTTGCCGGCAACTTTTCGGCCTATTGGCTCGGTATCAGCATCGTCGCTCTGATGTCGATTGGTTACTACTTCAGCACCATGGGTCTTGACTCGTTAATGATCTCGACCTCGCTGGTGCAGGTCGCTCCTGTTTTCGCCTTCGGATTGGTGGCCTTCGGATTTCTCGGCATGGGACCGGTCACGATTGCCGTCGACTCGTATGGACCAGTTACTGACAACGCGCAATCCGTTTACGAGTTGTCGTTGATCGAGCAGGCGCCAAACATTGAAGCCGAAATTCAACGAGACTTTAATATGATGGTAAACTTCGTTCGTGCGAAACACCTGCTCGAGGAAAACGATGGCGCCGGCAATACGTTTAAAGCCACGGCCAAGCCGGTATTAATTGGCACGGCGGTAGTGGGCGCTACCACGATGATCTTTTCCATCATCATGCTGTTGACAGACCAACTGCGAGATTCGGCGGCCCTCAACAGCCTGTCGGTGCTGCACGCGCCTTTCGTCCTCGGCCTGATCACCGGCGGAGCGATTATCTACTGGTTCACGGGCGCTTCTATTCAGGCGGTGACAACCGGCGCTTATCGCGCAGTTCAATTCATCAAGGCAAACATTCGGCTCGAAGGCGTTGAGAAGGCTTCCGTCGAAGACAGTAAGAAAGTTGTAGAGATCTGCACGCAGTATGCGCAGAAGGGCATGTTTAATATCTTCCTGACGGTGTTCTTTTCCACGCTCGCTTTTGCCTTCGTGGAGCCCTTCTTCTTCATTGGCTATCTGATTTCAATCGCAATATTCGGACTATATCAGGCGCTCTTTCTGTCAAACACTGGCAGCGCCTGGGACAACGCCAAGAAAGTGGTTGAAGTCGATCTAAAACAAAAAGGCACCCCGCTCCACGATGCGACTGTCGTCGGGGACACTGTTGGCGATCCGTTCAAGGATACGTCGTCGGTCGCCATGAATCCCGTAATCAAGTTTACGACGCTGTTTGGATTGCTGGCGGTTGAACTGGCCGTGAGCTTAACCAATCGCAACAACGGCGACACGACGTTGACGCATATTCTGGCGCTGGGCTTTTTCCTGGTTTCAGTCTTCTTTGTTTGGCGCTCATTCCACGGCATGCGCATCGGGACGCTGCAGGCTAACGCGGACCGGGTCGCAGCGGGTGACGACTTGAAAGTCTAAACTCGAAACTCTAAACTCAATGCATGAATTCTACCGCCAACTCTTACGCCCAATCTTACGCTCCGCCGGACACGCTTCTCAGCGCGGCGCTGGCGCCCCTGGACTGGACGCGCTCTGTTTCGCTGGTGGTGGCGTTTAGCTTGCTGACTGCCCTCGCCGCCCAGGTCGTCATTCCTGTTGGCCCGGTGCCGATTACGGGGCAGACGTTTGCAGTCTTGTTAACCGGCGCATTACTGGGTTCGCGTCTCGGCGCCATGGCGATGATCGTTTATTTGATTGAAGGCGCGAGTGGGCTGCCTTTCTTTTACGGCGGACTCAGCGGTCTTGCGCATCTACTGGGACCAACGGGCGGCTATCTCGTGGCCTTTCCCGCCGCGGCATTTGTCACAGGCACCTTCGCCGAAAACGGATGGGACAAAAGCTTTTTCGGCGCGATAGTAGCGATGGGTGTGGGTTCGGCAATTATTATTCTCGCCGGTTGGGCGTGGCTTTCCCAGTTTATGGGACTGACGGTAGCTTTCCACGCGGGCGTAAAACCTTTCATCATCGGCGATATCGTGAAGATCGTTTTGGCAGCGGCGGTCCTGCCTACGGGCTGGGCACTTCTGCGACGCAAAGCCTCCCACTAACAACACCGACTCCTTATGGTTTAGAGGCCTGTCACCGAGTTTCTCGGCCAGGCCTTTTTGTTGGTTTTCGTAAGTGCAGAAGTTTGAGCATGATGTCATGCCTCCGGCCGGCCGTCGACGGTTATCAGTCGTCAAGGCTTTTACTTTGCAGCTCGCGCCCCGGCTATAATGATTTGCAGCGAAGGAGAAGAATATGAAGACCACTCGTGTTTTATCTGTGCTGTTGCTCGTCGCCCTCTCGCTCCCCACGCTAGCACAGCAATCACGGAGCTTTCACGTCGCCCAAATCGCGCCTTACGACAAGGCTGTCCCCGGCCAGATCATGCAATTGCTGGTGGAGGACATCGATGGAGGAGCGTCGCCGCTGATGCTTCCGGCTGAAGATTTCAAACTCACTGTTTCGCAAGATGGCGTCTCTCAAGACGCAAAGATTCGCACGGTGAACGCGATCCTGAGATCGAATCCGTATACGCGAAGCGATGCCAATGTGGACCGTCCCGCCGAGGCGCGTGGAAATCAGATGCATGCTTACCAGAGCGTCAATTTCGTTGTGCCAGCGGGTCTGCATACGGGCGCGGCAGAACTGACACTGACTTACCGCGGCGAGCGTGGCAACCCAATAACTCTAACCATCGTTGAAAAGCCGCTTCGTCCGGTGGTCGGCAGCGTAGCCGTGATGACGATTAACGCGGGCTTGATTCCGCCGCCAGGGACCAGGATGCAGGGTAACGATTTCGGCTGGCGTCTCGAGCGCGGCCAAACGGCTCGCCTCTCAATTAACCCACTGGCAGACCCTGACGATCCCAATTCCGCCGTGGTAGTTCGTTTCAAACAAGGCGACACTTACTACGACGCGCAAACGCGGGTAACGAATGAGCCGTTGCGGGTCGAGAATCGTAACCGTGGCGTCGGATTTTTTCCGGCACGAGACATTCTGGAAGTGGATGTTCCGGCGGCGTTGACGATGGGTCCGGCAGACGTAGAAATACACCTGCGCGCAAATGGACAGGACGGCGACGCTGTAACACTCAAAGCAACCATCGCTGATTCCGCGCGTTCCGCCGAAGCGCCCGCGCTAAACGCGTCGCGTTTGCTTATGGTCGCTCCGACCCGCATTGGCGCGGGGCAATCGATGATGCTTTCGGTGGATTATCGACGCACGCTTGATCCAGACCCTTCCAAAACTGTCATCGTCATCGAGCAAGGGAGCGCGCGTTACATAGTGCCGGTGGAAAGGAGCTCGCTGAAGTTTGGTCCAAAGGTAGCAGATGCCCCAGTGCTCTTCTTTGTACGAACGACGAAGCAGATTATCGGGAAAGCCCAGGTTCGGATTTTTAACCAATTGCGCGGCGAACAAACGGGAATGAGTGAGCCGGTGGCGATTGAAATATTAGAAGACCCCTTGCCGCCGGACCTCATCGACTTAAATGAATCGACCCAGGAGGAACTCGCCCCGCTCCGTGAGATGTCCCGACTTCAGGCCAGCCAGGGACGGACATTTCCCAAGTATGACATGCATAGCAAGTTCGCTACGATTCGCGCGCGTGGAGTGGACTACAACCCAAACTTTGTGCGCATCACCATTGAACAGGAAGGGCACCGCTTCACCCTTGGACCGGGAGACTTCTCCTCGTACTCGGGCGAGTTGCTGATCGTGCGTTTGCCTAAAGAGATTAAGAGTGGACCCGCCACGCTTATGATTCAGAATCGAGCAGTTGACGCATTCAGCGCGGAGGTAAGCAAAAGGTTTGTAGTATGTTGTGTGTACTGAAAGTGCGCTCGCGCGAGCGCGAAGAGTTGGTTGAGTTTACCGAGGAGGTGCAGCAAAAGCTGACTGCATCCGGCGAACAGGAAGGCGTGGTCGTGTTGTATGTGCAACACACTACTGCGGGGTTAACTGTGAACGAAAATGCCGACCCGGATGTGCCGCGAGACATGCTCCATGCTTTTCGCACCCTCATTCCGCAACACGGCATGGGCTTTCGTCACGGCGAAGAGAATTCCGATGCGCACATCAAAGCGACTCTGGTTGGTTCATCTGTAACCATTCCGTTCGCAGAAGGGAAACTGCTGCTCGGGCGCTGGCAGGGAATTTTTCTTGGTGAGTTTGATGGCGGACGTGAGCGGCAGGTGATCATGATCATTCGTTAGATACGTATTCATGCGCATACGTCAGACTGGAACTGCTCGCTGACTAACAATAAGCGCGGCAGAGTTTCCATTTATCAAATACTATATGGAAAATCTTCAAGACTTTTTAGTCTCGGAATAAACTTCAGTTAGATAACAGCAAGCATGTCTGTCTTAATTCTCTAACAATGCCAGCTCGCACTTACGACGACCTCGCGCCGCATTATGACAAGGCGATGCGGCCGCTTGACCGGTGGTTTCTGGCGCGCCTGCGCGCAACTGCTCTTCGTTACCTGCCTGAAGGGGCGCGCGTACTTGAATTAGGAGCCGGCACCGGACTGAATTTTGTTTTCTATCCAACAAACACAGTGGGAGTTGCCACCGAGCCAAGCAGCGGAATGCTGCGGCTGGCGAGGGAGAAGGAAAAGCCAGACCGTGTGCGGCTGATCCAGAGTTGTGCTGAACACCTGCCATTCAAAAACAATTCTTTCGACGCGGCGTTCGCGACGCTGGTCTTCTGCTCGCTTGCGCGACCTGCGGAAGCGTTCTCGGAATTACGTCGCGTAGTGAAATCCGGCGGCCCAGTGATCCTGCTCGAGCACGTGCGCCCAAGCGGGTTGCTGGGACCAGTCTTTGATTTACTAAATCTGATCACGGTCCCACTGTTCGACGATCACTTCAATCGCCGCACCGCGGAAGAGGCCCAAGCTAATGGTCTTGAATTGGTGAAAGTTGAGCGCAGCCTGCTGGGAATTATTAATCTGATTGCCTGTCGCGTGTGAAAACTACGATGAAAAGTCTTTGGTCTTTGCTGATTCTGGCGGTGGTCACAACAACGCCGCTTTACTCCGGCCAGAATAGCAGGCCGGCCGCGCCGCAAGCTGCGAAAATCGAAACCTCTTACAACAACAGCAAAGATCGAACAACGGTCAGACTCGCGCCGGTGCAGATCTCCGGTGAAAAGGACAAATACTATAGTCTTCATATGAGCCCGTCGTTTAGTTTTCCGGGGCACAAGCCTGCTACGCCTTCCATAGTCGACTTCGAACTGCAGACCGTCGTGAAGGGAAGATTAAGCACGGACCTCTACGTAGTTTTTATCATCGACGGCGAAACAGTTTTTCTCAGTTCCAATCGATGGGCCATCAAGCGCCCCGTTCCGGGGCGGGTCTGGATGGGTGAGCGGCTCGTCTTTCGCATGCCTTACGAAACATTCGTGAAGATCACAAACGCCAGGGAATTTCAGATTGAATTCGACGGGGTAAAGTTTTCAGTGGGCGAGACACAGAAGCGAGCGCTGCGTGAGCTTTTGAATTACATGGAGGCGGGTGGCTAATCGTCGCGCTTATTCCTCACTCAAGGCCTTTCATGATCTCCGCAAACTTTTCCACGTCGGCACGGGTGCGCTCCATTGCGCGGCGGCTATCAAGGTAGGCAGTCCAGACTGGCGTCTGCGTGAGCGCTTTGCTGGTGTCTTCGTCGAGCGTCTGGGCCATGAGCGCGATCAGATCGCTGACGACGCGCGTGTGTTCGAGAAGTGATTCGATGATTGTGTAAGCAAGGCGCGCTTGTTCCTGATCGAGATCGCGCGACTTATCGTTGTCGGACATCTGTTGTTCAGACATTTCGGTTTTGAAAAGAAACTCTGTGGGACTTATTCGTTGAACCCCCCAAACCGCACAAACGGAAGCTCGGTAACTTGCGCTGGTATCTCTTCGTCGCCGGCGATGATTTTCACGCCGGTGCCTGGAGCGAGATAGTCGTATTTCAAATAGCCCAGCGCGATGGCGCGGCCCAGATGGGGAGAATAGGTGACGGAAGTTATCCGGCCAATCTCCCTGCCATCCGTCGATTTGATAACGGCGCCCGCTTCAACTTCCTCCGCCGGATCGAACGCCAGGCCGGATAGCTTCTTGGCTACATGCCCGCGATATTTTATGCGCGCAATGATCTCCTGGCCGACATAACAACCCTTTGTATAACTGACGGCGGCGTCCAGCGCGGCTTCTGTGACGATGGTTGTTTCATCCATGTCGACGCCATATTTGGGTAGTCCCGCTTCGATCCCCAGTATCTCGAGAGCGTCGTATCCAACCGGCCGCGCGCCGGCATCGTGAAAGTCGTTCCACAACCTGCTTGCCTGATCTGCACTTGCAATAAAATCAAATCCGTCTTCACCGGTGTGCGTTGCATGGACCACTGTCAGTTCGCTCTGTTGGCGGCTAAGCTGCATTGCTCCGTTAGACGCCAATCCCGCGGCTTCTTCATCCACAACTGTACGAACGATACTTGCCGCCTTTTTGCCCTGCACAGTCAAAAGAAAGGTTTTGTCTGTAAGATCGCTAACTCTGAAGTCTCCGGCTAATGTAAAGCGCTCGATGGTTTTCAAAACGCGGTCGTGTGTGGCCGCTTCTGTGTCAATCAGAAAAGTAGGACAGACATTCCTGTCTGTCCTTTCATCTTTCAAGCGCACAACCCGAACACTCGCTATTAGCCGGCCCTGCACATTCGGAAACGCCGCGGGCATCCAACTATTCTCGGCGAGCGTTTTCATGTCGTTCGTAACGAGTCCGTTGAGAAACTGAATGGCTTCCGAACCGCTCACCAGGATGCGGCCCCTGTTCGATAGATCGATAACTCCGACGCCGCCTTCGCGCACGGCCGCATACTCAAACAACATGTCGCCGTAGGATCCAGGAACATAACAACCGTCTCGCACGGTCATCGTCGCGCCCAGGCACGCGTGAGTATCGTTGAGTGGCGACTTCCAGATGGCAATTTGTTCCACTGCTTCAGTCATGTCTACCCAAGGAAGAGACTAATCGCAAAGTTCGCAAAGAATTGCCGCAAAGATACGCAAAGAACTACTTTGCGCGCCTTTGAGCGAAGCTTTGCGCTCTTTGCGGTTTTGAATTCAAGGGTGTCTCAATCACTTTCAAAGCTTGTTTGACTACTTTGTAATCGCGCAACTGCTCGGCTTCGCGGCGATGCGAAGCCAGAACCTGCGGGCTGGGATGATAAATCGGCACCAGCACGCGCCCATTCCAGTGGTACACCCCTGCCGCCGATTCCTTGAGAACCAGACCGTGAGTCTCGATCGACTTAAGCGCATCGAGAGCGACTGAACCGAGTGTTACGACGACCTCGGGATTAACAATCTCCAAAGTCTGTCGCAGAAAGGTAGAACAATTTACCAGTTCGGTTTTGCTCGGTTTCCGGTTGGCCCCTGAATCGCTGCGAGGATTACAAAGGGCGGCGCTCGTGATGAAGATCTGTTGCCGGCTCAAACCAATTGAGGCGAGAAAGCGATCAAAGTTTCTGCCTGACTGATCTCCGCTGAAAGGTATGCGAGTGCGGTCGGCGCCTTTGCGTCCGGGAGCTTCGCCGATAAACATTATCCGAGCTGAAACAGATCCATTTAACTCACTCAGTACTGCCGTCCGCTCACACATCGCGGGGCAGCGAGCGCACGCCGCAGCTTTCGTCGCGAGACGGTTGAACCGCGCTTGCTTTGATTCTCTTGCGGACATTTCCAAATAGATTTCACCACAAAGCCAGAAAGACGCAAAGAGCACCACTATGTTTAAGCAGAAAGCAAGAGCGGGGGCGAGCCCACCTCCCTGAACCTGGGCTTCATTCGGTTGCGTGACACCTGCTGAATTTGAAAGGCCCTCAAGATAAATTTAGATGCAATCCGGAAAGTCTCTCGGGTCGGGAAGGCGGGCTTGCCTTCGCTCTTTTTGTAGTTCGGTGCGCGGCCGCCCCGGCAAAGCGTGCGAACCAGTCCTTGCTCACGGCCGCAGGCTAATCCGGTAGGTCTTGATTTTCGAATTGAGCGTGGTTGCGTTCATCCCCAGCAAGCGGGCCGCGCGCGATTGATGGCCACCAGTTTGTTCGAGCGCGCGGCGAATAAGGTCGATCTCAAAACGGCGCACTTGTTCGTAAAAATTAATGCCGCGCCCAAGCTCCTGAACCGCCCCCCTGCTGGCGCCTTCTTCTGATGCGACGATTACCGACTGCGGGTCGCTAATCTCGGGTCGCAGACACTCGCGCGAAACTTCCTCTCCAGGAGCGATAACCACCGCTCGCTCAATCGCATTTTCGAGTTCGCGAACGTTGCCGGGCCATGAGTAGGCCTCGAGCAGCGCGAGCACCTCGGGCGCTATATGTTCAGACACTTTCCGACCGTTCTCGTCGTTATACTTCGCAATGAAATGCTGGGCCAGCGGCAGGATGTCCTCGCGCCTATCGCGCAATGGCGGCAACTCAATAGGCACCACCGCCAGCCGGTAATACAAGTCTTCGCGGAATGTACCCTGCTTTACAGCTTCCTTCAGCTCGATGTTGGTAGCCGCGATGATACGCACGTCAACACGGCGCGGTGTTGTATCCCCAAGCGGAGTAAACTCGCGTTCCTGGATAACACGCAGGAGGCGCACTTGCGTTTCGGGTGGAATGTCGCCTATCTCATCGAGAAAAATTGAGCCGCTATCAGCAACTTCAAATAGTCCCTTTTTTGCCGCCACTGCACCGGTGAAGGCGCCCCGCGTATGGCCAAAAAGTTCCGACTCGAGCAGCTCCGAAGGAATGTTTGAGGTGTTAACGGTAACGAAAGGTTTTCCGGCGCGCGGGCTCGCCTCGTGAATTGCCTTCGCGATTAGTTCTTTTCCCGTCCCGCTCTCACCGGTAATCAAAACGGTCGAACGGGCCGGCGCGACCTGGTCCACCAGGCGGAAGACTTCCTGCATGACATCGGAATGCCCGACCATGGCGCCACGGTCTACGGCGCGACTCATCGCGCGCCTGAGGGTTCGCCTTTCCTCTTCCTTGCTCCGCCGTTTGATTCCGGCGGAAACAGTGGCGGTGATCTGCTCGTTTTGGAAAGGCTTGCGGATGCAACCGAAGGCCCCGTGCTCCCACGCTGCGATGGCAGTATCGAAGGTGGCGTAAGCTGTGATCATGACGATGACTGCGTCGGAATCCATCTTCAAGAATTCTTCCAACGCGCGCAGGCCGCCTATGCCCGGCATGGAAACATCGAGCAAAACCACGTCGTAAGCGCGGCGACCATATGACTCGAGCCCCTCTTCGCCGGTCTTGGCGAGGTCCACACGATAGCCTTCCGAAGAGAGTAGCGTCTCCAGCACCTCGCGCATTATCTCCTCGTCGTCGACGATGAGTACTGAGCCCTTCTTGGCCATGCGTCTTTCCGTCTTTACTGCCAATGCTGCTAATCCTCATGTTTTCCGAAGCTGATCAGTGTAGGTGAGATCAAGGCAAAAAAAAAGGCAAGAGCAAAGCGCTGCGGCCACGGTGCTCTTGCGGTAACTTTACATCGCAGATCTCAAATTTGAGATCTGAGATCTTTTTCGAGTCAATCGCCAACCGCCTGCAAACGCGCGCGCGCGTTGGACGTCGGCAAGGTGATGCGAAATGTTGTGCCGCGTCCCGGCACGCTTTCCACGCTGATGTGACCGGAATGCTCCTGCACGATGCCGTAGGAAACTGCAAGACCGAGCCCCGTGCCTCGGCCCACTCCTTTAGTTGTGTAGAAGGGGTCGTAAATCTTGGCAACGTTTTCGGGAGCGATTCCGATTCCCGTATCAGATACTTCGATCGTTAGCCCATGGTCATCCGCAGGCGTCGTGGAAATCCTGATGGAACCGCCGGCGGGAATCGAGTCGCGAGCATTTAGCAGCAGGTTTGTAAACACCTGTTGAAGTTGTCCGCTGTTACCAAAGACCTGGGGCGAATCGGGATCATAGTCGCGAATGATCTCAATCTGGTTACTGCGCAACTGCGGCTCGAGCAGTTGCAAGGTGTCGTCGAGCACGCGGCTGATATCTATCTCCGAAAACTCGGTGGCGCTGCCGGTGCGCGAGAAGTTAAGCAGATTGTTAACAATATTCGTAGCGCGTTCGGCCTGGCGGCGCACTTTCAGGAGCAGCGCATGCTTCGGATCGGTTTCCGAAAGCATGCCGAGCAGCATTTGCGTGTATGAGGAGACCCCGGTGAGCGGCGTGTTTACTTCGTGCGCGACGCCGGCTGCCAGCAAACCAATGGAGGAAAGCTTTTCGCGTTGCTGCAACTGCTCTTCAAGGCGGACCCGGGAAGTCACATCTTCCAACACGACCAGCGCGCCGGTTTGCTCCTGGGAATCCTGCAGCGGAGCGATGGCGATGTTCAGGACGAGCGTGCGACCCGCGAAAGTTGCCGTATGAATTTTGTAGATGTTGCGGATCTCCCTGAGACGCCAGCGGTCGTTGCCCAACACCTGGCGAAGCGTGTCAGTGAAATCTTCGGAGAAGAGATCTTCGACGCGTTTGCCCACCGCTTCGGCGCGACTGAGATCCAGTATTTCTTCCAATGCCGAATTGAGACGCGTAACGCGGCCGTCGAGATCGACGGCGAGCAGTCCGACATTGATCGACTCAATG
Source organism: Chloracidobacterium sp. UBA6041 (assembly GCA_002427845.1). Lineage (GTDB taxonomy): Bacteria > Acidobacteriota > Blastocatellia > Pyrinomonadales > Pyrinomonadaceae > PSRF01. Next base: position 17,627 of record DIYZ01000009.1, on the reverse strand, counting down.
ATCGATTCGTTAAACTCTTTGAGAAGCTTCAATTCCGAGGCGCGTTCCTGTTGCTCCTGATAAAGCAAACTATTTTCGATCGCGACCGCGACGTAGCCGGAAACAGTCAGCAGGATATCAACGTCTTCCGAGGAGAGTAGCGCGCCGTCGGCTGAGCGTCCCAATCCGATAACTGCGACCATGCGGCCACGCACTACACAAGGAACATAGTAATGAAGCATACGCCGCACAAAACCGGTCGTCTCGGGAATCAGATCCAAATCATCTGTGCGCACTACGCCGGTTTCAGCGGAACGAATCCGGATCATTTCGCGAAAGTCTGGCGGCACCACGATCTCATTCGAAAGTCCCGCGGCGCGGGCGACGCGATAGCCGGCCGGCGCATTTTTGTCCTCGATAAAGATTGCCACGCGGCCGACGTTCATCACTTGCTGAAGACGACTGACCAGCGAGTCAAGCAAAGGATCAAGCGCAGTTGTAGCTGACAGTGTGCGGCCAAAATCGAGCAGACTGTTGCGCATGTCGTAGCGTTCGCCATAAAACAGCCGGTCAATCTGTTCCTGCAGAAAACTTTTCACCGGCGCCGCAATCATGACGATGGCGGCCATCGCCACGATCGCCAAAACCACGCGCAAAGTTATTTCACCCGAACTGAAGCTTTGATCTCCGCCCAAAGCGTAAAGGCCAGCAAGGTAAACCACGGCGCCTACCATCAGGGCGATTGCCAGCGTTGTCAGCACGTAAACAAAGACGCGTCGAACAACCAGTTCAACGTCCATCAGCCGATAGCGAACAACCGAATAGCCAAACGAGAGCGGGATGAGAATCAAGGGCAGCACGGCTGCGTCAGTCAGCCACGGATCGGTTTCCGCGCCCAATAGGTAACCGACGGCGTAAAGCAGTGTAAACGGCGCCACCGCCAACACTGACCCCCAAATCACCCACTTCATCTGCTGGCGAATAACCGCGCTCCTGGCTCTGATCCAGGTTGTGACCAACAATACAGCGCTGGCGACTAACGCTACGGCGAAGTGTGCCAGAGTCAACTTGTAGAAGAGGCCAACGAAGGACACTGAAGGACTGGGCGCGTGCCGCAAAACTGGAATGACTGTGCTCAATACGTTCCGGAGAAAAATAAAACTCTCAAGCCCGAGCAGGATTACGGCGGGAACGTAGAGCAAAGCGGCGCGCCAGCGGCGCGTGCTGAATAGTTGCTGCTTGACCGGATAGATGGCGCAGAAATGCAGAAAGAGAGGCGCAAACAGAATTAGCGCAGCGTTGTCGAGAATGGCGATCGCCAGATCCAGATCACGATAAGTGCCAACGGGTGTGTAGAAGCAAAAAACAAAAGCAGCCAGACAGAGACCGGCAAAGTGTAGAGCGTAGGGCGCGCGTCCCCCCTGTTTGAAGAGAACGAAGAAGCCGACGAAGAGAAAGACCAGCCCGATGAAATTGATGTAAAGATCACGCGGGGTCCACTTGCGCACGGCATCGAGGTTGTCTAAATCGGCGTAATAATACCGGCTGTCTTCCGGATACGATGGCCGTTCAATTAAGTAATGTATCTCGCCGCCCACTCGCGCCTGGTCCAGATACATTTGCACATCTTTGTCGTGCGCTACCTCTTCATAGTTCTTGTTATTTAAGCTAATCGCGAGCAAGTGATCGCCCGGCAGGATTTGCGCACGCGCGCCAGAGGAGCCGGCTTCGACGGTTTCGGCAATGATGCCTTGCTTGGTATCTGCCCACCCAACGCCATCCCAGGCAGGCGTTTCATGCCTTAGCCGCTGGGCAAAGTTGAGCACGCCCGCCGTCACGAGTAGCGCAGCGCCGGCCAGCACTAACCAGGCCCCAGTTGTAAAAACCGATCTCTTCACTGAATTGTATCTTCGAGTATATTTTTAGAACTCTCGATCCGGCGATAAAAATGCAAGGTTTGTTCCCAACGGTTTTTCGCGAAAAGCTGAGTCACGCATTCACTGTCTGATTCTCTTTGGCGAGACATCAGCGGGATTCCATTCAGTAAATCGCTGATACGTTTGCTTTCACTTTGCTCCTGCCGCGGGTTTCCAGTTGCCTTCTTCGCAGTGTGCACTATCCGAGTTTTTGGACTTTTCCGAGATTTTGGAGAACTGGCAGATAGTTGAGGAGGAGCAAAAGCAAGACGTTCGCTGAAATTAACTTCAGCTTTGTCCCTCCTGCTTCTTTTAAAACCTGAGGGAGATCCCCCCGCGAACTGAACGGCGACCTGTGCTTAGCTGCGTGAGTACTTCTCCGTTTTCGGTGTTTGGCTGGACGTCCAGCAGGTTGCGCGCATCGAGTACTGCTTCGGCTCGAACAGGCAAGCCGAAGCTGGGCAGGTCTTGCGTCACCTGAATACTTAGAGACGGATCGTAAACACCCAGTCGTCCCGCAAACGGGTCGATAGCAAACACGGTCGCGTTTGGCGAGAAGCGCAATACGGTGCGGATGTTGGTGCCAGTATCAAAACCTGCACCCAGTTGCAGCGCAGCGGTTTGGAAAAACCCGCTTGCGAACATTTCCGAGGGTCGCAAGATGTCGCTCGACGAAAGTCTCTGTCCGCGTCCAAACGAGTATCCGGCTGATGCCGTCCACACCCTGCTCAATCGTCTCGTGTAAACCAGGCGCATGCCTCGCGACGCACCCTGCTGATTCGCAACATTGATAAACGCTTCTCCAGTCGTCCCGGAGAAGGCGGTCATAGGGGTGCTAAGCAAGCCTACGCCGCGACCGGTAGTCGTATCAAAAAACGCGGACATCTCGAGATTCGATTTGTTATCGATAACTCTTTCAACGCCGAATTCCAGGCGATGGCTACGTTCCATTACTGCCCGGCCATCAACAAAAGCAATTGGTCGATGGTTAGCTTCGTTGAAAACAATCTGACTGTCTTCGAAGTTGGCCACGCTTTGAATGCGTCCTTCTTCGCCGCCGGGCGCGTAAGCCGCTTTCAGACGCGTCCGAGCGTTTGCATCGTATTGGATTCCAATGCGCGGATTGATTGAGCGGGCGCCGCCGGCGCCAATGAAACGAGAGTAATCCAGCCCGAGAACGACAACTATTCCATCGCGCACGATCCATTCATCGATCGCGCGCACGGAAAATTGGCCCACGCGATTCGGCTCGTTGTTTTTTGTGGCTGCCCAAATTGGTGCGCCAAAGCGAGCGACGCCCAAACTCATCCCCACTCGATGCCGGTGTCCGGCGCGTAAGTGCGTGCCCGCTTCAAATCGCGCGGGAGCATTCGCGCCGGCGCCAGTCTGTCCGGCGAAGATCAATTCGATTCGGTCGGTTGGGTTAGTTGAAATTGCAAAATTTAGACCGGGATAGCTGCCACCGTAAGCGTTGCTGGCAAAATATGTTTCGACAACGCCTTGCATCCGGCGCTGCGTATCTTTAGTTGGCGTCTGGGCGGCTTCGTCGGCGGGTACTTCAGCAGCGGTGTTGCCAGCCGACGCGGTTTCCGATCCCAGCACTGCCTGAATGTCGCGATCCTCGCACTCTTGAGCTTGAAAGATGGAACGACGTGTTTGAGCAGAGCGCAAAGTCCATTTTACGTCGTCGCGATCCTTGCGGCGTTCGGGCAACGTCCTGCCGGAACCAATGGGTTCGAGATTAAAACGGTAAACAAGTTCCTGTGAGGCGCGAACTTCTACAGAAGAAAAGACGACCTCGTTAAAGCCCTGGGCAATCGCACGAATGCCATAACGGCCGGGCGAGATTCGCGCGCTGAAGCGGCCCTCGGAATCGCTGTGGGTTTGCTTGATAATTTTGCTGGCGCCGTCTTTCACCAGAGAAATCAGCGCGCCGGCAACCGGATTGCCTTTGTTGTCCTGAACGGCTCCAGTAATCGTCGCCAGGTTTCCTCTACTTGCGCTGGCAGGCGGAACCGGCAGGTAAAATCCGATCGAAATTACTACCAGCGCCAGACCGAATATTCTTTTCCCGAATTCACTTCTCCCGGTCATTCTTCTCATCGCACGAAACCTCCGTACGTCTCCCCGTGGAAAACGTTTGAAGCAATCGACTGTGGCTGTTGTTTGCGCAAAATAAGGAAGAAGTCTCCTTCGAACTCTTGCCTTCTCGAAACTAACGGGGCACCTCGCCTCAACCCGCAGAAGGCGAACTGGTTCAGGCCAGGAGACTTACCGGAACCGTGGATAGTTCGCATTTTCCGCCAATAATCAAAGCGCTGTCAAGCAGAAGGACATACCTTCCGATCTGAATCAGGACAGCAAGAACGAAGTCAGCTCGTTATGGCTGACCGAATCTTTCACGATACTCTCCAGAGATAATGAAGGCTTTGACCATTTCCGCCGCGATGTAGTCCCCGTTGAACTGGTTCAACTTGTTCAGCCAGCGGGGAGCGGTTGCCAGTCCACCGAAACGTCGAAGAACGCGCGATCACTCCGATTCGAGAGATTGATTTGATTGCTGCCGTCGGAATTCATCACAATGATGGCTCTCCCACGATCGATGCTGTTTCTAGATATCGGCCCGCCTACCGACGACGCACGTCCCTGAATTGGGAAGGCAGAGCAGATGGCCGTGCCGGTTCGGCCCTGTAGATACAATAGCCACCGCTCCGGCGGCATGCGGAGAAGCAAAGGACGTTCCCCATCCGATTGCTGTATCCGTATCACTCCCGGCAAAATCAGACAAAATGCCATAACCTGGAGCAAAAAGGTCTACGCTACCGAAGTTGGAGCCGCCCCCGAAAGGAAAGGTCAACGCGCGGCTGTCGCCAGCATCACTTGCGGCCACAGTCAAGGCCATCGCAACATCCGCGGGACTAAAGAATCGAGCGTCATCATTACTGTTCCCGGCGGCGACACAGTAAGTCACTCCAGCAGCGATTGAGTTTATCACCGCGTTATCCAACGCAAATCCGGTAGACGGACCGTCTCCGCCGATACTTATATTCGCTACCCGGGTGTAATTAGGAGTTGCGAAATGATTTTCCGTTACCCAATCAATTCCTCTATTCACCGCATCGGTCGGGCATCCAAAGTAGTTGCAGACTTTGACCGACAGAATTGTTACCGCCTTTGCCGCGCCATACGTTGCGCCACCGAGAGTGCCAGCGACGTGCGTGCCATGTCCAACACAGTCATTACTACCGGATGTGGGGGCGCACACATCGTTGTATTGACCGTTAATGAAGTCAGCATCAATCGACGCCCGACCGAAAACACCGCCGAAATCTTGATGCGTCCTCCTAATGCCCGTGTCAAGCACATACGCAAGAACGTTCGCGCCAGTGGCATTGTAGATGTAAATCCCATTTGTCGTGCCGTTAGGCGCAACCGGCCCAACTGGGATGCTTCCGTCGATGGCATCCAATCCCCAGGGAGGATTAGTCTGAAACGCTTCCGGTTCTTCTTGCATCACTTGAAGCCGTCCCACCTCTTCCACCCAGTTGACCTGCGGGTTTTGACTGATCGCTATAGCAGCGGCTTCGTTGGGTAGTTCAATCGAAAAGCCTTTGAGTGCGGTTTCGTAAACGAAGCCAACTCTACCGAGGTGAGCTTGCGCGAGACTATTGGCGATTGCGGTTATCTGCGCTCGCCGAACAGCGAGCGGGGCATCACTCGGGACAACATCGTCATTCAGCACGACGATGTATCTGTTAGGAATCGCGTTCTGAACCTTGACGAACTTGGTTGGCGGAATCAGCGACCGTTGCTCCCGCCGCGGGCGCGAAGTCCTGAGCGGCGAAAACTCAGGCGGATAGTCTTGGGTTTGACCTGAAGTCGGCAGCGGGAATAACACGAGAGCGAGGACGCTAAAAGCGATGAGATAGTTCTTAATGCTTTGCATGGTAGCAACTCCTTTTCGGTTGAGTCGCCACCGCATTGCGCGCTAAGATGCTCGCTGCGTGGTTACGCATCTTGTTTGCCGCAATGCGGTAGCGAATGTGTAACGCGAAGGCCCCGCCATCACGTCCCAGTGATAGCGGGGCTTTGTCATGGAAAGGAAAGGTTAGAAGTCCTCGCGCCGCTCCGGCACACTTTGCGCCGGAAGCACACAGATAACGCTCTCTTTCGGCAGAAAGGGTGAGATGACGATGAGGACTCATGGTAGGTCCCTTACTAGCGACTGCCCGATTGTGAAAGATGTTTTCGTGAGAAGTCGCGCGATAGGCTTAATCGGAAACTGAAGCTTACTCCCACTGGCAATCGCTGCAACAAATGTGTGCCTGAATCTATCTTGGCCTCGGCCTCGGAGGCTCCACTTTGCCCCCGGTTTATGCCGTGCTAGGATGCGGAGCTGTATTAATTTTTGTCAGTTTTTGATTTGTGCAACACATGATTGACGAAGTTCGCTCGACCCGACTCTCCAACGGCATTACGGTTCTAACCGAACATATGCCGGCCCTCCGCTCTGTAGCCGCCGGCATTTGGGTGCGCCGCGGCTCCCGCCACGAGGCTCCGGAGCTGAATGGCATCTACCACTTTATCGAACACGCGGTTTTCAAAGGGACGCAGCGCCGGACGGCTCGCGACATTGCCGTTGAATCAGATCGGCTCGGGGGACATCTGGATGCGTTTACGACCCATGAGATGACTGGTTTCGCCGTAAAGGTTGCGGACAGAAGCTTGCCCGAGGCATTTGATCTACTTGCCGACCTCCTCGCCAACCCTCGCTTCGATCAAAATGACCTTGAACGCGAGCAGAAGGTCATCCTCGAAGAAATGAAAATGGTTGAGGACACTCCCGACGAGTTGTTGGGTGAACTGTTCAACGCCGCCTACTTCCCCGGCCACGCCCTGGGACGACCGATTGAGGGCACTGAAGAGACGATCTCGTCGTTTGATCACAATACGATCTCAGCTTTTCACGCGCGCGAGTTTTCTCCGTCGAGCCTCGTAGTCGCTGCGGCGGGCAACGTGGTGCATGAGCAGTTGGTCGGCTTGGTTGAGAAGTCGTTCGCCGATTCCGTGCCTGACATAGAAAACGCACGGGTGGATCCCGCTGAAGAATCGCCGGCACCGGCGGCGCCGATACTAATTGAGCAGAAGAAAGAGCTCGAGCAGGCGCATCTCGTTGTCGCCGCTCCGTGGCCGGACGCAAAAGACAGCGACCGTTATGCGGCCAGCCTGCTGGCTTCAGTTGTTGGTGGTGGCACTTCCAGCCGGCTTTGGCAAACAATCCGAGAAGAGCGCGGTCTGGCTTATTCAGTCGGAGCTGGCGGCAGCACCTTCTCCGATGTCGGTATCTTTACGATCTACGCAGGCACGTCTCCCGAACATTTGGACGAGGTACTCGATCTCTCGCTCGCAGAGATGCGCCGCGTGGTAGTCGAGAGCGTTGCTGAAGAAGAACTAAAGCTGGCAAAGGATCAGGCCTTATCGTCAATACTCCTTAGCCTCGAGTCGTCAAGCTCGCGGGTGAGCGCCCTCGCCCGCCAGGAGATCATTCATGGCCGCCGTATTTCACCGGCTGAGATCATTGAAAAGATCGAGGCTGTCACTCCGGAAGATTTACAGCGAGTGGCCCGCAAGTTTTTCACCAGTGAATCCCTCGCGCTGGGCGCACTCGGAAACCTCAACGGCTTTCTCGTCGATCGCTCGCGGCTAAAGATTTGAAGTAGCCGCACCCTCTGGAGACATTGATGGCAGCGACACAGAAATGGGCGATGTACATCGATGGATACAATTTCTACTACGCAATCAAGAAGCGTCCGGACATTACGCCCATTCACCTGGCTTGGTGCGATTTCGGAGCGTTGGCAAGCGAAATCATTCGAAGCCGGGGATCGCTTACTCGAATTAAGTATTTTACCGCACCTGTTGGAGATCTTGGCGAGACCGGCGGAGAGGCAGGCGGGGAGAGAGGTAGGCAGATGCTGTGGCTACGTGCGGTGCGCACAATATCGCATCTAGAAGTCGTCGAGGGCTTTCACAAGGGCGACACTCAGCGACGCTGGCAGCGCAAGGAGAAGCAGACAGACGTCAATATCGCCATAGCTCTCGTGCTGGATGCTGCGAAGGAGTTCTACGAAAGGGCTATTCTAGTGACCGGTGACTCCGATCAGATGCCCGCCGTGCGCGCCGCGTCAGCAGAGTTCGCCCGCCACATAGAAGTGTGGTTGCCCCCGGGCCAGCCGAAAAGACGATGGTCGGAGGAGTTCGATGCCAATCGCTTTGTGACCATACACTCAATCACGCCGGTCATGCTGGAGCGCGCACGATTGCCCGATTCCATCAGGCACCCCGGGGGGACCATCGAAGCTCCGAAGATGTGGCGAGGAGGCTTCGCCTGATGTAGGAATGAGATGAGTTACTATAGGAATCTTGGTGGCATCGAGCTTTGATTCAAGAGTAATCTTTGCGGCGAGAGGGCTACCCAATGTTAAGTTAGTGCGATATCAGATCTCCTTTAATCTCGAAGAAATTTCATGACCTGCTGCCTATTAATGGGCGCCGTGCAAAGTCAACTCCGACGCTTACCTGGCACATTGGCTAAGAAAAGAAAGGCCTGTAAAATCCCTGCAGGAGATTGATGCTTATGGAGACCAAAACTTTACGCGCACATTTTGACGGCAGCCAAATTCTGCTGGACGAGCCATTTGAACTTGAGCCAAATGTGGAGCTAATCATTACGGTGTTACCAAAATCCTCAGATGAGGAGCGCGAAGACTGGACGCGGCTGTCGTTGGAAAGTTTGGCACGAGCTTACAGCGATGATGAGCCGGAGTATTCATTGGATTTAATCAAAGAGGCGAATCCCGCGTATGAAGGAAGGTGATGTAATTGTAGTGCCAATGCCACAAGCTGATGGCATGGTCAAGAATCGTCCAGCCATCGTCTTGCGTGAGATGCCGCCCTTCGGAGATGTGCTTGTTTGCGGCGTGAGCACGCAGTTACGCCAGGCCGCAAAGGATTTCGACGAGGTGATTTCTAAGCGATCCAGACTTTGTGTCAAGCGGCTTGATAGAAGAGTCCTTAATCAGGCTCGGTTTTCTGGTTGTGGTTCCACGTAAGAAGATTGTTGGTTCAATTGGTTCGATTTCAAGTGATCGGCATAAACGCTTATTGCAAAGGTTAGGCGAGTATCTTGTGCCGTAGCCGTTTTCGGTATTAAATGATAAAGTTTCTTTCTACACCTTTCTTAGTAGCACGGGTTCATAGCTCTAATTCCTTAACATGAAACTTACCGTTCTCGGCAGCGGATCAACGGGCAATGCGGTTTTGATCGTTGCGGGCGAAACACGTGTTCTCGTCGATGCCGGATTGAGCGCCAAAGAAATTGCGCGCCGGCTCGCCCTCGTCGGCGAAGACGTTCAACGGCTCGACGCGGTGCTGGTCACGCATGAACATGGCGATCATGCCGGCGGCCTGCGCGTTTTACTTAGGGCCGTCGAGTGTCCCGTCTACATTTCCGCCAAGACCCGCGAAGCCTACGTAAGCGAACGTCAGAATGTCAGCAATGAAGAGCCGCGCAAACGCGCCCAGGCGCTGCGCGATCGGGTTGAGCAAATAGAATCAAGCAGAGACTTCCGCATCGGCGAGATTGACTTCCATCCTTTTACTATTCCGCACGACGCTGTAGACAATTTCGGCTTCACGGCAACGCACCAGGGCGTAAAGATTGCCACCTTGATGGATTTTGGCCACATCACGACGCTTGTCAGTGAGCGACTGCGTGGTTGCGCAGCCATCGTGATCGAATCCAACCATAGCCGTGACATGCTCAAAGCTTGTGATGCTTATCCCTGGGAACTGAAACAGCGAATTCTTTCGCGGCTCGGTCATCTCTCCAATGAAGACGTGGCCGACTGGATTCGTGACGGCTTTGACGGGGTCGCGAAATTTCTCGTGCTGGCCCATCTTTCGCAGCGCGCTAACAATCCCTATCTCGCGAAGATTTCCGTCGAAGTTGCCCTACAGGAGCGCTACCCGCTTTTTCACGCGGACACTCAGGTCAGCCTGTCGTTTCCCAGGGAGCCGACTCCCTGGATCGAGGTGTAGGAAAAGGATGAAGCATGAAGGCGGAACGTCCGACAAACTCAAGTTTGTCGAACAATATTCCAACCGGCCTTTTACCTGCGCGCTGATGCTGTTGGTTTCGCTTTCATTCGGTTGCGGGTTGAAATCAGAACGCCAAACTATTCCGCCGGAAGTGGAGTCGGCGATTGACTCAGTAAGCGAAGAGATTGCAGCGGAGCGTTACGAAAAGATTTATAACGAGGCGTCCGAGTTGTGGCGACAAGACGCAACGCTCGAACAGTCGGTTGCCACACTCAAGACTCTGCGCGCAAAACTCGGTCTGGTTGAAAACCGCACGCTGCAGTCGGCCACGGAACAGCAGAATTCCAGTGGACCACTTCAGGGCCGCGCTTACATCGTTACTTACAGGACAAAGTTTCAGAAGGGCGAAGGCATGGAAACTTTCACTCTGGTTGAGCGCGACGGCCGCTGGCTGCTGGCACGGTATTTCGTAAACTCAACGGCGCTGAAATAATGTAGGACAGACATTCTGTCTGTCATAGCTCCGACAGTAAGAACAGACAGGCAGGAATGCCTGTCCTACCAAGAGATGATCGACCGCTACACATTGCCTGAAATGGGCGCCCTCTGGAGCGAGCAGAACAAGTTTCAGAAATGGCTGGACGTGGAAATTGCCGTCTGCGAAGTCCACGCCGACATGGGAACGATTCCGCGTGACGCGCTCGAGCAGATCAAGTCGCGCGCAAGTTTTTCAGTTGCGCGAATAAATGAGATCGAGCAAACCACCAACCACGATGTGATTGCGTTCACCACTAACCTCGCGGAAAACATTGGCGACGCCTCGCGTTTCATTCACTACGGCCTGACGTCTTCGGATGTCGTGGATACCGCTAACGCTTTGCTGCTCAGAGATGCCGGCGATCTGCTGCTGCTGAAGATTGCCGCGTTGATGGAGGTGCTCAAGCAACGGGCCTTTGAGTTTAAAAAGACACCGCAAATTGGCCGCACTCATGGCATTCACGCTGAACCAACCTCGTTTGGATTGACCTTCGCACTTTGGTACGACGAAATGCGCCGCAACCGGGACCGACTGGCGCACGCGCGAGCGGCGGTCGCTGTTGGGAAAATAAGCGGTGCCGTCGGGGCATTTGCCCTGCTGGATCCGGAGGTTGAGGAGAAGGTTTGCGCGCGACTGGGCCTAAAGCCTGCTGCTGTTTCGACGCAGATTATTCAGCGCGATCGCTATGCGGAATACCTGAGCACGCTGGCCATTGTCGCTTCATCGCTCGACAAGTTTGCCCTCAATATCCGTCACTGGCAGCGCACCGAAGTTAACGAAGCGCAGGAGCGTTTCGCGCCGGGCCAGAAGGGTTCGAGCGCGATGCCTCACAAGCGCAATCCGATAATCTCCGAACGGATCTGCGGCATCGCCAGAATCGTACGGGCCAATAGCCTGGTGGGTCTCGAAAACGTCGCCCTCTGGCATGAACGCGACATTTCGCATTCATCCGCTGAACGCGTCGTGCTCCCGGATTCGAGTATTGCTCTGGATTACATGCTTCACAAGGCCACATCCCTGATAGAAGGACTCGTGGTACATCCCGAGCGTATGGTTCAGAACCTAGACGCGACCAAAGGTCTTATCTTTAGCGGTCAATTGTTGATGGCTCTCACGCAAAAGGGCGTTGCGCGTGAAACAGCTTACGAGTGGGTACAAAGAAACGCGATGAAGGTGTGGGATGAGAACAAAGACTTTCGGGAGTTACTGAAAAACGATCCTGACATCAAATCTCATCTTTCTCCGCAAGAGATAGATGCCGTGTTTAAACTCGACACTTACCTGAGAAATGTTGACAAGATCTTTGACAGGGTTTTCGGCGAATCTGACTAGCACCGCGCTTCATTGAAGTGAATTGGAGTGAAACGGTTTCAACGGTTTCCAATTGAAAGGTTTCAAGGAAGCCGTTGAAGCGGTTTCATCCCCGGTGGCAATCCGGGTCACGTGCCGTTAAAAGCCAGGTGATGAGATCTTGCAAAGTGAAACTGACGTCAACCGAAGCTTAAGTTTGGTTTCGCTTACTTGTTCACAATCTTCTCGGCCATGTTACCTATGATGGGTAGCTTGAAAGTTTTGCCCTGAAAGGCTTTCACGGCGGCAAGCACCACCCCAATAACAAAGACCAGAACAATGAGGGCTACGATTATCCAGATCAGGAATACAAGCAAAGTTCCTATCGCGCTGGCGCCGCCTCCGATGGCCGCGCCGCCGACACCAAAGACAATGGTTAGTATCACGGCAAGAATGATCAGCACAGTCATGATTATCATGTTCACGATACCAAAGAGGATCGATTGCATGGCGTGGAAGCGCACGAACCGGTTTTCTTTTTCCATGAAGTAAAGTATTAGTCCGACGATCCATAGGTATGAGATCGCGGCGGCGATTTTTGGATCAAGGCCGCCCGCAGCGGGTCGCGAAGCGCCTGTTTGGGGGTTACCGGTTCCGCTTCCATAGCCCTGACCGGCCGGTGGGTTTTGCATTATTTAGTTTCTCCTGATCTATATTTGTTTGAAGGTTGAATACTAAGGTTGTGGGCGGAGATATTATGCTATCAGCTACACATGAAGCAATGTTATGTTTTAGTATGGCCTCGAGAATTTTGGAGCAGCACCAAAGAGTATGAAAGCGAAAGTCTACGTCAGTCTCAAACCGGGCATCCTTGACCCGCAGGGTAAAGCGATACAGCACTCCGTAGAGCTGCTCGGCTTCACGGGTATCTCGGATGTCCGCCAGGGCAAGTATTTCGAGATAACGCTCCCGGATTCAGCCGACCAGGAACAAGCGCGCGAATCAGTGGCCCGCATGGCGCGCGAAGTTCTTTCTAATCCGATTATTGAAGACTACCGCGTGGAGATTGAAGGGTGAAATTTGGCATCATTGTTTTTCCCGGCTCTAACTGCGACCACGATGCCTATCACGTGATCTCCAAGCACGTAGGCCAGCCGGTAGACTTCATCTGGCATCGCGATACAAATCTGAACTCTTACGACGCGCTGATTATCCCTGGCGGTTTTTCCTATGGCGACTATCTGCGCGCGGGCGCGCTCGCTCGCTTTTCGCCGGTAATGGAATCAGTAAAGAAGTTTGCCCGGAGCGGCCGCTTCATTCTGGGCATCTGCAATGGTTTTCAGATACTTTGCGAAGCAGGTCTGTTGCCCGGCGCTTTGATTCGTAATCGCGATCTGCATTTCATTTGCGAACACGTCTTTGTGCGCGTGGAAACTTCCGACACGCCTTTCACAAATGAGCTGGCCCGCCATTCGGTGCTACGAATCCCGATCGCCCATGCCGAAGGAAACTATGTTTGCGATGAGGCAACGCTTCAGGAGCTGCAACGAGAAGATCGCGTGGTCTTACGTTATTGTGACGCCAGTGGAAATATAGTCGAGTCGGCAAATCCAAACGGCTCGCGCGATAACATCGCGGGCATTTGCAGCCGCGAGCGCAACGTGCTCGGGTTGATGCCGCATCCGGAACGCGCCTGTGAAGAACTGCTGGGTTCGAGCGACGGCCGCGATATCTTTCGTTCGCTTGCTGCCACGCTGGCCGCGGTGGCTTGATTGCGTATACTTTCAAATACCCTCGAATCTATATCGCAAACTGTTCGTTTGCAGCGCGCAGTTTCATAGTTAGAAAAACGCAAGCCAACAGCCTGCGTCATAACCACAGTGGAGACCAAGATGAAACACCATCCAGCCTGGCTTGCTGCCGGCCTTCTAATCTTCGTCGTGCTCGCCTGCAATCTTGGCAAGCTCAAAAACGTCAACACCAATAGCAACAACAACACAAACAGCAACTCGAATGCTGCGGTTGATAGAGGAGCGGGATCTGCGATCAAGGAAATCCACATGGCCAAGGATGATGGCAATGGTGAGCCGGGAGAGCAGACCACTACCTTTGAGCCCGGCGACCGTACTATTCATTGCATCGCGACTTTGAAAGAAGCAAAGTCAGGGACGCAGATGAAGTTTTCATGGTGGATCGTTGATGCCGACGGCACTAAAGACCAGAAGATCAAAGACATCAACTACACCACAAAGACGCTGGAGAATGTAGTGCACGGTCACTTGACGTTGCCGCAAGACTGGCCCACGGGAAAATATAAGGTCGAGGTTTACACTAATGGCGATCTCGACAAGACCGTTCCCTATACCATTCAGTAATGCTGCTGGTGGACCGGACTGACTGCCGCCGTGGCAACGCAAATTTCCAGTTTGCGCGCGCGGTGTAGCTTGCATTCAATCGACGGGAAGCCACCAACCGTCGGATTTGCCGACTGACGCTGAATAATTTTTTGGCTTATGAAACGTAACCTTCCATTCATAATTATTGCGGCTGTGCTGGGAGCGGCCTTACTGATGGCCTGGTACTTCAAGCGGTCAACGGCGGAAACTCCGGCTACGACCGCTGCGTCCAGCACATCATCCCCGGCGCAGATGCCAGACTCACCGGATGCCGGTGCCGATCCACCACATGCATTAGGTCCGGCCGACGCGCGCGTCACACTCGAAGAGTTTGGCGACTTTGAATGTCCGCCATGCGGTTTGCTCCACCCCATTCTGAAAACATTGGAGGGGGAATTTGGACCACGCATTCGAATAATCTTTCGTGAGTTTCCCCTCGTCCCCAATCATCAGCACGCACTGGCGGCCGCCCGCGCGGCCGAGGCAGCCGGTTTGCAAGGTAAGTTCTGGGAAATGCATGACCTGATTTATGAGAACCAGAAAACCTGGCATGAGGCTTTTGACGTCCGCCCCATCTTCGAGGGATATGCAACGAAGATTGGCCTGGACTTCGAGCGTTTCAAGCGAGATATAAGCAGCGACGTTGTGCAGCAACGAATTTTTTTGGACGGTAAGCGCGCGCACTCACTCGGCGTCAAAGGCACACCGACGGTCTTTCTTAATGGCCGGGAAGTTCCTTTTGAGTCTCTGATGGTGCCGGACAAGCTTCGCGAAATTATTAATACGGAACTTGCCAGTCATCCATGATAGATGACAAGCAATTTCAGAACTGGGAGCGGACCGGGGTCTCCAGCCGGGCAGCCCGCTGGGGTGGTGGTAGCGACCGGGTGCGAGAGTCCACCTTGAATATGATCTATACCACAACAAGTCGTGTGGTTTGGATTTCATTGAGTGATAGCAT
>DIYZ01000009.1:0-2268 GCA_002427845.1 Chloracidobacterium sp. UBA6041 | reverse complement strand
CGCTCCCGGTTCTGTAAATCACCGACTGTGTCCGCAGGACTCTTCTGCCTAACCCAAAACAAAGGGTCCGCATCAGATTTCGTGACCAGCTCAAACCAAACACATCAACCAGATCACCCTCCGCGCGCAGCAATGCTCTACGGTGTCGTAGCTTTGCTGTCACTGGTCGGGCTCGCTGATGCCATCTATCTAACCGTTGAGCACCTGTCGGGCCGCAGCGTTCGCTGCACGATCGTCAGCGGCTGCTCGGAAGTGCTCAGCAGCTCGTATGCTTCCGTCCGCGGCGTCCCGCTCGCGCTAATTGGCGCAGGCGCCTACTTCGCAGTGTTCAGTCTCGCGACGCTCGCGGCTTTTGGCTACAAAGTCGCAGGCAAGCTACTCGCAATTATCGTCGGGGTAATGTTCCTGATCACGCTTTGGCTGGTTTATCTGCAAGCGTTCGTCATCAAGGCTTTCTGCCAGTTTTGTCTGCTGTCCGCTCTCGTGACCATCGCCTTGACCGTGCTGGTTGTCGCCATACGGTGGCGGAAGCTGCCGCCCTAGTTTTCTTCCGATAGATAACGCCCATTTCCGCACTGACCCGCTGGGCAATAAAATCCTGCAACTAGCCCACAACTCCGCATTGATACTTTGCAAGTTTGATTAGGCCCTAGCGATACACCTCGGCTACAGAACCGGGAGCCGCAGCGACCGGATGCTGACAGACAACTGAGGAGCCATGCGTTACAGGAACCGCTCGCGGTAGCGAGCGGATGTTGGCATCCAACTGTCCACGGTACCGTAGGACTTCATCATCGCTAATCTTCGTTGCGTCTTGTATCCGCTCGCTACCCGCGAGCGGTTCTGTAATGCAACGCAGGTGGAGGCCTAAAATGCACTACTACCCCACGCTTCACTCGCTTGCCACGTCTTATCTCAGACTGTTAATCTTTCGTTTCCAGTTTGCCACTTTGCGGTCGCTTCGTTTCCCCATTTCTGTTTTTGATTTGTATCGCCACTAAGAGGAGTTAGACCCATGAAGAAGATGCAGGCCATCTCGCTAATAACGGCCACTGCGCTGGCAATCGCGGCCGTTGCGATGGGCATAAGCGCGCGAAGTAGTGAAGCTGATGTTCCATCTCCCCCCGCTATTGGCGCCGCGATTTCAGATTTCACCCTTCCCGACGCCGACGGCAAAGACCACTCGCTCAATTCGCTTAAGGGAAAGAACGGCACGGTCCTGATTTTCATCGCGGTGCAGTGTCCCGTTTCCAATGCCTACAACGAGCGCATGGAAAAACTCGCGCAGGACTACAAAGCGCGCGGCATCACTGTCATCGGCATCAATGCCAATTCAACTGAGTCTGCTTCCGACGTAAAAAATCACGCCGCGGAAAAACATTTGACGTTCCCAATTCTTAAAGATGCGGGCAATAAGATTGCCGACGCATTGGGCGCCACCAGGACACCGGAAGCATATTTCCTCGACGCCAACAACAAACTTCTCTTTCACGGCCGGATTGACAACAGTAAAGATATGTCGCAAGTGAGATCGAGCGAATTGCGCGACGCACTCGACACCACGCTATCAGGAAAACCGGTTGCGAAAACGACCGCCAACGCTTTTGGCTGCTCGATCAAGCGTGCTGAGTAGATGACGTCCATTCCCAGAACTATCCCGACCGTCATCCGCCTCGGCATTGTCGCTCTGCTCGGCAGTCTGTTGTTGGGTTATTCGGCTGCTGCGCAATCTCACGCGTCTGGGGTTGCACCGGTAGTTAAGCCGGCGGGCGCAGCGCGCCCGATCAATGCAGATGAGTTGCAAGGTCTGCTGAAGCGGGACGGCGCGCACCCGCTGCTCGTCAACTACTGGGCCACCTGGTGCGATCCGTGCCGCGACGAGTTTCCTGACCTGGTAAAAATCGACGAGCAGTATCGACCGAGAGGGCTGGATTTCATTGCCGTAACTCTGGACGATCTAGTGGACATCAATACCGAAGTGCCGAAGTTTCTGCGCACGATGAACGCCAAAATGCCCGTCTACCTGTTGAATGTTCCCGATCCGGAACCAGCAATTAACGCGGTGGATCGAGAATGGGGCGGCGCCTTGCCGGCTACGTTTCTTTACAACGCGAAAGGCGAGGTGGTTTACAAACACTTTGGCCGCGTCAAGGCGGATGAATTGCGCGCCGCGATTGAAAAAGTGATGAGTGGTAAGTGATGAGTAATAAGTAGCAAGCATCTACCCGTCTGCTTCTCGCTCATCACTCATAACTCATCACTCATCAC
>DIYZ01000067.1 GCA_002427845.1 Chloracidobacterium sp. UBA6041 | reverse complement strand
GGCAGCAAAGAGCCATTGCGCTTCGTTCTCGACTCAGGCTCGGCGATGTCCGTAGTGTCTGAAGAGACAGCGAAGAAGTTAGGTCTGCACGCAGTAGCACGCGGCGGATTAGCTCGAGCCGTTGGCGGCGGCGGCAAGTTTGAGATCGTCTACGGCTTTTTGTCTTCGCTGGATATTGGCGATGTGAGAGTTGAGAGTGTACCCGTTTACATTCGCCACTTTTATGATAACAAAGGCCCGATCGATGGCTATCTGGGTCTTTCCGCGATCACCCGGTTTATAGCGTCAGTTGACTATGGCGCGAGTGTTTTCACGCTGCGTCGGCAATCGGACCCGAACGCTCGCGATCTTTTGGGCGTGCGGATTCTAAGAAAAACCATCCCCTTAGCCTCGGACGCGCTGGAGATCCCGCTGCGCAACACTTCGAGCGGATTTCTAAGTGGCGAAGTCCGGCTTGAAGGAGTTGAAAAACCGCTGAATTTTATTATCGATACCGGCGCGAGCATTTCCGTTGTTTCTGAGAAACTGGCAGCGGAAGAAGATCTGGGCACTTATCTTGAGCCGACGCGGATGCGGATCTATGGTGCCGCCGGCATAGCTGAAGATGTGAAGAGTTTATTGCTGCCCAAAGTAATGCTGGGCACGTTTATGCGCGAACGCATTAGCGCTGCTGTACTTGACCTGGAGCCGGTGAATGAAACAGCGGGGTTTACTCAAAGTGGAATTCTGGGAGGAAACTTCCTACGTCACTACCGCGTGTCTTTCGATTTTCAGCGTGGGTTAATTCGGCTGGAACCTATCGGCAAGACGGCAAAGAGTGGCGAGGGCGTTAGACCTGAAGAGCACCTGGACCAATGAAACAGAGTCTCTACCTGGAAACATCGGTCATCGGTGCCTATTTGGACAATGGCGAGCCGTTCCGGCGCGACTTGACCATCCGTTGGTGGGAACACGAAATGCCCGACTACCGCGCCGTCATCTCTCCTTTGGTTTCGCGCGAACTTGAGCGCGTTGCTGAGCCGCATCGCTCGTCTTATTTGAACTTGATCTCGCGGCTCGAAAACGTTGAGCTTACCGAAGAGGCAGCCATCCTGGCGGATGGATACATCTCGCGCGGAATCTTCCATCGCAAGTTCATCGCTGACGCTCTACACGTGGCCATCGCCTCCTATCACAAGATCGACTACCTGGTGACCTGGAACTTCGGTCACCTGGCGAACGTTCGGCGGCAGGCGCGTATTCGTTTGTTCAATACAGCGGCCGGGTTTTATGTTCCAATGATAGTCACACCGGAATTCCTGGTGTCGGAAGCGACGGAAAAGGCGAAGTGATTTGGGAAAGTTATGGGAGCGAAACCTGAATAAGTTTAGTTTCAAATCTCAAATGTGAGATCTCAAATCTCAAAAAGCGAGTACTAAGAACAAAGCACAAAGCGCAAAAACCAAGAAGTAAGAACCAAGTATTAAGAACTAAGAACAAAAAACCAGGGATCAGGATTCCAAACAAGATCTAAATCTGAAATCTGAAATGTATCGCCGACCCAAATTTCTGGAAGTGTTGCACGCCATTCGTGAGGAGATGTCGCGGGAAGTTGATTACGATGTCGATCTCTTCGCTGAAATGGTACGCTCTGGGGTCAGACCCGCACACGGTCCGGAAAGAGTTATTCGGGGAATACGGACACGCGCTTTGCGTGACGAGGTTATGACGGAATCCGACGCACCCGAGCAACGTCCACGAAAACGAGCAGGCAAGTCGAGATAGCAAGACATAAACCAGCTACAGATAGGATTTGAGTTTACCTTTCGATAGATTTATTCATGAACGCAACTTTTGAAACCATCGGGTTGGAAGTGCCAAGCGAGAAGGCTTTTAATTATCTCGCCGAACGCGCAGGGGATCAGGGTGAAGCAACGCAGCTTACCCGCCGTGGCGCGGTGCTTCACGGCCGTTGCTGGAAATTGGGCGAAGGGTTAGAGGTTTGGACAGTTCTTTATGAGTCGGGAAGCGGAGACGTCTTTTACGCTGATTGCCGGCCCGGCTTCCGCGCCCGATACATTCAAACGATCAGTCCCTGGGCCTTAACGGAATATGATGAAGAGGGCGAGGCCGTGGTCCATGGCTATCGCGAGGGCACTGACAGCGAAGTCTTGTTTGAATTGCAAAACCTGACCGAGGTTGGACCAGGCGGCTTCCGCGCGCAGGCACTTCATGTCGGCCTTTGCGGTTTGGCATATCGCGCCCGCGTGCGCACGACGCCTGCGAAAACGAGATGGATGCCCCTCGATAAGGCGGCGCCGTCACGAGCCGCGCACGAGAACGATTGGAGTTTGTCAGGCCGTGTAATTGCATTTAAGCCGTTGAAGAATCCGCTTTCCGGAAGTGATTTGTATTGGATACATGTCGATCTCGAGCGGATGAATCTGGAAATTCTGGTGAATCAGCGGTCGCTGCGCGGAGATACACTGGCGCCGGGCGTCACGCTCGAGGCGGAAGTCTGGTTGCAGGGTCACGTTCTGGATGAGTTGGCACTACGTTCACGTTATGAAGGAGTGGATAGTTCATGTTCAGCCGCCAACTTCTGGGCTCAATTGAAAAGAAGAAACTGACAGACCGGCGAGCGAGAGGCAAGGGTAAAGGGCAAAGGGTAAAGGGTAACGAGCGAAAGTCTTGTCTTAACCTTGACCCATTCCCCTTTACCCTTGCCTTTGTTTGGCTGACAATCTATTTCGATGAAACGTTTCCTTGTCGTTGGCCTTCTCATCCTCACCATCCTGGTCGGTTCTTACTTTTTCAATCAATATTGGATTCACCGATACGACGGGTTGATTACCCGGCAGGCAGCCGTTTATCGTGTTGACCCAGATCTGATTTGGAGCATTATTTACGAAGAAACTTATTTTAGTCCGTGGAAACACGGCAAAGCCGGCGAGATTGGGTTGATGCAGATCACGCCCGCAGTGGCCCGCGAGTGGGCCGCCGAAACGGGCATGCGCGAGCTGGAGCGGCAGATGGCCCAGAATCCGACGAGCCTGCTGCGCGACCCGGAACGAAATATTCAGATCGGTTGCTGGTATCTCGAAAAGATTCACGAACAATACCGCGACACGCCAGATGCGGTGCCGCGAATGATTGCCGCATATAATGCCGGCCCCAGCCGAGCTTCGGAGTGGAATAAAGCCCCAGAAGGCAGCAGGGTTTTGTCCGGCGAGGAGTTCATCAACAGGATCGACATCCCGTCAACGCGCGGCTACGTCGTCTCGATACTCGATCGATACCGCAAACTAAAGGGAGCGCGAGCGCAGGGGGCTACACCGCTCCAGAACTCGGCTTCGCCTGAAAAGTCGCAATGAGTTTAGCTTCACACGATAAAACGAGGGAGCCCTATCTTGCTCACTAATTCGCTGGACCTGATAGTCGCGGCAAAACTGCTATTGGCAATCGTGTGCGGCGGCGCGATTGGTTTTGAACGAGAGCTAAGCCGCAAGGCCGCCGGGCTCAGAACCAACGTGCTGATCTGCATGGGCTCCGCGCTGTTTATGATCGTGTCGCGACACATCGGAGGTGGCGCTCCCTACACTGATCCGGCGCGGTTGGTTGCGCAAGTGGTAACGGGCATAGGTTTCTTAGGCGCGGGAGTGATCCTCCAGGCGCGCGGATCGATCACGGGCCTGACAACTGCCGCAACGATTTTCGTGGTTGGGGCAGTCGGTATCACCATCGGCGAGGGAATGTTTGGTCTGGCTCTGTTATCGACGACGCTGATTATTGTCGTGCTGGTGGCCTTGCGAAGAGTCGAACGATTTGTTATCAGGCGGCAGCGGCTGTTTCATTACTCGCTGAAAACGCGAGACCCCGCTCAATTCCTCGAAAGCCTGCTGGATTTGCTCGAAAGGCAAAACCTGCAACTTGAAGACTTCGATGTGGACAACAACCCCGAAGGCGAGCACGTTGTTCGTCTGAGCATCGTAACGTCTATCGACGGCAACCGCAGGCTGCTTGCCGAACTTCCCGCGCTTGGTTCGGACCTTACGACGTCCACTCATGAGCGCGGCGACTGAGCCCGAGGAAAGCGTCAAGCGAGTGAGTTTTTTCGAGTAAACCATGACGACTCTCTATTGCGCACGATGGGTTTTGCCCGTCTCCTCGCCGGCAATCGCCGATGGCGCAATAGCCGTCGCAGGCGATCAATTTATCTCCGTTGGACCGAGCTCCAGCCTTCGCGAGAAGAATCCGCAAGCCCTGATTCGCAACCTCGGCGAATCTGCGATCATTCCCGGTTTAATCAACACGCATTCACACCTCGAACTCACCGCCATGCGCGGCTTTCTTGAAAACGAAGAAAGTGATTTCTTCGCCTGGCTAAGGAAACTGACAACGGCGCGTCTCGAGCGAATGAGCAAAGACGACTTGTACGTTTCCGCCGCCTGGGGCGCATGCGAGGCGGCTCGAGCAGGCGTAACGTGCGTCGCTGACGCGAGCGACTCGGCCTGCGAAAGCATGACTGCACTTCGCGACGTCGGCTTGCGCGGCATCGTTTTCCAGGAATCGTTTGGCCCCGATCCGCGGCTTGTTGAAGAGAACTTCGAAAAACTTAAAACGAAAATCATTCGGCTTCGTGAACATGAAACGGCATTGGTGAAGTGTGGCGTGTCGCCGCATGCGCCTTATACAGTTTGCGCCCCGCAGTTGGACTTGATTTCAAGGTTTGCTATCGACCAGGGTCTGCCGCTAATGATGCATGCTGCGGAAACAGTGATGGAAGTTTCGCTGTTAAGCGAGGGCGTGGGCCTCTTTGCCGACGCATTGCGAAATCGCGGCATCGATTGGAATGCGCCTGGGGTCTCGACTATTCAATACCTCTCCGACCATGGCGTGCTGGAAACCCAACCGCTTCTGGCCCACTGTATTCACGTAGATGAAGCGGATTTGGAAACGATGCGACTAACCGGAACCCGCGTGGCGCATTGTCCCAAGTCAAACGCAAAACTCGGCCACGGTGTGGCGCCCTTCGCGAAGTTTCTCAATAAGGGAATCGCGGTTGGGCTAGGTAGCGACTCGGTAGCCAGCAACAACACTTGCGACCTTCTTGAGGAGGCAAGGTTCGCCCTGTTGCTTGCTCGCGCACAAGTCAACGCCGGCGTTGATGACAAAGGCGATCCTGGCGAGGCCAACGATCACGGAAACCGCAGCTTGAGCGCAAATGAAGTTTTCCACAGTGCGACGCTAGGTGGCGCCCACGCGCTTGGTTTGGAAGGGCAGATTGGCGAGTTGCGGGAAGGCTTGCAGGCAGATTTCGCCGTCGTCGCGTTGAACGGTCCGCATCAGATCCCGTCATACGATCCGGTGAGCACGCTGATCTTCGCATCGTCGGCTCGCGATGTGATCTTAACTGTAGTAGCTGGAAGGGAAGTTTATCGCGAGGGCAGGGTCACAACGGTTGACGAGGAACGCTTGGGCGCGCGCATGAGCGAGATTGCTGAAAAACTCCAAAGCTAGAATCCGAGTCCATCTGAGCAATGCGGATGGCTCCGCCACCTGATGTGCGGAAGGGCTCTGCCCTTCCGCAAGCCATAAATCGCATTGAGGCTCCGCCTCCTTCTGGAAAAAAGAGGCGAAGCCTCAAAACTGTTACACCCTTCGGAAAGGCGCAGCCTTTCCGCACATCAGGTGGCAGAGCCGCGACTAACCCTCGAGGGACGCCGCTATCGCTTCGTCAAAAATCTCGAGCGCGACGTCCACGTTTTCTCTGGTCAGAATCAATGGCGGCGACCAGCGGATCGTGTTTGCCCCGGCGCCCAGAATGATCAGTCCGCGCTCAAAGCAAGCCACTTCAACACGGTCACGCAGCTCGGGAGCCGGTTTGTTGGAAGTTCGATCCTCCACAAACTCAACGCCAATCATCAAACCCATGCCGCGAACATCGCCAATGCAGTCATGCTTCTTCTGCAGCCGTTCGAGACCGGCTTTCAGATACGCGCCAACCTCGGCGCTGTTTTGCACCAGGCCGCCCTCGAGCAACTCAATCGTTTTCAACGCCGCGGCGATGCAGACAGGATTGCCACCAAAGGTAGACGCGTGCGCGCCCGGTTTCCAATCCATCAAATCAGCGCGCGCGACGCAAGCGCCGATTGGCATCCCCGATCCAATTCCCTTGGCGATGCAGACGATGTCAGGTTGTACGCCGTAATGTTCGGAAGCAAACATCTTTCCTGTTCGTCCCATTCCCGATTGCACCTCATCAACAATCAGCAGGATGCCATGTTCATCACATATCCGCCGCAGCCCTTGCAAGAAATTCTTTGGCGCCGGCACGTAGCCGCCTTCACCCTGCACTGCTTCCACAACAATGGCCGCAACCTCCTCCGGCGGAGTCGTAGTCTTGAAAAGACGTTCTTCAATCCAGTTGAGCGCGCCCTGGCCGGCGCCGCCATTGCCACAGTCCGCCGGATTGAAAGGATTGCGAAAGTCATTCGGATAGGGGAGGTGCACGACGTCGAGCGCCTGTCTCTTAAATCCTAAGCGTTGGGCCGCACGCGACGAAGTCAACGAAAGTGAACCCAAGGTGCGTCCATGGAAACTGTTGAAGAACGCAATGAACTTTTCGCGACCAGTTGCGTGCATCGCCAGTTTCAGTGCAGTCTCAACCGCCTCGGTGCCGCTGTTGGCAAAATGAGTTCGCGTAGGCGAGGGAACAGGAACGATTTCGTCCAACTTCCGGGCGAGCGCAGGCATGTGGCGATAGTAGTAGTCGGTGCCGCACATATGAATTAACTGCTCAGCCTGCTGCTGAATCGCCCTGACCACCTCGGGGTGGCAGTGGCCCGTCGAACAAACTGCCACGCCGGCATTGCAATCGAGAAAGATATTGCCGTCGACGTCTTCCACCCAAACACCCTGCGCGCGTTCGGCAACAAGTTTGAAGGAAGGGCGTGGATAGGATGGAGTTACAAACTGTGCGTCTGCGGCGATAATTTCTGCGCCCTTTGGACCGGGCAAAGCTGTCTTAATTTCGGGCCGTTTCGGCGGCGCAATGGTTATGGTAGACATGTTGTGTTCTCCTTTCAGAAAAACGGGCCTCTAAAAACGACCGTTGCAAAAAACAAGTTCGACAGCGAAAGTCGAGACTCTTCGTCAATCAGGTGGCGAAAGTTTTGAAAGGAAGGAACAGCTAGTCGGCAAATAAGTTGCAGCGGCTATCGAGCGGGCGATGATGTAAAGTCTGCTGATTCCACATGGCTCAAACCGGGTGTCGCGTTAGCGGGGGCTATTGATTACTACGTTTACTAAAGTGTTTGGATACTACCACGCAGCGAGAGCGGTTTCCAGCGGGTTCACCTGGTGCCTGGGTTACTTTTGGAGCGCTTTCAGCAGCTGGTTCAATTTCAAGTAGTTCCTTACCAACATCTTAATAGGTTCTGCGATTGTTGGAGTAAAGAGTTAGCGACTCGCCTCGATCAGTTCAAGGGTCTCTTCAGATTCTCGCGGGAACGATTCCCGAATCGTCTCTTTAGGCGGCGGCTCCGGCCATAGTGAAAGTCGGCGGCCCAGGCGATGAATAAGTACGCGCGAACGAAAGTACTTCTCGTGCTCCCACTCCACCTCAGCCATTTTCAACAGGCAATCGACAAACTCGTGGTGACCACACCCTGCTGCAAAACGCGCCGCGGTTTCGTACTCGCGAATATTCCGGCTTTCCAGACGGCCCGCGCCGTACATGGGCGCCAACCATCCGGTGAAGTGACAAAGAACACCGAGGCTCCGCCCAATGATTGCAGCACGGATCTCCAGTCGCTTGTTGGGAGCCGCGCCCAGCGTATTCAGCATTTCTCCTACCAAGTCGCGATGATGCCACTCTTCATTCTCGATCTGTGCTAGGCGAATTCGTTCGTCGGCGTCGACGACGGAATGCCAGTGGCCGCGATAGGCATAACCAGCAGCTTTCTCAGCGGCGTAGGCGAGTTGCAAAAGGGCGATCAGACTTTCGCGAGCGTCTTCTTCTCTCATTTAGCCGCAGAACTATTGAGCTTCGAAATTGTAGTTAATGATACCCGTCACTTTAACCGGCACGCCGGATAGCTTGTAGGGCGAAAACCTGGCGCCATGCGCCGCTGCGACGGCCGCAGGCTGTAATAGTGGGTGGCCAGATACAGCGTGCGCAGAAATCACCTTGCCGTCTTCATCGACAACTACCTGAACGATCACTGTTCCGCCTGCGTGTGCGGCTTTGACAATTTGCGGATAAGCGGGTTTAGGCAAGCTGATTGTTTGACTTAATCTTGTCGAGACCAATTCTCTGAATAGCCTTGGTCGAAAAGAGCGCCGTCATTGCATCAACGTCGCCTTTTTGCGAAGCCGCGATAAACTTCTTCACTGTGGCGGTTGGACTAAAGATTAAAGTGCAGCCGGCGAGAAACAGTAAGGCCATAAAGAAACAACAACGGTTGTGTTTCATTCATCCCTCCGTCAATGAACCAAAGTTACCGGTTGTTTGTAATGCAACTGTCGGTTGCGCTGCAAGCTACAACTTGCGTTAGTGCACAGGCCTTACGCAAAAACTTAAGGGCCGCGCGCAACTAACACTTTGCGTTACAGGTTTCGCATTTCAGTTTCTTGACACTCTCTCGCACGGCCATATACACTCGAGGTCTTTCAAATCCAGCATTCTTAAACCATTAATCAGGCCACGGGAATGGGCGCAGTGGATCGCTCAGTTTCCAGCCTCGCGAAAGGATCCAAAAAAAGAGATGGCTGCGCGAAAGAAGATAACTGTAGTTGGCGCCGGCAACGTGGGCGCAACTGCTGCCCACTGGCTGGCAGCTAAAGAACTGGGCGACGTCGTGCTAGTCGACATCGTGGAAGGCGTACCGCAGGGAAAGGCCCTTGATTTGGCCGAAGCAGCGCCGATTGAAGGCTTCGACGTTAGTCTGAACGGATTGAATACTTATGACGGCACCGAGAACTCGGATGTTGTAATCATAACAGCAGGATTGCCGCGCAAGCCCGGCATGAGCCGTGACGACTTATTGAAGACCAACGCCGAGATAGTTTCCAAAGTTGTAGATGAAGTCGTGCGGCGTTCGCCAGAGTCAATCTTGATTATTGTGTCGAATCCGCTGGATGCCATGTGCCAGGTTGCATTCCGCCGCTCCGGTTTTCCCAAACACCGCGTGATTGGCATGGCGGGAGTGCTCGATTCAGCGCGCATGCGCTGCTTTCTCGCGGAAGCGCTCGACGTCTCCGTTGAAAACGTGACGGCGTTCGTGCTTGGCGGGCACGGCGACACGATGGTGCCGCTGCCACGCTTCTCGACCTGCGCCGGCATTCCGATACCGGAGTTGCTGCCGAAAGACCAAATCGATGCCATCGTCAAGAGAACTGCAAATGGCGGCGCGGAGATCGTTTCATTGCTGAAGACAGGTTCGGCCTATTACGCACCGTCTGCCGCGGCGGTCGAGATGACGGAATCGATCCTGAAAGATAAGAAAAAGATTCTGCCTTGTGCTGCCTACCTCGAAGGCGAGTATGGCATCAATGGCCTTTACGTTGGCGTGCCCTGCAAACTCGGCGCGCGCGGTCTCGAGCAAATCATTGAGATCAATTTGCTCGCGGAGGAGCGCATCGCACTTCAGAAAAGCGCTGCGGCCGTGCAGGAGCTTGTCGACGTCCTGGGCATCTAGACTGGGCCGATGGGAAGGCAGCACGGGGATTGCCGGGCGCGCAAGGTGATTGCAGACAAAAAGTCTGGGATCGCCAACCGGTCGATGCTGGGAACAACCCGCCAGCTAGCACTTTGTGGTACTGCTAAAGCCATTCACGTCTCCCGCGGGAATTTTCAAACAGACAAAGCCCACGGCAGGTGCCGTGGGCTTTGTCTGTTT
>DIYZ01000182.1 GCA_002427845.1 Chloracidobacterium sp. UBA6041 | reverse complement strand
GACAGGCATTCCTGCCTGTCTTCGAGAAGGATTTTCCGCATGTCATTTAAGATTTCTCATTTGTCATTTAGGGGCTTGTTTCCTCTAGCCGATGCGGCTGGCTAATGACAAATAGAAATGAGAAATGATAAATGGAAAATCTGCCTTCCCGGCGGCGGACAGGTCGGCAGCCCAAACGATGACAGCCAAGAATGGCTGTCCTACCTCACAACAAACTGCGCAGTCCCTGTTCGACTCCGATCACCGGCTGCCAGCCCAACTGCTCGCGAATGCGGCTTAAATCCGAAACATAATTGACGGGAATGGGATGCGGCAAAGTCTGGTCGTCGACAATCGTAGGCGCAACCTGAATCATCGAGCCGATCCGCTCAACTATCTCACGTAGGGATGCCGCGTTTTCCTTTCCGCCGCCAAGATTATACAGGCCACTCGCCAGCGATGAGTCGATGAATGCCTGGCACGCGTGCGAGAAATCCTCCACGTGCAGTATGTCGCGCACGGGTTGCCCACTCAAAGGCACCCGTATAGGCACGCGGTGCTTCACCGACTCGACGTAGTGGGTGACAAAGCTGGGCTCGTTGCCCTCCGAAGGTCGCGCATAAACTGTCGACATGCGGAAGATGCACGCACGAAGGTTTCGCCGGCGCGCATAGTATTCCACGTAACGCTCGCCGATTAATTTGGACCATTCCAGTGCCGTTTGCCCGCAGTAGTCAGTTGCACAAGTTTCTGGAACGACTGAATAGGCACTGGCGTTTGCGCCGTAGACGTCTTTGGTTGAGGCGTAGATAAAGATGGCGTTCGGGCGAAGGTTTCTTAGTATGTTCGCGGTTCCTTCGACATTGGTCTGAAACGAAAGTTCGGCCCCTTCCGGATCCTTGTCTAGATAGGCCGCGAGGTGAATTACGGCATCGTAGTCGGCGACAACTTTGACGTCTTCGCCGCGGAGAACGTCACGGCCGGAGCGTCGAGAAAAGTCATCGGCATGGAAAAAACGGCGCACATGCGTTCCCAAATAACCGCTGCCGCCAGTAACAAGAATTTTCATTACTCCGTCCAATGTCCAACGTCCAAAGTCCAACGTCAATCAACCGTCATCGTAGGAAAGCCTGGTTATAAAAGTTGGATTGTTCAACGACCTTGGACATTGGACGTTGGACTTTGGACTTGTGATTTGTTTGTGCCCTTGGCCAGGGCAGTCAATTTCATCAGCGCCTCCGCGTGTCCGATCGCGATAAGAATGTCGCCGCTCTCAATAATTGCGTCACCGCTTGGATTGAAAAGTATCCGGCCGTCGCCGCGTCGAATGCTGACTATAACAATGTCGAGATCCGAACGGATGTTTGTTTCACTCAGTCTTTGTCCGACGAGATTTGACGACGACTCAACTTCAAGTTGTTCAAACGCCAACGCCAACTCATTTGCAGTAATAGAACCGATGAAGTCATCGACAGCCGGTTTGGTCAGTGCCATGGCCATGCGGTGGCCGCCAATAATCGTCGGCGCGACCACCCGGTTGGCCCCCGCGCGAATCAGTTTCGCTTCCGCCTGCTCTTCGACCGCGCGCGCAACGATGTGCAGTTTCGGATTCAGGTCGCGGGCCGTAAGGACAACGTAGACGTTATCCGCATCGTCTGGCAGGCAGGCCGCAAGTCCGCGTGCATGTTCAACTCCGGCTTCCCGCAGACTTTCTTCGAGAGTCGCGTCCCGCACCAGGATTATGACGCCGAGGTTGGTTAACTCGGCAACTCTTTGTGGATCTCGCTCGATAACAATGAAGGTCTCTTCGCTGCCCAGTAGCCCACGCACCAAGTGTGAGCCAACGCGCCCAGCCCCGCAAATGATGAAATGGTTTCGGAGTTTGCTCATTTTTCGCGATTGTCGCCGCTGGCCAAATGCGGCCACCAATTCTGATTGAACTATTTCCTGCACCGTCGACGTAAGCGCGTACAGCACAACGCCAACGCCGGCAAGCATGAAAACAGTGGAAAAAATACGGCCATTTCGGGTGGCTGGAACGACGTCGCCGTAACCGACAGTGGTCACCGTTTGCGCCGCGACGTAAAGGCTATCAAGCAGCGGCCATCCCTCGATTAGATGGAAGCCGACCGTGCCAAATCCAATTGCAACCGCCACGGCTAGCAGGGCAAAGAGGATTCGGCGATGATTTCCGGCCAGAGAACGTGTGCCAGGGGGCGTCAAACTCATACATCCGATGTCGCATCCAACAACTGGTCTAACCCGGGGACGTTAGCTAAAGAAAAACATAGTGTCAATTGAGTGGTGGCCCGTATGCAGCCGCATCTTATGATCCCGGTTCTTTTTAGGCGTTTCAATTGTGATTGGATCTTGTTAGGTGGACACGTTCCTTTTGAGAGGTTAGCATTTAAGTCACGAGGATGGACGACTGACCACAGACTGCGACGTCGGACCGCTCCGGGTCTATCGCCTGTCTCTTATGCCAGTAAGATACCCACCTGAAGGAAAACTCCCAAACGGCGTGCGGCCGAGAAAGGACCAAAGGTCCCAATCTCGCATCGCCGCTTACGCCGAGCCCGAGCGGAGCTTTCGCCGGCGCTTTCTTCGAAGGCTTCTGAGTCCGCCTGTCATCATCCCTGCTGTCGTCCTGGCCACGCTTGTCGTTGGATTCCTGGTTTACTATTGGACAATCTTCTCGGGTCGGATTGATAACTTGCTGAAAGGTGAGGTCTTCACGCGGTCCGCGGGAATCTATGCGGCGCCCAAGCAGCTTCGCGTGGGCCAAACGCTGACGCAGGAAAATCTGATCGAGTTTCTCAAACACTCCGGTTACGTTGAAAAATCGCAACAGGCTGACAAAGCACGAGGCCGCTATTTGGAGAATGGCGGTACTTTAGACATTGAGCCCAGCGACAATACAACTGTCGATGGTCAGCGACAGTTTTTGCGAGTGCGCGTGCAGTTTGCCAAAAACGGAAAAGCGATAAGCGCGCTTTCAGAACTGGATAACAACACGCGGCTTGACAAGGCGTGGCTGGAGCCGGAGTTGATCAGTTCCGTGACTGGCCGCGAACGCGCGAAACGAAAAATAATCGGCTTCAACGACATCCCGCCCCACCTGGTGAAGGCAATCACGGTAACCGAAGATCGATCTTTCTTCGAACACTATGGAGTAAACCTGCGCGGCATCCTGCGGGCACTGGTGCGTCGTTACGATACCGATCCAAATTCTCCGATTGCACGGCAAGGTGGTTCGAGCATCACGCAACAGTTAGTCAAAAATCTTCTGCTCTCGCCGGAAAAAACGTTGCGGCGCAAGGTCGCCGAGGCTTACATGTCCGTAATCCTCGAGACGCGACTATCAAAGGAACAGATCTTTGCGCTTTACTGCAACCAGGTTTACCTCGGGCAGCAATCGGGTTTCTCTATTAACGGTTTTGGCGAAGCCGCCGACGCGTATTTCAACAAAGACGTTACCAATCTCACGCTGCCTGAGTCGGCCTTCCTGGCCGGGTTGATTCGGAGTCCAAATCGTTACAACCCCTACCATGATCTGGACACGGCAACTGCCCGTCGCAACCAGGTTCTGGACAACATGGCGGAAACCGGCGCGATCTCAGCCGAAGAAGCCAATCAGGCCAAACAAACTCCGCTGCAGGTTGCGGCGACAAAGGGCCGCATAGATGTTTCCGATGCGCCCTACTTCGCCGACTATGTTCAGGGTCAGTTAGGCGACATTATTGCCGGACCGGCCGCCGCGGAACACCTGAGGATCTACACCACCATTGACCTGGATTTGCAGCGCGCCGCCTACGCCGCCGTGTCGAAACAACTAGCTGCGCTCGACAAGATAGAGGCAAAGCGATTTGCGCCGGGCACGTTGCAGGCGGCGTTGGTGGCGATGAACGCGAAAACGGGCGAGATAGTGGCGATGGTCGGCGGTCGTGATTATGCAAAGAGCCAGCTCAATCGCGTCTCTGACGCTCTGCGCCAACCGGGCTCAGCATTCAAACCATTTGTTTATGCCACCGCTCTAAACACCGCCTACGATCCCGTTCCGCGCGTTATCACCCCGGCTACGACCTACATGGATGAGCCGAAGACTTTTACCTTCGATAACCAGGAATACTCGCCGGGAAATTTTGGCGACTCGTATTCACATGTGCCCGTGACGCTGCGCGACGCGCTGGTCCATAGTCTGAATGTGGTGACTGTAGATGTGGCGATGGAAGTTACGATTGGACGCGTGATGAACCTCGCAGCGAAAGCCGGGTTGCCAAAACCGGCACGCGCCTATCCGGCGATGGCCCTGGGCACCAGTGAAGCGACGCCGTTGCAAGTAGCCTCGGCATACACGGCCTTTGCTACGCTGGGAACACGCACGACGCCAGTTGCCATCAATCGCATCACCACTGGCAACGGCGTAACTATTGCCGCGCCGACGCCCCAGAAAAACGAAGTGTTTCGCCCCGATGTTGCTTACGTCATGACTTCGTTTATGAAGGACGTTGTCAATCGAGGCACAGCCGCTCCGGTGCGGGCGCGTGGTTTCAAAGCAAATGTGGCCGGCAAGACGGGAACATCGCGCGATGGCTGGTTTGCCGGTTACACGCCAAACCTTGTCTGCGTTGTATGGGTGGGATTCGACGATGGTTCGCAACTCGGCCTGACCGGCGCAAATTCCGCGCTGCCCATATGGACCGACTTCATGGGCGTTGCGTTGGGCGAGCATCCTGAGTGGCAAGGCGATTGGCAAATGCCGGCAGGCATCGAACAGGTTGCTATCAATCCGAAGACGGGCGCGCCCGCGGCGGCAGACGATCCCGACAAACGCATTGAGCTTTTCATCAACGGCACTTCGCCGCAAAGTAATTCAACCGTTGTTCCGGAGTCGGAGGTCACTCCGGACACGGAACAATTGCCTCCGCTCCCGCCGGACGAGGTACTGCCACCACCTGTTTTGGAACCTTCACCCGGCGCGTCACCGCGAACGAAGCCTCCAAAATCTGAACTGAGAACTACCGAGAATGGACGATTGGAAGGAACCATCACCCTGGACATTGATCCAACGACAGGATTAATTGCGGTGGAAAGCTGCCCCGTAATTCGAACAAAGACTTTTGTGCTTGGCACCGAGCCGAAAAAATACTGCGGACCCGAGTATCACCAACGGCCGACCGCTTCTCCGCGTCCTTCGCGCCCAGGCCTCACAATTCCGTGAGCACAACGTTTAGAGTTCAGCCTTTAGGTTGTACTCAAGAGTTTACGTAAGGTGATTTGATGCAGTTCCATTTTCAGATCATTTACTAAACGGAGGGGACTAACCGAGTAACTTGAACCGGTCGCGCTGAGGAGATCCCTGTTTTTCCTAAGGAATTCTAGCTTCATGCGTCGCCAAAAGTCCGTTTAGTAGATGATCTGAAAACGTTTAGTAAATGATCTGAAAATCTACAACATTGCCTTATTGATCCTTGCGCGAACGACGGCGGATCGGAGAGCGTTCCTTGAGTAAATCTTTGTGTCTTGTTTCGATGATGTAGGCAAGCTTCTGATAGCTCATATTCAACATAGAAGCTGCACGTGTGAGGCTTCCGTTAGCCTGAGCAAGCGCACGTTTAATTAGGGCGTTTTCGGACTTCAACTTTTCTTGCTCGAAGTCCAGAGGCTTATTAGAAAGAGTGTCCGCCGCAGCTTCTGTTTTCAGTTTGGTCTCCCCCTTTGAAAGGACTTTGCTTGCCGCGGCATTTATCCGCCTCAATAAATCTGGACTTTGCGATTCAGAGAGCCACTCATTAGCCCGTTCATAAGCAGCACCCAATGTTTGGGGCGAAAGCTCGTCTAGTTCCTCAATCATGGTAAGCGCGGCCAGCCCCGCCTTGTTTAATGCTCCGACTTGCTGGCCCACTTCGATGGCTTTCTGAAAAGTAAACTGCGCCTCTTCCATTCTGCGAAGTCTCGCCAGGGCGATCCCGCGTGTCGTAAGCGCATCAGCCAAAAGACATTGGCGTCCGCTTTTCTCAAAGCTTCCAGCCGCGAGGCGCAAAACTCTTTCGGCTTCCTTAAATCTCCCTTGCTCGATCATAACTTCCGCTCGCGTCTGATCGACCTGTGCGATTCTTACTTTATCTCTGACGCTGACTGTTAGGCGTCGCGCATGATCAAGATATTCGTGGGCTTCTCTGAATCGAGACAGTTCACGTAAGACGTTTCCTATATTGTTATTTACCATCGCGCGAAAGACGGTATTACGAGCGAGTTTGAAATGGTGATCTGCTTGCTCATATTCGCTGACAACTCGCTTAAGCTGCGCGGCTTTATTCTCTGGCGTAACAAACTTTCGCAGAACCATCGCAAGCGTATTGTGATAGAAACCCTTGATCGTGTGGTTAGTGATCTTCTTAAACAGAGACGCGTTATCGGTGAGGATTCTTAGCGCCTCAGCGGACTAGGCGCAGAAAGATGCAAGAGTTTTTGCAACACTACCCAGCGGTGCAGGAGTTTTGGGTAAACTGACTTTTCGGGCAGAAAGTGAGGTTGTACGAAAAGTCGATCCGTTGACTGACTTTTCGGGCAAAGGCGCTTGAACCCTAAACTGAGGCAATTGCAGCTCTCAGTGTTTCAATCGCCAGCGCCGCCGCGTGTTGTTTTCTTGAGGGCAGACCGCCAAGCGCAGCGAGCAGATCTTTTCGAGTTAGACGCGTCGCTTCTTCGACACTCCTTCCTTTAATCAGCTCCGTGAGAATTGAGCCGCAGACAAGCGTGGGTGGGCACCCGTAGGCGAGAAATCGGGCCGCTTCAATGCGGCCTGCTTTAACCTGGAGGTAAAGTCGCAAGCGGTCACCGCAAACCGGGTTGGTTTCTTCCCCAACGGCGTTGGCGTTGGCAAGTTCGCCGGCATTGCGCGGATTCGCGAGGTGATCTTTGAAGGCTTCTGAGTATGTCAAGGCGATTAAGGTCAATAGCCACAGAGGCACAGAGACACAGAGGGGAATAGAAGAGAGGCATTAAGAAGACAGGCGGAGAGATTTTGCATCTCAAATTGAAGTTTCATTTTCGTCGCGATGCCTGGTCTGCCTAAGCGCGTCTGGATCTGTGGCTAATTCTGTCCGATTGCTTCCAGATCACGTCGGCCCATTTCCTCCCGGTTAAGCGGCGAAAGCGCTCTCAACTTTTCCACTACGCGCGGTAGAACTTCCAGGACATATTCGACGTCCTGCTCGGTATTGTCTTTGCCGAAGCTGAAACGAATAGCGCCGCGAGCGAGTTCATCATTGCGTCCCAGGGCACGTATCACGGGCGAGGGTTCGAGCGTGCCGGAAGAGCAGGCGGAGCCGGTTGAAACGGCAATTCCCTGTAGGTCCAAACTAATCAATAATCCTTCGCCCTCAATAAAGCGAAACGAGATGTTTGACAGATGAGGCAAGCGCCGGCCGCGGTCTCCATTAAAAACCACGTTGCCGATACGCTCAGTCACGCCCGCCTCAAACCTGTCTCGAAGTCGCTGGTCATGTTGTGACCGCTCCGCCATCTCTTCGCGCGCAAGTTTCGCTGCCGCGCCAAAAGCAACAATGCCGGGCACTCCCTCGGTGCCGGCCCTTTTCTCTCGCTCCTGATGTCCACCAACGTTTTGACTTACGAGGCGAACACCTCGTCGCACAAAAAGAGCTCCCGCTCCCTTGGGTGCGTAGAGTTTATGTGCCGACAGCGACAATAGATCGCAGCCGAGCGTGTCGACATGCAAAGGGATCCGGCCCGCCGCCTGGACCGCATCAGTGTGAAACCAAAGTTGCCGCCGCCCGCGAGCCCGTTCCTCGCGCACCAACGCTGCGATTTCTTCAATGGGCTGAATCGTGCCAATTTCATTATTCGCCAGCATCACTGAGATCAAAACCGTATTGGGCCTTAACGCCGCGCGAACGTCTTCCGCCTGCACAACTCCTTCTTCGTAGGCGGGCAGCCTCGTAATTTCCCAACCGCTTTTTCCCAACCCTTCGCAAATTCCGCGGACTGACGAATGCTCGATTGTGGAAGTGATAAGGTGACGGCTATGGCCCGATGCGGCTTCGCAGACTCCGCGAATCGCCAGGTTGTTTGCCTCAGTTCCACCTGAAAGGAACACAATCTCATTCGCACGCGCTCCGATTAGCGCTGCCACCTCACGCCGCGCCCGGTCAACGGCGGCGCGCGCTTCCTGGCCAAAAAAATGCACGCTCGAGGCGTTGCCAAACTTCTGCGTGAAATAGGGCAGCATCGCCGCGACCACGCGCGGGTCTACCGGCGTGGTGGCGCTGTGGTCCAGGTAAACTTTTCGCGAGTCGTTCATCCTAATTCAATCGTCCTGCGCCAACCACCAGGCTAAAATGAGCATCTGACGGCCGAGTAATACACTCGTGGTTGCGCCTAATTTCGTGCCTAATCTCGAGCAGGAAAAGCGGCCTCCAAGAGCGCCTCAGTGCGGTTGCCGCGTTCGGGAACCGGGCGCCGCGGCGCTACCAATGTTTCGATTTCGAGTCTAGGGCCGCCAAATCACACGGTCAAGCAGGGTAAGGCAAGCCGTTAGCTTGCGCGCAAACAGACTGCTTGCTTTACAACAGATGAACCTCTGGTAGTAAAGAGCAGAAGCAGGCTTTATTGTTGACGTGCTACGTTGAATGATAGCATCAAGCTTGCACGAGGTTGGCTCTCCCAAGACAACTACGGCGGCTTCATCACCGTAATTTCTGGAAGGAACAGCAAATGAAATATCTCAAGATTTCCCTGGCAGGGTTGATTGTTCTGGTCATTACTGCGTGGCTGACGGCCGCACCGCTGGGCGCGCTTGCCGCAACTGTGCAAGCTAAGTCGACCGCTTTGGAACGCGGCTATCGCACCGGTTATTCAGACGGTTACAACTCCGGCTATGGGGATACAGCGGCTCATGCGACGCGCGATTATCAAAACAAGGATGAATACCAGCGCGCAGATCGTAATTACAACGAAGCGTGGGGCACAATTGAAGACTATCGCGACGGTTACCAGCAGGGCTTCGAGGCGGGATATGCAGCCGGCTATGACCGCCGTCCTTTTGACTCTTCGATACCTACCGGTCTCAAGCCGCGGGGCACAGTGGATTCTTCGACTCGGAACGCTCCTGACGATGTCACTCAGAGTGCTGCTCAGAGTGCTAACCAGAATGCTACGCAAAACAGTACCGCTCAGAATGATTCGAACTCCGGCGCGCCAATAAGTGGTCCAGTCTCGATTCCGCGCGACACAATTCTGGTTGTTGAGTTGCAATCCAGTCTTTCGACCGACGTCAGCAAGCGTGGCGACCGTTTCCAGGCGCGCGTCCTGCAGCCGCGCGAATTTGAAGGGGCGATCGTCGACGGTCGCATTACCAACGTTAAGCGCGCGGGAAAAGTGAAGGGAACCTCTGAACTTCAACTCTCGTTCGATGCGATTCACATGCCCGATAATCGCACGAGTGCCTTCAGCGCTGAGGTGGTTGAGATTGTTGATATGGGCAACCGGGATGGCGCCGTGAAAGTTGATTCGGAAGGTGGCGTCAAGGGTAGAGACTCGACGCGCGATGATGTTTCGAAAGTTGGCGCCAGCACCGGGATTGGGGCGATCATTGGGGCAGTAGTCGGCGGCGGTAGAGGCGCAGCAATTGGTGCGGCGATTGGCGGCGCGGTCGGCACCGGCAGCGTTCTCAGCAAGCGCGGACAAGATGTTCGCCTCGCGCGCGGCCAGCAACTAAAAATTCGAGTCGCCACGGAAACACGTATTCAGTGAAGACAGGTCTGTAGAGACAGGGAGATGCGTTGACGCGGGGACAGAAAGAAAACAAATCAAGTCGCCGCGACTCCAGCCTTACGTCCCGTCGTCGCCGCGTCCCGCAGTCGTCTCGTCGTTTTGCTTCCCCTCTAATCACACTTCTCACAGACTTCGGCACGAGGGACCACTTCGTCGCCGCGGTCAAAGGAGTCATACTCGGTTTAAATCCTCAGGCGCGCCTCGTAGACATAACGCACGAGATTCCTCCGCAGGACATTGAGGCCGCTGCCTTCACGCTACTTGCCGCTTGTTCGTCGTTTCCCGCCGGCAGCATCCACGTTGCCGTTGTCGATCCGGGCGTCGGTTCGTCTCGCCGGGCGATATTGATTGACGCAGGGGAGCAGCTTTTTGTTGGACCAGACAACGGAATTTTCAGCTACGTTTGTGACACCCGGGCAGGTGCGAAGATCTTCCATCTCACCAATACGAAATATTTCCGCAATCCGGTGAGTGCGACTTTCAACGGCCGCGACGTTTTCGCGCCGGTTGCTGCCGCGCTTTCCAACGGCGTCAAACCCAACGTGTTGGGAACGAAAATTACAGACTACGTACGACTGCAACCCCTGAAACCTGAGGCCTCAAAACGTGGGCGACTGAAGGGCAGAATCATTCACATCGATCGCTTCGGGAACTGCATTACAAATATCACGCCAAAGGATTTGACCGCGGAGACAATAGCGGCCGGCGCGAAACTCAAGGTTAAGGGCAAGCTGGTGGAGTCTTTCAAGAATTACTTCGCGGAAAAAACGGATCGGCAGGAGAAGATTTTTGCGATTTGGGGTAGTGCCGGTTTTCTGGAAATTGTGGCGGCCAATCAGTCAGCCGCACAGCTTTTGAATACCCGGCGTGGTGAGCCAGTGGTTGTTTCTGTCGGTTAAGAGTCCAACCTTTAGGTTGCTGAATGGAGGGAAGGTAAGCTAAAGCTTGAACTCTAAACGAGCCAGCGGGCCAACTTGTCACACTTTGTTCTGTTTGTTATCTTCGGTCCACTCTAAAAATATTCATGACTAACAAAGCAAACGCGCCGCCCGGTACTTCTGCAGCGGGACTCCGAGGAGTTACCGCCGCAAGCTCGTCCATCTCCGACGTCAATGGCGAAAAAGGCGAACTGATCTATCAGGGCTACAACATTCATAATCTGGCAAAGCGTTCAACTTTCGAGGAAGTGATCTTTCTTCTCTGGAACAAGCGCCTTCCTAATGGCGCTGAGCTCTCTGAATTGGAGCAATCACTGCGGGCGGCTTATGAAGTGCCTGCGGAGCTCGTGGCCTTGATGAAACGATTTCCACGCGATGCGGATCCGATCGATGTTCTGCGGACGGCTATTTCGGCGCTCGAATTTTACGATTCCAATGCGCGCGACATTTCTCGGGCAGCCAGCGTAAAAACAGCTATCCGCTTGACCGCGCAATTCCCAACCATCGTTGCTGCGTCTGATCGAATTCGACGCGGCCTCGAGCCGGTGCGGCCGGATGCGTCCTTGAATATCGCCGCAAACTTTCTCTACATGCTCAAGGGCGAAGCGCCTTCAGAACGCGACGCGCGCATCTTTGATGTCTGTCTTATTCTTCACGCCGATCATGAATTGAACGCATCCACGTTTACTGCTCGCGTGGTGGCAGGAACGCTGGCGGATATGTACGCGGCGGTAACGGCCGCCATCGGCGCGTTGTCTGGCCCACTCCATGGCGGCGCCAACACCAACGTGATGAAGACCCTGCTGGAGATTGGGACAGTTGAGAATGTGGAGTCGTTCATAAAGAAAGCCCTCGCGGACAAGCGCAAGATAATGGGCTTTGGCCACGCGGTTTACCGGACGCAAGATCCGCGCGCCACCCACCTGCGACAGTTTTCCAGGGAGATGGGTGAACAGGCAGGGGAGTCTAAATGGTATGAGATGTCTCGCAAGGTTGAAGAAGTGATGATGCGAGAGAAAGGCCTCTATCCGAACGTAGATTTCTTTTCTGCTTCGACTTACTACATGATGGGAATTCCGCTCGACCTCTACACGCCCATCTTTGCCGTCAGCCGCATTAGTGGGTGGACCGGCCACATCCTCGAGCAATACACCGACAACAAACTCATTCGCCCGCGCGCTGAATATGTCGGCCCGCGCGACGTTGCTTACGTGCCGATCGATCAGCGGTAATTCGCTTCGGAGTCGCTGGAAAAAAGCAGCCGGGGCATGCCCCTTCCTTACCACGAGTTGATCTGCCTAGAGAGGTCGTTCAAGGTTGAGAGCCATTCGCACTGCGTGAACCGTTTCAACGGTTCAAATGAAACCGGTAAGACCTCGAAAGTTCATCGGACGGGCACCGGGTTTTCCTGGGACGTTAGCTTTTTCATCTCTGGAGTGGCCGAAACAAGCCGCGTGCGCCAGATGAAAAGCGTGGACGCGATCAGCGTGAGCGTGCACGCGAGGCCACCCTCGATGCCGTAGCTGCCGCCGGTTAACCATGCTGGTCCAAGGTCTGTGCCATGAAGCAATGGATTCGGCGCGAGGTCCGTGATGCCGCTCACCGGCAAACCAAAAAGCGATCCCAGCGCCCAATTCCAAGCCCAGTGAACTCCAAGCGGGAACCACAGGCTTCGCGTGCGCAGATAAGCGACGGCAAGCCACCCTCCCGCGAGCGCCGTGTTGACGAAGGTGAAGCCCGCTGCCACGTTGGGATTCCTGAGATGTACCGCCCCAAAAGGAACGGATGTTAGAAACACCGCGAGCCAGGCCAGGTTTGCTCTCGTCAAAGTTTGCAATGGATAGCCTCTGAAGAGCGCCTCCTCAGCGAGCGCTGCAAAAATGAAAAGCGCGGCGGAAAAAATGAGAGTCTGGCCCACCGAGATTAATGCGGCACGGCCAGAGATGGTGAAACTCAGTCCGCCGCCCGCGGTCGCTATGCCAGTTGCCAGGGCTAATGAGGCAATCCCTATGAGTGAACCAACGAAAAGATCGCGCAACCATCCTACGTGTAGCCACAGCCCCAGCGCGCGCCATGGCAGACCTTCCAGCCAGCGCGTGCAAATGAATCCGGCAATCAGGGCGGCCCCTAACAATATCAGGCGATATATAACATTCTCGAAATAGGGGCCCACGCTGTGCCCGGGCAACAGCCGGGCCGCTACCGCATAGCCAACCCGCACGGCTGTCGTCAGCAGAAATAGAAAAAGGAAAAGAAGACCTACAAAGATAAGCAATCGCCAACCACTGCGGAGGCGGCCGCTGGGGTTGATAAAGATTTTTTGCAGGTTCATCAGCGTCTGGAAGCAGAAGAGTTAAATCGGACCCGGATTAAGCGCGGGCATTCTAGACGATGCTCATGAATTGTTCACGCCGAGGTTCGTCGCGGGATTCGCGCGGGATTCGTTTGGCAGGCGCACTTGTCCGCCCACGAGGCAGGAGGTCCACATAGGATTCGTTTAGAGGGCGCACTTGTGCGACTATCCCGATGGCGGACAAGTCCGCTTTCT
The DNA here is from genome assembly GCA_002427845.1 of Chloracidobacterium sp. UBA6041. Lineage (GTDB taxonomy): Bacteria > Acidobacteriota > Blastocatellia > Pyrinomonadales > Pyrinomonadaceae > PSRF01. The sequence goes on along the minus strand of DIYZ01000182.1, from coordinate 23,014 downwards.
AAACGGAGCCAAAGTCGCAAAATCCCGGTCACGCAACGTGAACCAAGAAAGACAGGCAGGAATGCCTGTCTTACCTTCGTATGATAAACTTCGCTAACTTTTCATGAACAAACACGACGAAAATCCTCCCGCCCCTTTATCAGAATCAACAGGCAGGCCGACACGGCGCCGGCGAATACTATTGTGGGCGCTGGGAATAACCGTGTTGCTGCTCCTTGCCATCATTGTTTCGCAGCAATTGTGGTTGTGGACTGTTATTCCGCCCGATACGGCTTCAGACACGCTTCTGCTTTACGCGTTGTCCACGCTTAACTTCGTCGCTTTCGTAGTTTTTTCCTTCATCTTTGCACGCAACCTGCTAAAGCTGCGCCGCGAAAGACGCGAGCGACAGTTGGGCTCAAAAATAAAGACGCGGCTGTTGGTCTATTTCATCGCCATTAGCTTCCTGCCGATCATTGCGATGGCGTCTTTTTCTTATCTCTTCCTTAATCGCTCGCTGGAAAAGTGGTTTGGACGGTTGCCCGCACGAGTAGTCAACGAGGCGCAGGAAGTTCAACGCGAGGCGGTTGACGCGCAAACGCGCAACCTGCGCGAAACCGCAGGGCTGCTGGCTGTCGTGCTGAGTCCGCAATCTGACGCGGAGCGGCAGCAGACTCTCGAGCGAGTTGTCGCCAGTAAGCAACTGTCCGCTGTTGAGATCGTTGATGCGAGTGGAAATGTCGTGGCCCAAAGCAGAGCAGCGCTGTCTACGTCGGACATTGCGGAGTTAGAAACTCTTCTGGAAAAGGCGCGCACGCTAAACGAGGGTGACGAGAGTCTCGTCGACGGTAAAGATTTCGATGCGCTGACAGTTCCTCTATCCGGCGACCAACGACTGGTCGTGGTGCCCTTGCGCCGTGCCAGCACTGACTTGAATGACACTATCACCGGCTCGCAGGGTGAGTATCGAAAATTGGTGGAGCGGCAGCGCCGCGTCCGGCTGCTCGGGTTGTCAACCCTGGGATTGATGACGCTGATGCTCTTGTTTGTTTCAAGCTGGGTCGCTATCTATCTGGCGCGCGGCATTGCCACGCCGATCAAGGCGCTCGCGGAAGCTTCCAACGAGATTGCGCGCGGAAACTTGTCTCACCGCGTCACGACGATTGCCGAAGACGAGCTAGCCTTGCTTGCGGATTCGTTTAATCAGATGACCACGCAGCTTGAGGATAATCGCACCAGTATTGAAGCTGGCTCGGCCGCATTGCGCGAGAAAAACCTGACACTCGAGGAAAGACGCAACTACATAGAGACCGTCCTCGAGTCCCTTTCGACTGGAGTTGTCTCCCTCGATGAGAACGATCGCGTTACGACGATTAACGCGGCAGCTTCGCGCATGTTGCGACTGAAAAAGGCCAGCCACGAACAAGAGGCGGAAAGACTTGAAGAGTTGATTGTAGTGGAAGATTGGGTGGTTCTTGATCGCTTGTTGCGGCGCGCACGGCGCACGGGACAAGCTGCGGAGCAGGCCCAACTCGCCGGAGCTAACGACGGTTCACCGCTTCCGGTGGCATTGACTGCGACTGCTTTGCGAGCTTCTGCCGCGCAGAAGAGCGGCGTAGTGCTGGTGCTTGAAGATTTATCCGAATTGTTAGCGGCCCAACGCGCGGCCGCCTGGAGTGAAGTTGCCAGACGTATGGCGCACGAGATCAAGAACCCGTTGACGCCCATTCAACTTTCAGCCGAACGCATCGCCAAAAGTTATCGCCGCGCCACGTCCAACGGTGAGTCAAACGGATCCAACAGATCGAGCGCGAGAACAAGCGAAGAAGCGCATGTCACGGAAGTGATTAATGAGTGTACCGAAACGATCGCCAGAGAAGTCGCCGGCCTCAAGGCAATGGTCGACGAGTTTTCGCGTTTTGCGCGATTGCCGCTGGCCCGGCTCGAAGCAGCGCATCTAAATGAAGTAATCCGGCAGGCCGTCGCTTTGTACGATGACCGGCTCGATGGGATAAGAATTGAGACGACGCTCGATGCAGACTTGCCGGCAGCGATGTTGGATTCGGAGCAACTGCGTCGTGTGTTCGTAAATCTGATCGACAATGCCAGTAACGCGCTGGCAACGGTTGACCATGAAAAGAAAATAATCATCACTACAAGTTTTGATCCCGCCCGCAGCATTTTGATTACCGAAGTTGCCGATACGGGCCGCGGAATTCGTCCCGCGGATTTCAGACGTTTGTTTCAACCTTACTTTTCAACTGGCGGCAGCGGCACGGGCCTGGGTCTGGCGATTGTGCAGCGAATAATTCTGGAGCACGGCGGACGAATTCGCGCGGAAGCCAATTACCCACGCGGCGCAAGGTTTGTAATTGAACTGCCGGCGGTCGGTGCATAAGAGACAGGAGCAGACGGCAGGTAACCAATTAATAACCCTGTGGCCGTAACCGAAAATAAGGATTTTCGTAAAGCGTGTTCTGCCTCCTGCCCCTGCCTCCTGCCTACTGATTATGGATTCGATACTCATTGTTGACGACGAACGCGGCATTCGCGACACGTTGCGCGGCGTTATGGAAGACGAAGGTTTTAGCGCCGACGCGGTTGCTACAGGCGAGGAGTGTCTCGAAGCTGTTGAGCGTTGCGCCTATGGGTGCATCCTGTTGGATGTTTGGTTACCCGGCATAGATGGGCTGGAGACACTGCGGCAGCTTCGCGCCGCGGGTTCGGAAGCAGCAGTCGTGATCATCTCCGGTCATGGAAACGTAGAAACCGCCGTGCGGGCAACAAAGCTCGGCGCGTTTGATTTCATCGAGAAGCCGCTTTCAATCGAGAAAACTCTACTGACAGTGCGCAATGCTTTGCGACAGCAGCGACTCGAGCTAATCAACGCTGAAATGTCGGCGGAGCTGGCGAAAGAGTACACGATGGTGGGCGAGTCTGTGGCGATGCGCGCACTTCGCAAGCAGATTTCCGTCGTCGCTCCTACAGATGGGCGTGTGCTTATCTACGGCGAGTCGGGCACGGGCAAGGAGTTCGTAGCGCACGCAATTCATGCCAAGTCGCGGCGAGCGGCCGCGCCTTTTATCGAGGTGAACTCGGCGGCGATACCTGAAGAACTGATCGAATCAGAACTGTTTGGCCACGTGAAGGGAGCATTCACTGGCGCCACTGCGGCAAAGAAGGGCAAATTTGAGTTGGCCGACGGTGCGACACTTTTCCTGGACGAGATCGGCGATATGAGTTCCAAAGTGCAGGCAAAAGTTTTGCGCGTGCTTGAGGAACAAAGATTTGAACCCGTCGGCAGCGGCAACTCCGTGAAGGTTGACGTCAGAGTGATCGCCGCAACAAACAAACACCTGGACGTGGAGATTGAACAGGGAAAGTTCCGGCCGGATCTTTTTTACCGATTAAACGTTATTCCTTTTGAATTGCCGCCGCTGCGCGACCGCCTCGAAGATGTGCCACTGCTCGTAAACTACTTCAATCAACACTTTTCGCGCGCCTACGGCAAAATCCCGAAGGAATTTGCGGTCGAAGCAATCGAGGAGTTGCAGAATTATTCGTGGCCGGGAAACGTTCGCGAGTTGCGGAATACGATTGAACGCGTGGTGATCATGAACCCCGGAACCAGGGTGGCGGCAGGCGATTTACCGCCGCATGGAAAAGAAGAAGCGCCAGTCGCGTCGTTCAGATTTCCCTCGTTCAAGGAAGCCACGGACGCGTATCACCGCGAGTTCATTCAAAGAAAATTGGACGAGGCCGAAGGGAACGTTTCGCGGGCCGCGGAACTGATGGGAGTTGATCGCAGTCACCTGTATCGCCGCATGCGGGCGCTCGGTATTCCCAGTCGCAGCGAACGCGCCGGGGTTTCCTAGGATCTGCTGATTGTTATAACGCCAACCGTTAGTTTGCGCGTAGGTGGGTCCTAATTTGACCTTTTTCTCTGCGCAAACTCTGTGTCCTCTGCGTCTCGGCGGTTAATATCGGAGCAAAGTCACTCACCGCGGAGACGCAGAGTGCGCTGAGATAACGCAGAGACTCGAAATCAGGACACTACCTTGCGCGTAAGGTACGTTGACAGTACGGATTAAATACTCTATCTGTTGAACTCCGCTTCGCATCAAACGCGGTGCGGTAGCGGCCGGTATTAATAAGAGGTTGAAATGGATTACACGACAAGAGAGCTTCTGAAGCGTTATGCAAAGCTGGCTATTGGCCAGCCATTTTCACCCGTTTTGCTAAACATACTAGTGACCTCTGTTTGCGACATGCGCTGTACGCATTGCTTTTTTACAGAGGAGCTTGACGACCGTCCGCGCAAAAAGCTGCAAATGAAGACGAACGAGATTGAAAAAATCTCGGAGACACTAGGTGGCAATCTGGGTGTCTTGATTCTTGCCGGCGGCGAGCCTTTTACACGCAAAGACCTGCCGGAAATTGCCCGGGCTTTTTACCAGAACAACAAGCTCGAATCGATTTACATCATGTCGAATGGGCAGATCCAGAAGCGAATCTTTCCCGACATTACTCGCGTCCTCGAAGAGTGTCCTAATCTCAACGTGACGGTCGCGCTTGGTATCGACGGTCCCAAAGGTCCTCATGAGAAGATCAGACAGAAGCCCGGTTCCTGGGATATCGCGATTGACACCGCGCACCAGCTGCAAACAATCAAGCAGGAATATCCGAAACTCGACGTGCAGACGTGCACCTGCTTTATGAATTCCAACCAGGACACGATCTTTGAATGGTACGACTTCTTGAAGTATGACTTGCGGCCCGACAAAGTAAACTTCAATTACATCCGTCCACCTTCAGCAGATCCAATCGAGCTGCAAATCGATCACTCGCGCTACGCCAGGCTGGCGGCGATGATTGACGACGACTCGCGCCACGCCGCGATAAAGAATAATTACGGCGGCAAGGCCGGTTACTTCAAGGCAGCGATCGATATTTACATGCATGGGTTGATCGCGAAGACGCAGGAAACACAAAAAGCCCAGATGAAGTGTTACGCGGGTACCGCGGGCGGGGTGATTTACGATGAGGGCACTGTTTCCTCATGCGAGAATCTCGCGCCGATTGGAAACCTGAGAGATTACGATTGGGATTTCCAGAAGTTATGGCTCTCGCCGGCGATGCAGGCGCGCCGGAAGAAAGCGGCGGACGGCTGTTTCTGCACACACGAATCAAACAGCTACTACCCGTCGTTGCCTTTTAATCCGGGCCACTTAATCCAGATTAAGAAGCTGGAAAGAGAGATGAAGAAAGCGCGGAAGCAAATGGACCGCGCTGAAGGCCAGCCGGAAGGTGTAGCCGTTAGGGCGTAAGTCCGTGAACCGGGAACCGGGAACTGGCCCGAAGACCGAAGACCGAAGACTGAAGACTGAAGCCGTTTAATGTCCCAGCGCATTCCCAAAATTCTAATAATCTCGTCCGACACTGGCGGAGGCCATCGCTCCGCGGCGGCCGCAATCGTAGCTGGAGTCCACAAGTTTTTCGAGGGCGAATCGTATGCTGTTCGCGTGGTGCGGGCTGTTGAAGAATCGCATGCGATCACTGCCAAACTGGTACGGCTCTACAACTGGCTGCTCAGAAATAAACAACATTGGATGAAGTATCTGTATTGGGGGGTCAACCGCTTCCGCCCGGAGACAAGAGAATTTTTTCATCGCCGTTGCGTCGGGTACGTCGTGGAACTTTTCGAGCGTTGGTGTCCCCACGTAGTCGTCAGTGTGCATCCGCTGACCCAGCACCTCTTTGGCCGCGTTCTAAAAGAATTGAAACTGGCCGATCGAATTCCACTCGTGTCGGTTGTTACCGATCCCTACTACGGATTCTGGAGAGGGTGGGCATGCGACGACGTGACTCTTTACCTGGTGGCGAGCGAAGACGCGCGGCGGCAATTGATTGACTATGGTATCGCGCCGGAACGGATCAAGATTTCCGGCATGCCCGTCCATCCAAAGTTTGCTTATCCGGGTGAAGCTGCCGCTCGTGCCGCGCGTAGTGCGCTAGGTTTGGATCCGGAAAAGTTCACCGTGTTTGTGAATGCGGGCTGGGAAGGCGGCGGCAACATACCGCAGATTTTCCGCGAATTGGTGCGTGGGGAATTGGAAGTCCAGGCAATTTTCCTGGCAGGGCGAAACGAAGAATTGAGAGCCGATGCCGAAGCGCTGGCAATGAGCGCAGCTTTTCCCATCAAAGTGATAGGTTATTCGGAACACGTGGAACAACTGATGAGCGCCGCCAACGTGATGATTTCGAAACTCGGCGGCCTGACTACTTTCGAAGCCTTCGCCTGCCGCTTGCCGATTATCGCGGACGGGATCACCGCGCCCATGCCGCAGGAAGCTGGTGCGGCAAACCTGCTGGTGAAGCGTGGCGCCGGTGTGCTGTTGCAACGCGCCAGTGACATTGTTCCGGTAATTCGTCGGATGGTCGAAGACACGGCCCATTATTCTGCAATGCGAGCCGCGACAATTGGTCTGGCCATCCCTAACGCCACTCGCCACATCGTTGAAGAGATTACCGCGCTTATTCCCGCGTCGCCTGAGGCGCCGGACCAGGTTGTCCTGGCCGAAGTTGCCTCCGTCTAAGGTACGAACCACTTGATCAGGACGTAGCGATACATCGCGACAACAGAACCGCTCGCGGTAGCGAGCGGATGCAAGATTCAAAATTGAATAATCTTCGCTGTCATAAAGTTGACTTTCAACATCCGCTCGCTACCCGCGAGCGGTTCTGTAAGACGCGCCGGGTCGAGCTTGGCCAATCCGGTGGAATCCGGTCGCTACCACCACCCCAGCCGGGCTGCCAGGCTGGGGACCCCGGTCCGCTCCCGGTTGTTTGGTCACTGTCCCGTATTGGGATGTGCCTAAATGCATCAGTACTCCGTCTAACCACTCTTTGACTGTTAGCAGTTTTCAGAGTTTAATTTCACGGCAAACGAGATAGAGATCGAGATCAGGGGTCAGCGACCAGCGATCAGAAAAGAACCAGTCTGCCCGCTTGCGTTCTTCGAAGCGGGCTTTTTAGGAGACAAATTAGATAGTGAGTCTATTGCTCGAAGGTAAGCGCGCGTTTGTAACGGGAGGAACTCGCGGCATTGGTGCGGCTATCTGTGAGGTCTTTGCGCGCGAAGGCGCGGACGTAGCTTTCAACTACAACTCGCGAGACGATCTCGCCGCCGAAACGATCTCGAAGGTTGAGGGCCAGCAGAGAAAATCCCTGGGCTTTAAGGTTTCAGTTACCGATCGTCTGGGGCTAAAAAAAATAACCCGCGAGATTGTTGAGAAGTGGGGGGGCATCGATATTCTGGTTAATAATGCCGCCATCAACCGCGGCGATAATTTTGCCACTACGACCGATCGCGCCTGGGACGAAGTAATTAATACCAACGTCGGCAGTTTGTTCGCGGTCACCAAACCCATCTACAAACAGATGATCCGCCAGCGGAAGGGAAGCATCCTCAACATCACTTCCATCGGCGCCTTGAGGGCGTTGCCGACGGCTGTTCACTATGCAACTTCAAAAGCCGCGATGGTTGGATTTACAAAATGCCTGTCGCGCGAAGCAGGGACTTTTGGCATTAAGGTCAACGCCATCGCCGCCGGAATTTTTGACACAGACCTAGCGCAGGCACTTCCCGAACGTCTGCTGCAAATGCATCACTTTTGGGCTTCAGCGGGCCGCCTGGGTCGCCCGGAAGAGCTCGCGGAGTATGCCGCATTCATGGTGAGCGATCGCAACAGTTTCATGAACGGGGAAGTTGTGATTGTTGACGGGGGTGCGATTACCTGAGGCACATGATTGACGGATCGTCTGAATTGAGTTCCGTTAGGAACGCAATGTATATAGCTTCGTAGGCTATTGGTACTTTAGCTGGGGCAGTTGCCGCCGAGCGGCAACTGCCCCAGCTAATCTCTTTTTTCGACGCTTCTTCTATAAACATTTCGCTCCTAGCGGAGCCACTGCAAATCGATTTTTGTAACGATCCGATTGGCTCATGAACTGCGATCGCCTTCACCCATCAGTCCTTCAAGTTTCTTTTCAAGCTCTCTAATTTTCCGTTGCATCTCGCCTAATCGCCGGAACGCGGCCGTCGATCGCAACCAATCGCGATTATCAAAAGCAGGGATGCCTGAAATAACTTTCCCCGCGGGCACATCGTGGCTCGTCGCACTCTTCGCAGTCAGCACGACGTCGTCGCCGATTGTATTGTGACCCGCAACACCAGCTTGCCCGGCGAGTATCACCCGATCACCAATGTGCGAACTTCCCGCGAGGCCAACCTGAGCACACAACAGCGTGTCTTCGCCAACGGTGCATGAATGCCCGATTTGCACGAGGTTGTCTATTTTCGTGCCCCGGCCAATCCGCGATTCTCCTACCGAAGCCCGATCGATTGTCGTGCCGGCGCCAATCTCGACGTCATCCTCGACAACCACGCGCCCAGTTTGTGGGATCTTCAACCAACTACGCTGTTCATCTTTTGCATATCCGAAGCCATCACAACCAACGACCACGTTGTTGTGAATGACCACTCGTTCGCCAATCTGCGAACGCTCGCGAATAACCGCACCCGCATGGATCGTCGAATTCTTTCCGATAACTACGTCCTCATAAATCGTGACGTTCGGATGAATCTTGACGCCCTCATTGATTTTGGTTGCTGGGCCAATCACCGAGTTCGCTCCAATCCAGACATTCTCAGCCACGTCTGCTGAGGAATCGATAACGGCAGACTCATGAATGAAAGGAACAAACTCCGGTTCGGGATGAAACAACCGAAGCGCCCGCGTGTAGGCGAGGTAAGGCTCCCGGGCGCGCAGGATAGGAATCTCTCTATCGATTGGCGCGTCTTCCGAAAGATAAATTGCTGAAGCCTGCGTTGTGTTTACTTTTGGCGTGTAACGTGGATTGGCTAAAAAAGTAATGTTACCCGGGCCAGCGTCATCAAGACCGGCGGCCCCGGTTATCTCGACGGCTTCAGCGAGTTGGGCCGAATTTCCGTCAACGTGAGCGCCGGTTAAGGAAGCGAGTTCGGAGAGTTTCATGGCCGAAAGTCTAGCGCAAATGTAACGCAAGCTGTCAGGCAACCCCAGGGGGGTCGCCGCGAAACGGTTACAAGGTACGCGCAAGTTTACATTATCGATACCGGATCGATCTCAACGTTTATGGAACGCAGACTAACGTTACGTTCAGCGAGCGCTTTGAGTGCATCATCGATTATCTTGCGCAACCGGCGTCGGTTGCGGCACTTGATTAATAACTGCACGCGATACTCGCCCTTCAACCTTGCAAGCGGCGCCGGCGCCGGACCCAGGATGCGCGCTGCGCGATCGGCGTTAGCGCGATCCAATTCTTTTCTTAGCTCCACCGCGTCCGCCCTTACTCGGACTATATCAGCGCCTCGAACAAGTAGCGACGCAAGCGCGACAAACGGCGGATACGTGTGATTCAGCCGGTGACGGATTTCCTCTTGATAAAAGCCCGCATAGTCCTGAGCGCTGGCGTGTTTAAGGGCGTAATGATACGGGTGGTACGTCTGGATCAAAACCTTACCGGGGCGATCGCCACGGCCTGCGCGACCGGCAACCTGCGTCAGTAGTTGAAACGTTCTTTCGGCTGCACGGAAATCCGGCAACGCCAGGCCGGCGTCAACGGACACTACTCCAACGAGCGTAACATTCGGAAAATCGTGGCCCTTGGCCAGTATTTGCGTGCCGACCAACATGTCTATCTTGCCTTCGCCAAATTCGATGAGCGATCTTTCAAAGGCGCCCCGCCGCGAAGCGGTATCCCGATCTATTCGGGCCATGCGCAGGGTGGGAAAAAGCTTTCTGAGTTTCTCTTCGATCTGTTCCGTGCCTTCGCCCACGTAGTAAATATATTTTCCCGCGCAGCTGGGACACTTCGTCGGAGCAGCTTCGCGATGGTTGCAGTAATGACAAACGATTACGCGTTCACCGCGGTGATAGGTCAACGTCACGTCGCAATTAGGGCACTGGATGCTTTCCCCGCATGAGCGGCAGAGGACAAAGCTCGAGTAGCCGCGGCGGTTCAATAGAATGATCGACTGCTCGTTTTTCTGGTGGGTTTCTTCGACGGCTTGAAGCAATTCGTCGGAAAAAATTCTCGGCTTCTGATAACGAGCAAACGCTTCGCGCATGTCGATGATTTCCGCGGCGGCCATCGGCCGGTTACCCAGACGATTTGGTAGCTGGAGATAGCGGTATCTGCCGGTGCTCGCATTGTGAAACGACTCCAGCGACGGTGTGGCCGAGCCCAGTATCACCACGGCAGATTCTTTTTGGGTGCGGACAATTGCCGTGTCGCGTCCGTTGTAATGCGGTGAGTCCTGCTGGCGGTAGGTGGATTCATGCTCTTCGTCAACGATAACCAGTCCGAGGTCCTTTATTGGCGCGAAGACTGCTGAGCGAGTGCCGATAACGATTCGCGCCTCACCGTTTCTGACTCGCGTCCATTCGTCGAAGCGTTCACCCCGCGATAAGGAGGAGTGGAAAATCGCCACGCGATCGCCGAAGTGCATCCGTAAGCGTCGCGAGAAGACCGGCGTTAAGGCAATTTCCGGAACAAGCATCAACGCTGAGCGGCCGAGTCCCAGCACGACGCGCATGGCGCGAATGTAGACTTCCGTCTTACCGCTTCCCGTAACGCCATGAAGTAGAAATGGCGCATAGGCGCGAGCGCGCAACGGCTGATCGAGTTCGGCCAAAACTTTTTCCTGCTCCGCAGTCAACTTATAGTCGTCAACCTGCTCGAATGTCGCTTCGCCGAGCGGGTCACGGCGCATTCGCTCCTCGAAGACTTCAACTATATTTCGTTTTTGCAGAGTACTGACCGACGAAGGGCCAACGTTGGCGCCGGTGAGTAACTCGGAAAGGGCGAGGGACTCGTTTTTCTTGAGAGCCTCGATGACTCGCAACTGCGCGTCGGTGAACTTACGTCCGTCACTCTCCATTGGTGCATCTCGGGCCCCCCACAGTCGCACGCGGCGCTGATATTTTGCTTTGACTGATTCGCTTTTCGAACGCTGCACAATTTCCAGGAGGCCGTCTTGTTCGAGTTCACGCGCAGCATTCGTCGCCTGCGCACTACCAAGCTGCTCTGAAACAGCAGCGAGGCTGACTTCTTCTGATTCACGAACCAAATGAAGCAATCGCTGTTTTATTGTGGTCCTGGCAGACGACTGCTCCGCAAGTCGCGTTTTTCCCTTTGGAGTTAAGGAAAGAAATTGTTCCATAGTCGGGCTGATCCCGGGCGGCAGCGCTGCCTTGATCACTTCGCCCCACGGCGCCAGGTAATATTCGGCGACCCAGCGCGTAAGTTGTAAAAGCTCCGTTGTGACGAGTGGAATGACGTCGAGAATTTCTTTCGCATCCTTGATGTCTGATTCCTGAAGGCTCGTTCCCGAGCGGAGATTCTCGAGAACATTCACTATGTAGCCAGTAACGAACTTTCTGCCGAGCGGAACAACGATTCTGGAGCCTGGTTGTGCGAGAACGCGCAGCGAAGCGGGGAGGCGATAAATGAAGGTAGACGAAACGTGGACCGGAACAGCCACTTCGACGTAACGCGGTTCTGCCTGAGCAGGCGGGGCAGCGGGAGCAGAGGGGCCGATCAGCGTAGTGTCCGGTGAATCTTTGCGCGAAGATTCCAAGCGTTGTTGCACGCGTGAGAAGGTAGCGCGAAATGGAAAAATGCAAAAGCGGGAAATGTGCGACGGGGCGTTCTTAGGCGGGCCGTTTCGACGTGGAGTCGAGATAATCACGGACCTTCTTAAGATCTTGCCATGTTTCCTGTTTCTTTGACGGGTCTCGAAGCAAATAGGCCGGGTGAAAAGTCGGCATCACCTTTACGCCGTGAAAGTCCTGAAACTGTCCCCGTACTCTTGTTATCCCCTGCTTAATGTCCAGGAGATTTTTCATGGCAGTGTTCCCTAGTACGACGATAACCTCGGGTTGAACTGCTGCGATTTCACGAAGCAGAAATGGCTTGCACATCGAAGCCTCTTCCTGTGTCGGAGGCCGATTGCCGGGCGGGCGGCAACGGTTAACGTTACCTATCAGGACTTCTTCGCGCTTGAAGCCGATCGCTTGAATAATCTTGGTTAGTAGTTGGCCCGCGCGACCGACGAAAGGACGCGCCTGCGCATCTTCTTCGGCGCCAGGCGCCTCGCCAACAAACATCAATCGCGCACGTCGATTACCTTCGGTATGCACGATGTTGGTCCGACCCTGATAAAGCGGGCAGCGTGTGCAGTCTCCGACGTCGGCCCATATCTCCTCAAAAGTTTCGGAAGACTTTTCGATGGCTGTCGGCGGGCCTAAGTCGCCAAATAGCGAATCCGTGACGGGAGACGCCATGCTTGTGGGTTGCTTGTCAATCGGGATTATTTGCGGTGCTGCGGATGCGCCCTTCGGTGAGCCACTAGCTGCAGCGCGATTGGATGCATTCGCAGGCTCGTGCTGCCCTGTTGCTGTTGCGGAAACAGTTTTCAAGTGAAAGCCAGGTTGGTGCTCCACTTCGATGTTCTCCACTCCCAATTCCCGGAAGTAGACGACATGCTCTCGCGTCTGTTTAGTAAGTGAGAGAAGCTCACTGATTATGGCTGCTGAATCCATAAGTATTGCCGAGAACACGTTCCGTCGAATTGCTACGCTTTTCGCGGCCGGCGAATAGGGGGCTGAATAACCGCGGCAGGCTTTACCCGCGCGCGAAGACGAACCACTTCATCCAGAATAATATTCGCGACGTTTGTTTTCCGCATCAGGGGCACGTGAATGGGGGCTTTTCTGTCGCGGCTGATGATGGTTACTTCGTTGGTCACGGTGTCAAAACCGACGCCGGCGCGCGTCACATCGTTTGCGACTATTGCGTCCAGTTCTTTGTCGCGCAGTTTTTCGCGTGCATTCGCCAAAATGTTTTCAGTCTCCGCCGCAAAACCAATTATCAGGAGCTGGTTCTGTTTGGCGTGCGCCACGTCTTGTAATATGTCGGGCGTTTTTTCAAGCTGGATTGCCAATAAAGATTGGGTCTTCTTGATTTTTCGTAAGGAGGGCGCAATTGGACGGTAGTCAGTTACCGCCGCCGCTCCGATAAACACTGAAGATGCGGAAAGTTCTTTCATTACCGCCGCATGCATCTCTTCTGCCGAGTAAGCTCGAATCACGGAGATGCTATCGGGAGCAGTGACGGTGGTAGCGCCGGCTATGACAGTAACTCGAGCCCCGCGCTTTTGGGCGGCTTCAGCGATTGCAAATCCCATTCGGCCGGAGGAATTGTTTGAAAGAAAACGTACCGGGTCGATTGCCTCTCGAGTTGCTCCAACTGTCATCAGCACATGTTCGCCTGCCAGATCCCGCGACGTATTCTCTTCCGCGTGGGCCAGGATATCCAAAGCCGCAGCTACAATGTTTTTCGGCTCACTGAGCCTTCCCGGGCCAATCGTGCCACACGCCATCTCGCCTTCATCGGGCTCAATCACATGCACACCGTCAGACTGAAGCTGCCGCAAGTTTCGCTGGGTTGCCGGATGGTGCCACATCAGAGTATTCATCGCCGGGGCAATTAAGACCGGGGAAGTCGACGCGAGATATGTGGACGTCAGGAAATCGTCAGCAACCCCATTGGCAAACTTTGCAATGATGTTGGCGGTAGCAGGCGCGATGATGAACAGGTCTACAGTCTGTGAAAAGGTGATATGGGCAATAGGATCGGGATTGTCTGGCGCGTAATCGTCGACTATCACGTGTGCGCCGGAAAGCGCCCGAAAAGTGAGCGGCTGGATAAACTCGCAGGCGCGCTTGGTCATGGCAACTCTAACAATGCAGCCGGCGCGTTGTAGTCCGCGCAGCACCTCCGCGGCCTTAAACGCTGCAATGCCGCCGCTGATTCCGAGCGCTACTTTCTTTCCACTTGGACTGTTTTCCGGGGATTGCTGGGCCATGGCAACTTCTCGAAATTGAAGATCAATGTAACATTGCTGAAACATGGGTGCAACGCAGGTTTCTTAAGGGGCTGCTACAATGCTTGCCATTCCAAGAAAACTGCGGTGTCATTCAAAACCTGATAGAGGCTGAGATGTTCAAATCCCGATTAGTGCGTGACGGTTTCATCGTAACCCTTTTGATTCTATCCGTGGTCCCAGCAACTCATGCCCAGGGTGCCGCGGGTGAATTTGGCCCGGTCGTTCGCGCGTACCTGGGATATCTGAGAAACGAGCAGGAGGTTGTAGACGATCGGGTGAGCAGGCACGCTGTGACCGTCACCTATTATCGCCGAAATTCTAATCGCATCCGCGCACTTCGGCAGATGGCGATGCAGATTGCTCGCGAGAGTCAAAACGATTATCTGCCTGAGCTCGAAGCCGTTGCCCCGGATGAGCTGGGCCTGCTCTTCGAACGGCCGCCACGATCCGGTACGTTAAGAATCGGTGAGGTTGTCCAGACTACATTTCGATATCTCGGCCTAGTGCGTACCGGAGAACCCTTTTACGTGTTTGCCCGCCTCGATCCGTATGAGCAGTCTGAATTGATGCGGAACATCAATCATCGCCTGGACAATGCCTCAAATTCCGCTGGTGCCGCCGCTTCAGGACCCAGGGTAACGACTCGCAATCGTCGTGTCACGACACCTTAGTGCTGGACGAATGGATGGGTCACGTGTCCGGTGCTATTGCAGCTTGCGTCCGGGCGTTCGCACGCACGTCCAACAGGAACCCCATGGACACAGCGGCAGATTTAATTAATCTTGGATCGCAGCAAAGGCAAAAAAGTCTGGACTAATCGCCCTCATAGTGCTAAATTCTCGGCCAACACAAAAAAGCACAATTTTGTGGCAAAGTTCGCTAAATGGCTGTTGACAGAGTGCCTTCATTCATGTAATAACAGCCGGGTGTTAAGGTTTTGCAGACGGCACTTTGGCCTTTAAGCGTCGTATTTGTAACGAGGCGAATCGGGTCGATAAAACCAAGCCTCTCACGAAATCTTCGCCGTCGCGGCACGCAATCAAGAATTTGTTTCAAAATACGGGAGGAAAGTTAATGATCAGCAAAACTTGGAGCCGCAAACCTATAGCGGCCTGTGTGGCAGTTGCCATTTTGAGTGTCTACTCCATGGTGGTGTTGGCGTCGCCCGCAGCAAAGGCCCCGTCGGGAGAGTTGTCAGTCTCCGGCCAGGTTATGGTAAACGGTGAGACCGCGGTTTCTGGCGGAACGATATTTTCTGACAGCGTAATCACAACCGCCGAAAAGAGTGGTGCCATTGTCAACCTTAGCAAGTTGGGCCGAGTTGAACTTGCGCCTAACTCCAGCTTGAAACTGAGCTTCACCGAGAAGAGCATCATGGGATTGCTTGAGAACGGCAGCGCTCATGTCTCAACTCTGGCTGGAACTTCTGTCAACTTCACAACCAAAGATGGTGTGGTGGTAGTCGATGGCAGCCAGGCGACTTCGTTCACGGTTAATGTTGTCAAGGGAGTTACCTCTCTAACAACCCATTCCGGTCTGGCGCAGTTGCGCGTAGGTGGTGCTGTTAAGCAGGTTGCCGCGGGTGAAAGTGCTACGGCTGGTACGCCGCAGAGAACTGACTGCGGAGCTAAGCCTTGCGAAGAACACGGGCTTCATGGCGGTGCGTTGGCTGCTTTATTGCTGGCCGGTGCGGGTGCTGTCGCCGCGATCATATGGGCTGCAACGCATAACAGTAACAACTTCAGTTTCGGTGGCAGTCCAATCGTAATCAGCCCGTCTAGGTAAGCGCTGGATTGCCCTGTTTAGAAAAACACTGCAGCGCCGCTTTTAGGCGCCGCGGTCAACCACGCAAAACCTTGCGGGTCACGCGACTAGCGGTCGTGTTTGACCCGCAAGGTTTTGCATGTATCGCTTAATCCTTCCCTTGGTCCTTAAGGGTAATCTCAATGCATATAGCGGTGATTGGAACGGGTTATGTCGGCCTGGTTACGGGCGCATGCTTCGCGGAATTTGGCGTTGACGTGACTTGCGTTGACATCGATGCCGAAAAGATCGCGCGGCTTGCTTCCGGAGAGATGCCTATCTATGAACCCGGGCTTGAACAACTAGTAACCAAGAACATGCACTCGGGTCGGCTGCGATTTACGACTGATATCAAGCGGGCGGTTGAACAGGCTCTCGTGATCTTCCTTGCGGTGGGTACTCCGCCAAAGAGCGATGGTTCACCCGACCTGAGTTTTGTAGAAACGGCTGCTCGCTCTGTGGCGCAGCATATGAACGGCTACAAGGTGATTGTAACCAAGTCCACTGTTCCGATCGGCACGGGCGAGTATCTTCGCGGGCTGATACGTGAGAACCTGAAATCACGTTTGAATTTCGGCATTGTTTCCAACCCTGAATTCCTGCGCGAGGGTGCGGCTATTAACGATTTCATGCGCCCTGATCGAGTAGTAATCGGGAGTCATGATGAGGAAGCAATCGCGATCATGCGTGATCTTTATCGTCCTCTTTATCTGATTGAGGCACCGTTTGTCATAACTTCGCTGGAAGCAGCGGAGCTAACCAAGTACGCTGCCAACGCATTTCTCGCCACGAAGATATCCTTCATTAACGAAATCGCCAGTCTGTGCGAAAGCATCGGTTGTGACGTACACGACGTAGCCAGGGCCATCGGCATGGACCGGCGGATTGGCAACAAGTTCCTTCATCCGGGGCCGGGCTTTGGTGGCTCATGCTTTCCGAAGGATACGCAAGCGCTGGCTTTGGTAGCGCGGGAGTTTGGCAGGGACTCCTTGATCGTTGACGCCGTCATTGAAGTTAATCGCCGTCAGCGACAGGCAATGCTGCCGAAGATAGAAAAACTGGTTGGAGGACTGAAGGGGAAAATCGTCGCCGTGCTGGGCCTGGCGTTTAAGCCGGAAACAAATGACATGCGCGAAGCGCCGGCGATTGATATCATTCGCGGCTTGCTCGAGAGGGGCGCGGCGGTGCGGGCCTACGATCCGGTTGCGATGATTGAAGCTGCCGAAGTTCTTCCCGAAGTTAATTATGCGAACGACGAGTATGCGGCAGTGACGGATGCTGATGCGCTGGTTTTCGTAACTGAGTGGAACCAATTTCGGGCGCTTGATATGAGTCGCATCCGCGATCTAATGAAATCTCCGAAAATTGCTGACTTACGCAACATCTATGACCCTGAAGATATGCGCGAGCTTGGTTTTGAATATGTCGGCGTAGGCAGATAGAAGTTATTCGTCGTTCGCAATTTAACCTCTGATTGATCGATACGGATTCCCATCCTTTATGGCCTTAACTGGAATAGCACTTGTCACTGGCGGCGCCGGCTTCATCGGTTCACATATCGCCTCTGCCCTCTCCAACGCCGGCGCCCGCGTGCGTGTTATCGACGACTTATCGACCGGCTATCGAGAAAATCTCGCTGAGATAGGCGGCGCGATAGATTTCGTGAACGCCAGCGTTGCCGATGAACAGGCCTTAGGCAAGGCGCTTGAAGATGTGGAAATAGTCTTTCATGAAGCCGCCATCCCCTCCGTCCCGCGGTCCATTGAGGATCCGCGCACCACCCATATTGCTTGTGTCGATTCAACTTTCTCTTTGCTGGTCGCTGCGAAAGAGAAGAAAGTCAGGCGTTTGATTTACGCAGCTTCGAGCTCAGCTTACGGCGACCAACCGACGCTTCCGAAAGTGGAAAATATGCTTCCGGAGCCGTTGTCGCCCTACGCGGTTGCCAAACTCGTTGGCGAGTATTACTCCCAGGTCTTCACTCGTGTCTATGGCTTGGAAACGATCTCACTCCGATATTTCAATGTATTCGGGCCGCGCCAGGATCCGAGTTCCCAGTACTCCGGTGTGATTTCGCGCTTCCTTAGTGCTCTGCTGCGGGACGAAAATCCCGTAATCTTCGGTGATGGCGAACAATCGCGAGATTTTACCTACATCGATAACGTCGTGGAGGCAAACTTGAAGGCGGCAGAGACGATAAAGGGAATCGGGCAGATTATTAACATAGCAAATGGTGAGCGAATTTCTTTAAATGAGCTTTTGAAGCAGCTCAAGGAACTCACGGGCAAGGCTAATGCGGTTGCGGATTATCGGGAGCCGCGGACGGGGGATGTACGTCACAGTCTTGCGGATATTTCTCGGGCGCGTGAGCTGCTGGGATTCGAGCCGCGAGTCGATCTACGCACAGGCTTGAAACTTACTCTCGATTGGTGGGAAACAAGCCGATTCGCAAAAATCTAATCCCGCAAGCCAGCCACCAACACCACCAACACCATCAACGCTTGACGCTGTCTGCTTTTGTTCCAGCCAACTCGCTTAAGCTCGCTTCATAAGGCGCGCGAGCTACCCCTTTATCGGTAATAATCGCGGTAATCAATTCATTAGGCGTGACGTCAAAGGCCGGATTTTGAACGTCCACACCATCAGGCGCCAGTTGATAGTCTCGAATGTGGGTCACTTCTTTCCAATCGCGCTCTTCAATCGGGATCTCCTGGCCTGATTTAAGCGAGAGGTCGAGCGTTGAAATTGGAGCAGCGACGTAAAAAGGAATCTCGTGCTTTCTCGCGAGCACGGCAACCATGTAGGTTCCAATCTTGTTTGCGGCATCTCCGTTTGCGGCAATTCGGTCAGCGCCAACCACGACAGCATTGACCTTGCCGCTCTTCATTACGTGTCCCGCCATGTTATCCGTGATCACGGTAACCGGAATGTTGTCCTTCGCGAGTTCCCACGCTGTTAACCTCAGTCCCTGGAGAAACGGGCGCGTTTCATCCGCGATCACAGCAACGCGTTTTCCTGCATCTCGAGCGCCGCGGATCACGCCCAGCGCCGTTCCATAGTCGCCCGCGGTAGCGAGCGCACCGGCATTGCAGTGCGTGAGCACAGTGTCGCCATCATGAATAAGTTCAGCGCCGAAGCGGCCGAGCGCACGATTCGCCTGGAGGTCTTCGTGGAAAATCTTAAGAGCCTCCTCTATCAGGCGCGCTTTGATCACCCCGGCATCCTGAGTGCCCGCTTTTTCGCGCCGAAACGTCTCGCGCATCCGTTCGATGGCCCAGAAAAGATTTACCGCCGTTGGGCGCGTAAGGCCCATCACTTTGCACATGTGATCGAAGTCATCTTCTAAATCTGCAACAGAAGTGCCGACCGATTGACTGGCCCCCAGTGCGAGGCCCATCGCGGCCGAGACTCCAATCGCAGGCGCGCCGCGCACCACCATTTTCTTAATCGCCTCAGCGACTTCTTCATATGATCGCAGCATCAGGTATTTCTCCTCAGTGGGCAGGAGACGCTGATCGATCATCCGTATGCCTTCATTGGTCCACTCGACAGTCTTAATCATTCTCTTGAAACACTCCGTGTGGTTTTCGCGTCGGTCAAGCTTACCTGACGACAAATAGGACAGCAAAGTTGTAGAGCGCTGCTTTGACGTGGCCGTTTCACAAAGGAGGAGCGGTTCGTCGCAGTTCCACAAGGAAAGCTTCCTGACCTTGTGATTTCGTTGAGAACACGCGTCCCACTTGATAGCCCATTCCTTTTGCAAGATTGAGAGGCGGGCTGGTCTCATCCCATTTTTCACCCTTTTGCGAGGTGCGAAATGCTATCCACAAATGACGGCCTTCGAGTACTGGACCGTCTACTATGGCAACGTCATTAAAACTTCGTGGCAGAAAATACGCCGGATCGTTGACGACGCCAGGCAGGCCCTTCACCAGGTTGACCTTGAAGCGCGCATTTCGGGCTGGATCCAAAGCGAACCAGAGATGATAGGCCACCAGATCTTCATAGGCATAAACCGGCACTACCTCCGCCGCTCCAGACTCAACAACCATCACCTGCCGGGCAAGTTGTTCCCACGCGCACCAAATGAAAGGCGACGGACGAATCACGACGAAAAGCGTGCCGGCCAGAAGGAACCAGCACCACAGGACCAAAAAAACACTAATCCTGATCCAGTACGGTTGCAGACTCCTTAGCGAAATCGCGGCGAGTATCGAATAAGGACCTGCCGCGATAATCAAGTGACGCGTGCCCCAGGTTGAATACGGCAATATCCAACTTAGCAAGAAGATAAAGAGCGCTGGAGCGAAACAGAATAGGAAGAGCGCGCGCGTTGCTTCACCAGACGTTCGCTCTTCATCGTGCTCACGCTTGAATATGCGCCGCGAAAACAGAACTAGAGGCAGGCCGAAGAGAACCACTGCCAATAGCGTGCTCAATGGATCGAAGGTGGACTCTCCGGTGCTCTGTCGAAACAAGAAGGGCTTATTGAGTAACGTGAAATATTGAACGACATCCGATAGGTGCGGCCGACTAACCCAACCGATATTTTGTCCCAAACCCTTGCCAGGTTCTTTTGCCGTCGCGACCGCATAAATCCAAGGCATGTAGGCCAGGCACAGTGCGCCTGAGGCCAGTAAAAACGAAGACAGTTTCCTGGGTCGCCAAACAACCAGGGCCACTGCCTGCAAAACGACTACAAGCCATCCGGCGTAATGCGTGTAGCCGAGCAATAGGTTAACGGCGAAAAGTGCCAACAGGTGCTTCCTGAAATTTCCTTCAGTATTCAAGAATTTTACGAAAAGCCAGAGCGAACAAAGTGACAAGAAAAGCAGCAGACTATACATGCGCAATTCTTGCGCGTACTTGATTAAGTAACCGTTAACTGCCATTAGCAGCAGCGCGAGTGTAATTTCACCCGAGTTGAGCTTGAGTTCCCGGCACAGAAGTAGGAAGGGAACGATCGTGGCGATGCTGATGAGGGCGGGGAAGAGACGCAGCCATAGCAATGATTCACCACCCAGGCTGACCCACACTTTGAGCAGAGCATAAAAGAGCGGGGGATGGATAATATCAGCAGCAACGAAATGCATCATGTTGGCCCAGGAATGCCGGGCTGCATGAACACTGAAGATTTCATCAAACCAAAGACACGACGCCGTCAACCGCCAAAGCCTTGCAGCAACGAAGAGGACCACGACAACTACGAACAGCAGAAGGGATGATGCGCTGGAAACCCCCGTGGGGGTCTGGTGAAGCGCTGACGCGGGGCCGGTATCTTCGTTGTTCAAGCTCATACGGGCAAGCGTAAGACTTCAGACTATCAAACGGACATTGGCCAGGTCCGCGGCGAAGTTGTGCACATAATCGAAATCCAGGTCGGCAGTATACAGTTCTCTCGATCCGCAGGCGCTGCCGCGATCAATATTTGACACCCTCGCAACCGCGTGATACCGTCCGCGTCATTCGAGAAGTTCTTTGTATTTGAAAGTGTCTGGGTGCCCCAATTGGTGGGGAGAATAGGGAAACGGGTGAAAATCCCGTGCGGTCGCGCCACTGTGATGAGACTGCTCGTTTACTTCTCTCTGGAGTCGTAATCAAGTAGTTCTTTAAGCCAGGAGACCTGCCCAAGATGCTTTGCAGCTTTTGAACGCTTCGCGGAAAGGCGTTCAGGCCGCACGGGTTCCCCAGCATCAATTAAGATCCCGCCGACCGCCTGTTTCCTTTTCGCGATGGACCAGGAGATCGGCGGGACTTTTTGTTACTACACTGCTTCTCAAACTTCCGATTAAGCCGAATTGCGAGCGCGGCCCTGCTTCTGTCAGTGACGTTTGCTTTCGTCGCCTGCTCGCGCTCTGCAACGCCCGCATCTTCTGAAACAACAATTGCTACGCGGGAGTTTGTCGACCAGGCGGGCCGAAGAGTCACACTGCCGGCGAAAATCGAGCGCGTGGTTTCGCTGGCTCCCAACCTAACCGAGATAGTTTATGCGGTAGGCGCGGGCGATCGGCTGGTTGGTAATACCACCTATTGCGACTATCCGGCGGAAGCCAGGACTGTGGCGAAGGTTGGCGATACGATGCATCCGAGTGTTGAGCGCATCATTGCTCTGAAACCGCAAGTGGTTTTGGTTTCAACTGCGTCGCAGCTCGAAGCTTTCACGAAGCAACTCGATGAACAAAAGATTGCGGTTTATGTCACCAATCCTCGCAGTTTCGACGAAGTGTTGGGCTCGATCGAAACGCTGGGTGATGTGTTCGGAGAACACGAGCAGGCTGCGAAAGTTGTCGCCGAGTTTCGCCGGCGCGCCCAGGCTGTGGAAACCGCTGTTGGTCCAACCAAACCTCTGAAAGTCTTTTATCAAGTCGCTGATGAACCCCTGTACACGATTGGTCGCGAAGCTTACTTAACGGACCTGGTACGGCGCGCCGGTGGTGTCTCTGTGACTGCGGATGTGCCGGGCGCATTCCCGCGTTTTAGCGACGAAGCGGCGCTGGCTGCCCGACCCGAAGCAATCATTTTGCCTACGGGAGGTTCAATGGGGTCGGCAAACTTCAACGTAGCGGCTCCGCTTCGGAATTCCCCGGCTGTGCTGAGCAACCGCGTCTACAAGATTAACGACGACCATCTTTCGCGTCCGGGACCGCGGCTGATTGATGGCCTGGAGGAGATGGCGCGTGCATTGCACCCTGAAGCGTTCAAGTAATTAAGTCACCGAAACATGAGCAATCATTCGCTAGCAATAGAAGCCGGGCGCGCAACGTTGAGTCGCACGCTGGTTACCTGTGGCCTGTTGCTGTTGGTGCTCGTCTTAATTCTCGTCGGTGCCGCCGTCGTGGGCAGTCAACGATTGCCTTTGGCGTCGTCCTTATGTGCGCTGAGCGGAAGTTCAGGCTGCGGGCTGTCGCCGGAGCAACGGGCAATTCTCCTGGATATTCGCTTGCCTCGCATTCTGCTGGCTGGGGCTGTCGGCATGTGCCTGGCCACGGCGGGCGCGAGTTATCAGGCACTCTTGCGCAACCCGCTTGCTGAACCCTACCTGCTTGGCGTGTCGAACGGTGCCGCAGTGGGAACAATGATAGCACTGGTGTTTTTTGGCACGCATGAATGGAGCCGTCCGGCCATGGCCTTTGCGGGCGCACTGGCTGCGACATTTGTCGTCTATCGTTTGGCGCGCGGCCGAGCCGGCGCGACCCCGGAGCGGCTGATACTTGCAGGCGTAATTGTGACGACATTTCT
>DIYZ01000259.1:12806-31454 GCA_002427845.1 Chloracidobacterium sp. UBA6041 | reverse complement strand
ATGAGTAATGAGTAAAAGGTCTCGTGTTTGGCGTCCTGCTCATCACTCATCACTCATCACTCATGACGCTTCTAGATTCCCAGCTTTGCGATCGCCGCCTCGTCCTCTTCCGTATAGGGGTCGGCGAGCATGCGGGCCTTGAAAACATCGAGCTCCCAAACCTCCAGGTACGTCAGATAACCCAGCACGGCAACATCTCCCATCACCCCTGCGCTTTTGCGCAGCAAGGGATGAATCAAAAGGCGTCCCTGAGCATCGATCGTCGCCTGCTGTCCAAAGTAGTTCGTTCTATCAAGGAACTTGCGCCGCGCCGGATCCATCGTCGGCAAAAGTGAAAGGCGTTGCTCTATCAATTCCCACTCCGGTAGTGGGTAGATGCGAACGTTGTCACCGGTAAGACTTGTTATGTAAAATTCGCCGCCATGCTTCTCGTCGATCAGGCGACGAAATTGAGTCGGCACCTTAAGCCGACCCTTGGCATCTATCCGGGCCGTGTAGTTTCCCCGCAGCATGTCGTTGACCGGTCAATAGAGTTAGCGGGTGGCCTTTCCAGGAAAAGTTACTCATGATCGGTCTAGCTACGAGGTTGGACCCACTTCCGACCACTTTCGACCACCCAAGCCGGATACTACGCCGCATCATTTTCGCTGTCAATAGCAATTTCGGTAAAACTCTTAGGTTTTTCGCACTCGTGAGTTCTGGTCCTGAAGTTAGTGTTCGCCTCTTGTCGGCCCACCGCAACGCCTCCCTGACACTAAATCGGTTTTGCAAAACTCCCGAATAGGCACGCGCGTGGCCTTGATGTATATTGGCGCGCCATGTTTCTGCTCCTGAATTTGTGTCTGAATAACAACTGAATGAACCTCGATTCCGGAGGATTTGTCGGGCTTCTTCTGTTTGGCTTGCTGGCTGCCGGCGCGAACCTCGTAGGGGGATTTGTGCTAATCAGATCGGGTGCCCACCGGTTTGGGGAGCGCTTCCTCAAATATCTTGTCGCCCTCGGCGCGGGATTTATGCTGGCTGCTATTTTCATCGAGATACTGCCCGAGAGTGTCAGCATTTGGACTACTAATCTTCAGGGTAAGCCCGCTGCTGAAGCAGTAGTTGGCGCGATGACGCTGCTTCTGGGTGGCTACCTACTTATTCAACTCTTCGAGCACACGATCGCCCCCCACTTTCACTTCGGCGCGGAAACACATCCAGAATCTTTCATGCGACCTTCCGCGGCTTATGCGGCAGTCGGCGGACTTTGGATCCATACTTTCTTTGATGGCGTTTCGATTGCCGCTGCGTTTCTGGTTAGCTTTCGAGTGGGTCTGCTGGTTTTCATTGCCATCCTCTTACATAAAATGCCGGAGGGGTTCACGGTCGCTTCCATTATGCTGGCCTCCGGAAGGTCTGCGCGAACCGCCTTGCTGGCAACGGTGGCTATCGGAGCCGCCACTCTCGCTGGAGTTATCGCGGTCGCACTTTTGGACACTAGAATGAATAGCGCCGTGGGTTACGCGCTGCCCTTTTCCGCCGGAGTTACACTTTATGTCGCGGCGAGTGACCTTATTCCCGAGGTGAATCACAAAGAAGAAAGAAACCCGACGGTCTCAATTGTCGTTTTTGTTGGTGTCGCTCTTTTCTATCTCTTGCACAGGTTGATCGAGGGATAGTTCTTGTTGTCGTTACCAGGAGTTTCGTCGAATACCAACGCACGCCGTGGCGTGCTAGTCCTGGCATTTGCGTATGCCCTCCTCTTCTCAGCCACGCAAACAACCGCGCTCGGCCAAACCGGCAAATCCCCGATTCCGCTGCCGTCCCCATTCACGCCGATCGTTGATTACGCCCACGTCATCGATCCCGAAACCAGGACGAAGCTCGAGTCTATTTACTTGAATCTGAAGCAGCGCGCCGATATTGAATTTGCCGTTGTTACGGTTGACACAACCGGTGGCCAGGACATTTTCGAATACTCGTTGGCGGTTGCCCGGGGATTTGGAATCGGGTCAAAGGGCGGCGAGAAGAACGGTTTCCTGCTACTCGTTGCGATCAAGGATCGGAAATACTTTACGCAGGTAAGCGATCATCTCGAAGGCGATCTCAATGATGGGTTGGTCGGAGAGATTCAGCGCGAACGGCTTGTGCCCGAGTTCAAAAAAGGAAACTACAGCAAGGGCATCTACGACACCATTCAAGCTTATGTGGCGACGCTCGCGGAGAAACGCGGCTTCAACATTGAAGGAATCGACCAGAGCTACGCATATCGCGAGGCGCCGCAGCAGACGGGAACCGGTGCTGGCTCAAGCGGATTTTCCGGCCCGTGCGGCACTCTGATCATCATCATCTTCGTAGTCATACTGGTTCTTTCTCTAGCGAAGAGAGGCGGTAAGGGTGGTGGCGGTGGTTGTTTGAATCTATTTCTGCTGGGCTCGCTTCTTAACTCGGGAAGCCGCGGCAGTGGCTGGGGCGGTTCCAGCAGTGGCTGGGGCGGCGGAGGATTTGGTGGAGGCGGGGGCGGATTCGGTGGAGGTTTCGGTGGCGGCGGGAGCTTCGGCGGTGGTGGCGCGGGAGGCGGCTGGTAGTAGGACAGGCATCGTCCCTTCCACCTACTAACGCTCTCTTGTTCTACAACACCGGATGTCTCTGATAGTATCAGCGCACACGTAGACAAACACGATGGTTAAGACGGTTGTTCACCACGCATTAAATGGTCTCTTGAAGGACCTGCACGCGACCCACGGCGAGAATCTCGCTGCGGTCGTGCTTTACGGCTCGGCCGCCGCCGGCGATCATGTCGAATTGCGCTCTGATTACAATCTGCTCATCACCTTAAAGCGCATCACGACCGAAGA
The DNA here is from genome assembly GCA_002427845.1 of Chloracidobacterium sp. UBA6041. Classification (GTDB taxonomy): domain Bacteria; phylum Acidobacteriota; class Blastocatellia; order Pyrinomonadales; family Pyrinomonadaceae; genus PSRF01. The sequence goes on along the minus strand of DIYZ01000259.1, from coordinate 28,614 downwards.
TTTGCGTTTGGCCCAGGCGCCGATGCGCGAGTGGCGGCGTCTGGGGCATCCTTTGCCTGTCTATTTTACTGTCGAGGAATTGGCTGACGCAGCAGACGTTTTTCCGATTGAGTTTTACCAGATGGCCAGGGCGCGCGTCGTGCTTTATGGGCAGGATCCCTTTGAGTTCCTCAAACTTTCCGACGCCAATCTGCGACATCAAACCGAGTACGAATTGCGAAGCAAGCTGATTCAACTTCGTCGGATGTACATCCCCGCGTCTGTTTCAGTTGAAAAGTTACGCGACTTGATGAGTGACAGCCTGGCTAGTTTTGCGGCGCTGTTTCGCGCCGTGCTCATGCTGCATGGCGAGGATGCTCCGGTGGCCAAACCCGATTGCGTCAGGGCGACGGTCCGGCGGTTCGGGCTCAACGCCGAACCGTTTGAGAAAATCTTTGCGTTTCGTGCCAGCGACTATTTGCCCGCGACCGAAAAGGAAGCGAACGACATCTTTGCCGCTTACATGGACCAGCTCGACCGCGTTATCCAGGTGGTAGATGAATTCGATCAAGCGTAGCCCGAGGAGAAATTAGAATGACTCAACGACGACTATTACTGGCTTTGGTTTTTTTCGTGGCGGCGACGGCCAGCGGCTGTAGCTATAACACGCTCACGGTCAAACACGAGAACGTAAAGGGAAAGTGGGCCAACGTGGAAACACAACTGCAACGTCGTGCTGATTTGCTGAATAACCTGATTGAAACGGCCAAGCTTGCGGGCGTGCAGGAGCAGGAGGTATTTGGCAAGATTGCGGAAGCGCGCTCCAGGCTGCTAAATGCCACGCAACAAGCGCCTCAGGGAGAGTCGGGCGACAAAACTCCGGAACAAAAACAGGCCGTGATTGACGCGGCGAATAGTTTTGGCGGCACGATCGGCCGGCTGTTAGTCTTGCAGGAGCAGTATCCGCAGTTGAAGTCAAACGAAAATTTCCTGAAGGCGCAGGACGAAGTGGTGGGAACCGAAAACCGCATCGCCACGGCACGCAAGGACTACAACGAAGCCGTGCAGGATTACAACACGACGCGCGCGCGTTTTCCGACCGTGATTTCCGCAAAGCTGTTTGGCTTCAAAGAAGAGCCTTACTTCAAAGCCGAAGAAGGCGCCAATCAGGTGCCCAAGATTGATTCAAACAGCCTGCGCCCGAATCAAAGCCCGGCGCCAGCGAAGTAAGCCGGCTTTTGTCCAATGGCATTTCGTAGGAAACGAAGAGGCCGCCTTCGGGCGGCCTCTTCGTTTCTTAACTCGATTATTGAGAAGATTCAGTTTGTTAAAAGCCGCGCGAGCTGCACATGGCGCAATGGTCGCAGGGCTTGCCGCCGGGTTCAACGCTGCACGTTTTTCCTTTCTCGAAATAGTCTACGAGTTCCGAGACGACTGCTTCTTCCACCCCAAATTTTTCCTGACTCGGATGTGAGATTGTTGCGTTGACGCCCGCAAGCCAGGGCGAGTGGGTCAAGGGAACGGGCCGCGCATGCTGATCAAAGGCCTGTATCCGCGCGTCTGTTGGAGGGGTGCGCGGGTCGATGCGCGAGGGACTATCATAGGAAAAATCGGTTCTTTCGCCAGACCACTCCGTAGGTTCGGAACTCACCTTCGCCTCAAGCTGTGCAATTTTTCTTTGGAGTTCGCTCAGACCAGCGCGGACAGCGGCAAGCTCGGCGCTGACTTCGGCCTTTGGCTGAGCCCGCTCGGGCCTCGGGGGATTACTGCCGGATACTCGTCGAGCAATTCGCTCCGCGATTTCCCGAGCCTGATCTAATTCGGTGCTCATTGATTTTGTAGGACAGGCATTCCTGCCGGTCTATCTTCTTCCTTAGTAGGACGCTGCGCTGACCTGTCAGCGCTTTCGAAAAGCGGCGACGTGTAGTCACACTCCAAAGACAGACAGGAATGTCTGTCCTACTTACCTGACAGACAGGAAAGTCTCTCCTACTTCTCGTCCTTCAGCAGATCGACATAATCAACTACGCCAACGATTGCAGAATCAATGGCTGCGCCCGCTTTGCCTGTCGATGTCGTTGAGGCGCTCCAACCTTCCTGCACGATCAAGACAGTGTCACCAACCCCCGCGTCAACCGCGTTCAGCGCCAGCACCGTCGTGGCCGTTTCCTGTCCCTCGGGAGTCACCTGCTGGCAAAGCATTATGCTGGCGCTCTCGTAACGCTGGTTCTTTTTAGTAGCGACGATGTTTCCGAGAACGCGGGCGAGAATCATGGGCGACTTCCTTGTGTCACGTGCGCATCCGAATCAACGATGGCGATGATCGTGCAATCAGTAGGCGTGTCTTCCCTCTTGAAGGGAAAGCTCGCCTCTTTGCCGCGACACCAGAACACCAACTCCCCGACGCCGGCGCCGACGGAGTCAACAGCAACCATCGGCTTGCCCGTAGGCTCCAAATCTTTGTTCAGAGTTTGAACGACGAGAAGTTTGCGCCCCTCGAGTGAGTCGTTCTTGACGGTTGCTACTACCGTGCCGATAACGCGAGCAAGCTGCATAGTTGCGGGTCCCACGTCTCAAGTTCCATTCTCAAGTTGACTTGAGACCCGGGACTCGCGACTCGATACTTCAGTCTTTTGTGATGTCAACCGAGTCGATTACCCCAACGATAGCGGCATCGACCGGAGTATCTTTCATTCCCTGGGCTAATCGCGCGCTTGAGCCGGCCACTACCAGGACACGTTCATGAAAGCCCGCTCCCACGGTGTCAACGGCAACTACATAGCCCGTCGTGTCGCTGCCATCGACGTTTATCGGACGTACGATTAGCAACTTTTTACCGAAGAGACGTTCGTCTTTCTGCGTCGAGACCACCGTCCCGAGAATGCGAGCGATGATCATGCTTAGCCGCGGTTACCAATGGGGAGTGCATCATCAACACTGCCATGCGGGCGTGGTATTACGTGAACGCTGACGAGTTCACCGACGCGACGAGCGGCGGCAGCGCCTGCGTCCGTTGCCGCTTTGACGGCCGCAACGTCACCGCGAACAATCGCCGTAACGAATCCCGCGCCAATCTTCTCGTAGCCAATTAGGGTGACATTAGCGGCCTTAACCATAGCGTCGGCCGCTTCAATCATCGCGACCAGACCCTTGGTTTCAACCATGCCGAGTGCTTCTTGCATGCAGTTGCTCCTCTAACCGGTAAATGGTAAATCGTGAATGGTAAATAGTAGACGACTTTCCGACCATTTACCATTCACCATTTACCGTTCACCTCGACTGACTGCCTGCGTCAAGAGTTCAACTAACTCTTCGCGGGTGAGCGCGATCTTCCCCGAGCCGTTTGTTGCAGACTGATCGTAATAACTTGTCGGCGCGGGGCGATCACCGCTGGGACACGTCATTTGCGTCTCGTGCAGATAGCCACAAGCCTGGCAACGCGCGCTTTCACCAAGATAACCCGCAGCCTCGCGCACGTTGATTAACTTTTCAATCGCGTCCGCCGGCAGGTTTTTTGAGCCGCCGAGCAGGCGCGCAAGTATGGCGATGCGCGCTGTGTGTTCCAACGTTTCCAGTCGATCAAAGGCTTGCCACAAATCCGTTCCGTAAGCGACGGCGCCGTGGTTGGCCATGAGTAGCGCATTGTGATGTTTCACCAATGGTCGCATTGCGTCGGTCAACTCGTCGGTCGAGGGAGTGCCATAAGCAGCCAGCGGCACACATCCGAGAGTGAGAATTACTTCCGAAAGAATTGGTTGATCGATTGCCAGGCCAGCAACGGCGAAAGCGGTGCCGTGCGGCGGATGGGCATGACAAACGGCCTTAACGTCCGGCCGTTCCTGGTAGATCAACAAATGCATAGCGAGTTCGCTTGAAGGCCGGCGATCTCCCAGCGCTCTGCCTGCCGCGTCTGTCACGGCGAGTGAATCCTCGGTCATGCGGCCTTTGCAAATCATCGTCGGCGTAGCAACGATCCGGCCATCATCAAGGCGCACGCTGACATTGCCGTCTGACGAAACGACATAACTACGCTCGTACAACAGACGGCCAATGTTTACGATTTCGCGCCTGGCGGTTTTTTCGTCCATACCTTCGCCGAGACTTTACTGCAACTTGTGCTCGCTGAGTTCCGCTGGTTCGTCCAGTTGCGATTTATATTGCGGGTTTGTCACTGTATTAATCTGCGGTCGCGCCAGGAAATAAGACAGTGATTCCAGAGACGTCGTTAGGTCAACCGTCTTAACCTTGACGTCGAGCCGGGCATGGAGCGACGCAGGTGCAAAGTTTAGAACAGCCTTGATGCCCGCCGACATGATCTGGTTAAGTACTTTTTGTGCAACGCGCGCCGGTACGGCGATGACCATCACATCGATCCCTTCTTCGCTTACCAGGCGCGGGATCTTTTTCACATCCTGAATAACAAGCTTGTCCCCGCCGACGCGGCGCCCGATCTTCGCTTCGTCGTTATCAAAGAGCGCTACCACACTGAAGTTTGATCTTCCGAATCCTTTGTAATCCGCCAACGCTGTTCCCAATCTGCCCGCGCCGGCAATGCCCACGCGATGTGGTTTGTCCAAACCGAGAATCTTCGTGATGTGCTCGCGCAAATCCTCGACGTAATACCCAACGCCACGAACGCCAAACTCTCCGAAATAGCCAAGGTCTTTTCGGATTTGGGCGGAATTAAGATTGAACTGTTCGGCAAGTGCCTGCGACGAAACGCTCTTAATGCCAGCCGCCGAAAGCGTATTCAGGCAGCGGAGATAAACGCTTAATCTGTTGGTGGTTAATTCTGAAATCTTCTCTGACTTCATTTCGAGAGAACCTGGTAGTCCAGTATAGACCCAATGCAATGTTAATGGTAAGCCGTCGATTCTTGGATGTCCTCGTTCGATAGTTCTCTGTGTTGCGAACGCTATATCCATCAACTACAATCGCGCCGTTCTACGCTTCAGGACCTTTCAGAAAACCTTCGCCAATGATTGCACATTTGTCCGGCACTCTTCTTTCCAAACAAGCAACGTCGGTGATCCTCGACGTCAATGGCGTTGGTTACGAAATCACAATCCCAGTTTCCACGTTTTATGATCTCGAAGAGCCCGGCTCGAAGGTGCAGTTACGCGTTTATACACATGTTCGCGAGGACGCGCTCCAGCTCTACGGCTTCAAGACGGCCCGCGAACGCGAACTCTTTCTGCGATTAATCTCGGTCAGCGGCATTGGCCCAAAACTGGGAATAACTTTGCTGTCGGGAATGAGCGCAGATGAGATGATCGCCTCAATCAGAACAAACAATCTCGCCCGTTTGACTTTGATCCCTGGTGTTGGCAGAAAAACTGCCGAACGCCTGGTCATGGAACTACGTGATAAAGTCGCCTCGCTTTCATCCTCCGAACTTGAAGAAGAATTGGGCACGCAAGCTTCGTCTGTCAAGGCGATTCCCAGCGAAGATTCGATGCGCTCAGACGTGCTTTCCGCCCTGTTGAATCTGGGTTATCAAAGGAGTGCCGCGGAAAAAGCAGTAACGTCGGCTATCGACGAAGGTGGCGATATTTCAGTGGAGTTGATCTTGCGACGCAGTTTGCGCAAGCTGGCAAAGGCTTAGGCTGGTGTAACGCAAACTGTTAGTTTGCGTCTGACCTGACTGCCTGCTTGCGCCGCCGCAAACTAACAGTTTGCGTTACAAAAATTATGTCGACTGAAGGACCAGCACGCGTGAGCGATACAGCGATAAGTGACGATGAACAGCAATTTGAATTGACTGTTCGTCCCACCAGGCTCGCGGACTATATAGGCCAGCGGCAGGTGAAAGAGAATCTTCGCGTCTATATGAAAGCCGCTTTGAACCGGAAAGAAGCGCTCGACCACGTGCTTCTAACGGGCCCGCCGGGACTTGGTAAAACTACCCTGGCAAACATCATTGCCCAGGAAATGGGAGCCGTGTTGCATTCGACGGCCGGACCATCGATTGAAATCCCAGGCGACCTGGTTGGGCAACTGACGAACCTGGAAAAAGGCGACGTGCTCTTTATCGACGAGATACATCGTCTCAATCCCGCCATCGAAGAAAAGCTATACCCCGCGATGGAGGACTATCAGTTTGACCTCATGATCGGGCAGGGTGTGGTGGCGCGCACTCAAAAGATACGGCTGGAAAAATTCACACTGATCGGTGCGACCACGCGTCCCGGTCTGCTTACGGCGCCACTCCGCGACCGCTTTGGAATCACCTTTCACTTGGATTTTTACCCGCCCGAGGATTTAGAGGTGATTTGCAAGCGCTCCGCTCAAATCCTCCAGGTGGAAATAGACGAGGAGGGCGCGCACGAAATCGCCAAACGTTCGCGAGGTACACCGCGTATTGTGAATCGCCTCCTGCGACGAGTTCGAGACTACGCCCAGGTAGATTACGACGGCCGCATCAAGCAGGAAGTGGCAAATGATGCATTGAACAGGATGGAGGTGGACGAGTTTGGACTTGACGAAAGAGATCGCAAATTCCTGTTGGCAATAATTGAAAAGTTCGACGGCGGACCTGTCGGCATCGGCACTATCTCTGCGTCAATTCACGAAGAAAAAGATTCAATCGAAGAAATAATCGAGCCTTATCTGATTCAAATCGGGTTTCTCGACCGCACTCGTCGTGGTCGCATAGCTACTCCCCGGGCCTATAAACACTACGGCATTACCCCTTCCAGTACGGTCAAACCCAGCCTGTTCGATTCTCCGTGAAGAATTTGTTGGGGTGTGCTTCAATCGCTCGCTTTGCAGTTAGGTTTCTGATTTTTCAATGAGAAGGCTCTCCTCATTCTCCAGACATTCTTTCGGCGTGCGCAATCGCGGGCCGTGGCGCTCAATTTTGAGCCACTCGCTACATCAGTTTCATGAAAACGACCTATTCACTTCCTCTGCGGCCATGAGCTATTTCGGTTTGATGGCCCTCTTTCCTGCCCTGCTGTTAATGCTGGTCCTCGGAAACCGCATTAACGCCGCCACTGAGTTGCTAACCCACGCCGTGGAAGTCTATCCCGGCTCGGGCAAATTCCTGCGCGAAACCATCCGCTCAATGTCTTCGGTGGGAACTGGCGCCATCATTACCTGCGTCATCGTTACTCTTTGGGCGGGCTCATGGGTTTTTGCCGTCATCGAACGCGCGCTCAACCGCATTTGGGAATCGACTTCGCGCACATTTTGGCATGGCCGAGCGCTGACTATCGGAATGATCGGAATCGTTGGGCTGCTTCTGGCGTTTTCTGTCTTAGTCACTTCGCTAGTGGTAGGACTCCGAGAGATGGCGGGCAGAATTTCCCCGCGGCAGGCGGCCCTCTATCCCTTACTACTCTCGGCAGGCAGCGTATTCTGGCAAGGCGTTTTCGCGATTGCCAGTTTCTTGATAACAGTCACGCTCTTTGTGGTCGTCTATCGGTTCGTGCCGAAGGCCGAAGTCAATTTGCTGGACACTCTGCCGGGAGCCATCATCGGCGGCTTGTTGTGGGAATTCGCGAAGTATCTCTTTGCCTGGGCTCTGAATTATTTTCACTACGATCAGATCTACGGATCGGTCGGCGCGGTTGTGGCTGTATTAACCTGGAGCTATGTCTCGAGTTTAATCCTTCTGTTTGGCGCGCAGCTTACCGCGGTATTTCACCGCGAGCATCCGCATTTCCCGACTCCCAGTCAGTTACCTCTGACACCTTGAAATGCATCTCTCGGATTTCGACTATGACCTTCCGGAAGAACTGATTGCGCAGCAACCCCTCGAGCGGCGCGATGCCTCGCGCATGCTCGTACTAGATCGCGCCGAACAAACCTGGCAAGATTCCAAATTTGAACGACTGTCGGATTACGTACGCGCTGCTGATGTAATTGTGATCAACAACACGCGAGTCTTTCCGGCGCGACTCATTGGACAGCGCGAGCCTTCCGGCGGACGCGTTGAAGTGCTCCTTATTCGCGAGCTGGAATCGTCGACTTGGGAAGCCCTGGTGCGGCCGGCCCACAGACTAAGACAGGGCGCGCGCCTTCGCTTTGGCAATTCTAATTTGCGCGCCGAAGTGGCGGAATGCGCAGACAAAAGATTCAGGCATCTGAAATTTGCAGGCGATATGCCGCTCGACGAGGTCATGAACGAACTTGGACAGACGCCTCTGCCACCCTACATCAAGCGTCCCTCAGGAACGACGGTTCAGGATGACGAGCGTTATCAAACAGTCTATGCGCGGGAAAAAGGAGCGATTGCCGCGCCGACGGCCGGACTTCATTTCACTGCGCCAGCCATCCAATCACTACTGGCGCGGGAAGCGAAAGTAGTCGAGATAACCTTGCACGTAGGCTACGGAACATTTGAGCCGGTGCGCGTAGACAACATTGAGCAGCACCATGTCGCCTCGGAGTCTTTCAACATCAGCGATGATGCTGCGCGCGTGATTAACGCGACTCGTGCGGAAGGCGGTCGAGTGATTGCCGTCGGCACAACCACTACACGCGCGCTGGAATCGGCAGTAAATATCGAGGGAAGGACTGAGCCGGGAAGACGGGCAACGGAACTGACAATTAAGCCGGGTTTTCAGTTTCGCGTCGTTGACGCGTTGTTAACAAATTTCCACTTGCCACGCTCGTCTTTGCTTCTGTTGGTTTGCGCTTTCGCCGGCCGCGATTTTACTCTCAACGCATATCGCCACGCGGTTGCGGCGCGCTTTCGGTTCTACAGTTACGGCGATTGTATGCTTGTGTTCTAGTGCTCAATAAAACGAAGATGATAAACTAGGTCACAACCGCGAAGTCATGACTTACTGAATCCAATGGCTGTATTAAAGAAAATTCGCTCGCGCTGGTGGTCGCCGGCTGCCGACGAGTACCCGGTCGAACCGGAGAGAGCCGTGCCGGCCGCCGCTGGCCTGCGTTATGACATCCGCCCGCTCACGATTTCCCACCTGGACGATTGTTGGCGACTCGATCAGCGTTGCTTTGTTGATGGCGAAGCTTACAGTCGTGAAACTTTCGAATACCTTTTGACGGCTCCTGAGGCGGTTTCTTACCGCGTGACTACTCCGTCCGGCACGATGGTCGGATTTGTTATTGGCTTGATTGAACCCGATCACACGGGACATATAACGACGGTAGGTGTTTCTCCCGATCATCGCCGGCGGCATCTGGCAAAAAGGCTCATGGCAGAAGTTGAGAAGGGTTTTAGACTGCGCAATGTCCGCATGGTGCGACTTGAAGTGAGGTCGCTTAATATCGCGGCCCAAAAGCTCTATCAAAGCTTAGGCTATGCAATCACTCAACGATTGCCAAAGTATTATTCAAACGGTGGGGATGGCTTGTTGATGATCAAATCCCTGGATTGATTCCACTCTAACTCTTGCGCAGTTCCGTCAAGACCTGCTTAGCCACAGCCTTCAACGTATCAAAGACCCCGGCGCCAGTCGAAGCAACCGCCTCAACAACAGGCTCTTGTTTCCGCCCGAGTTCGGCCGTGAGTTCGGCCACGGGTACGACGTTTGGGAGGTCGCGCTTGTTCAGTTGCAGAACGTAGGGCAGCTTCATGAGATCATAACCTTGCGCCTGAAGATTTTCTTCAAGATTGTATAGCGACTCGACGTTGGCATCCATTCGTTCCTCTTGCGAGTCGGCAACGAATACAACTCCATCGACTCCCTTCAGGATGAGTTTGCGCGAGGCATCATAAAAAACCTGCCCCGGAACCGTATAGAGATGAAACCGAGTTTTGAAACCTCGCACGGTGCCTAATTCCAGCGGCATAAAATCGAAGAACAGCGTTCGATCAGTTTCCGTCGCCAGACTGATCAGCTTTCCTCGTGCCTGCGGCGCGGTGGCTTCAAAAATGTGCTGCAGGTTTGTAGTCTTTCCGCAAAGACCGGGACCGTAGTAAACAATCTTGCAGTTGATTTCTCGGGAGGCGTAGTTGATAAAGGTCATAAGGCACTTACTCTTGCGGTTGTTTATTTGAAAAGACTATCGATGTCGGCGTCCGTTATTTCGGCGAAGGGCGAATCCTCATCACCAAAATCAGCTTGCGCAATCTCGTCAATCAAGGCCGACAACTGCTGGGAGACTTGCTTACTTCTCAGCTTCACAAGGCCCAGGCTCGAGCGCTCGTCGAAAACGACGATTAACAAAAGTCGCCCGATGACGGAGATGTGGATACTTTCCCTTTCGCCTTCGTGGGAGAGCGTCGGAAACTCTTTCTCGCCGATGAGCTGTGCCATGCCGCCCGTTGCAGCGACATTACCCGCTGCTAACGAGGCAAGGCTCGTCGTATCGAGAGTGCCGATTTCGCCCTGGGAGGCGATCTCCTGACCGTCCTTATCGACGAGAAAGACCACGCGAGCAGCCGAGTCCATTCGCAGTCGTGCCAGCACAGCTTTGAGCTGGTGATATTGACGCTCACGGAGCAATATGGGCGTGTCTGCCATTGATAAAGCTTTCTTTGAAAATTAAGGAGGCTAGGACTACTGGCGGGCAATGGTTTGAGAAACGGTGGCTTTCGATTATCGAAACTGAAACTAAAGCGGTTTTTTGGCTGCTCCGGTCCCTGATTGCGGCGTTGTAGAACGCACTCGTAAGCCGCAAGGCACTCTAACATAGCCAACAATGTGCTTCAAGTGTTTTCCGTTGTTTGACACAATGCTGCGTAACCGACTAAGAGAGGCCTACTTTATGGCCGCAACTCCTCTTTTCGCGTTGATTTAGAGGAGAGCCTATGTTACTCTCCCACCGCAACTTCCAGAGTGCCTGAGCCACATTTGCCCTTTCATCCTTAGCTTCGCAATGAGTGCAGTCACAAAAGGTCTGAGACGTTCAACGTCACGTGCGACCGCTCACCGCTTGTCCACGAAGTCCGCGGCAAAAAGACGCGCGACAAGCCCGAAGGCTGCCCGCCCTAAGGCGAAGAGAGCGGTTGCCCAAAAGACAGCTTCAAGAAAAATCGCAAGAGCTAGAGTCTCAGTGAAGAGCAAGGCGACCAAAAAGACTCTGGTGAAAAAGAAAGTGGTTAAATCGCAGAGAAAGGCTGCTGCTCCAAAGAAAAAAGTCGTTGCTCCGAGACAACGCCCAGCGAAGAAGGCCCAGGCACGCAAGCTAACTCGGCGAAAGTCAGTGGTAGCCACACACAAGAAAGTGGTCGAGCCAAGAGTCAAAACGACTCAAAAGCTTGCCGCAGCGCGTGCACAACGACCCGCACCAGTCATTCAGTCATCTCCGCGCCAACCTACAGTAGATGAATCCGCGGCGTTGAAGGCATTCGAACGCGCACACAAGGAATTCACGCGTGGTCGCTTCGGTGAAGCGCGTAATCAGTTTCGTGCGCTGCTCGATAAGTATTCACAAGTTTCCGAAGTAGCGGCACGTTCGCGCACTTATCTTGCGGTTGCGGATTCTCGCCTACGCACAGACAGCATGCTCCCCCGCGATGCCGACTCGCTTTACGATCGCGGCGTCATCGAACTCAATAGGGGCGAATACGTCGCTGCTCAGGAAATGTTTGAACGGGCACTTAAGCGTGAACCGGAAGCCGCGCATATCCACTACGGACTGGCAGCAACACGCGCACGCCTGGGATCTGTTGACCTCGCCCTTCAGTCGCTCCAGCGAGCGCTGGATCTTCAGCCGACCCTTCGAGTTCGTGCTCAGCACGATCAAGATTTGACCTCACTTCGAAATGATCCCGACTTTGACAGGTTGATCTTTCAACCCCGCCTTTAATATCTTCCAGATCGAAGTGTAACCCCGCGCTTCTTCTTTCAGTACGACTGCACAGTTTCAAACCCTACTCCTTTTAGGTATGATTCTGCCGATGACGTTTGCTGACGCCACAATCCCGGAGAGCTAGAGTTGCATTCTATGTCGAAAGAAAACCGCGGTCTTAACTTTGTTGCACTGGGCGGAGGCACCGGCCTTTCGACGCTACTGTCCGGACTGAAATGCCTGGTGGGAGCAGATGAACCTGACAGTCTCTCGATTGAGAATCTATCCGCTATTGTCACAGTTTCTGACGACGGCGGCAGCTCTGGCCGACTACGGGAAGAGTTGCAAATGTTGCCGCCGGGTGACATTCGCAATTGCATGATTGCGCTTTCAGAGGATTCGAATTTACTTTCGCGCCTGTTTCGTTATCGCTTTCGGGGAAAAGGCGAACTCGGCGGACATAGCTTTGGCAATCTGTTTCTGGCGGCCCTCACGGAGGTGACTGGCGACTTCACTGAAGCCGTGCGGTTGTCGTCGGAAGTGTTGGCGAGCAAAGGCCACATCTACCCGGCAACGATCAGCGACGTGCGCTTGGTTGCTGAACTAGAAGATGGAACTGTGGTGCGAGGTGAAACTCAAATTTCTGCATCTCGCGCGGCCATACATCACCTGCGGTTGGAGCCCGAACAGTGTCTGCCGCTTCCCGAAGTATTGAAGGCAATCCGAGCGGCCGATGTTATTACCGTCGGGCCAGGCTCGCTTTACACCAGCATCTTGCCAAACCTGCTCGTGGCGCGAGTGTCAGGTGCAATCGGGGAAAGCCGCGCAACGAAGATATTCATTTGTAATTTGATGACGCAGCCGGGCGAGACGGATAACTATTCGGCGCGGCAGCATCTGGAAACGATAAAGACTTACGCACCAGAAATTCATTTTGACTTTGTGATTGTGAACGACCGGCGCATCACCACCGAGCAGGCTGAGCGTTATGCGCTTGAAGGAGCGTACCAGATAGGAATAGACGACGACTCGGTTGATTCCATCGCCAGCGTGCTGGACCAAACAACCGTGGTTATTCGTGCCAACCTTCTGGAAGAGGGTGAAAAGGTGCGGCACGACTCCGCTGTCCTGGCTCGCGTAGTGCTTACCTGCAGGCAGCAAGCTTTCTCGCAACCGGCTGTCCCCGCATAACTCATGGATAAAGACCCGCTTTTGCAGACTCGCCCACAAGACCAATCGCTTGACGTACTCATTCTCGCCGCCGGACTAGGAACTAGAATGAAGTCCGCTCGTGCGAAGGTTCTGCATGAACTGGGTGGTTTACCGTTGATCACCTACGTTTGCCGTGCAGCGGCATCACTCAACCCGAAAAAAATCTATGTAGTTGTCGGCCATGAGGCCGCCGATGTCGAGCGCGCCGTCGAGACGGAAGTCGGCGACCGGGCGGAGTTTGTTACGCAAAGCGAACAGCGCGGGACAGGCGATGCAGTTATGGCCGCGCGCAAGCTACTCGAAGACTCCGAGTCTGTCGTGCTCGTGCTGTCAGGCGACGTGCCCTTGATTCACTCGGAGACTTTGAAAAACTTCATTGAGAAACATCGAGCAAGCGGAGCCGCGTGCACCATTCTGAGCGTCAGGCTTGAAAACCCGACAGGTTACGGCCACATTGTCCGCGATGAAGGCAGTCAATTCATTCGTATAGTCGAGCAGAAAGACGCGATCTCTGAAGAACAGCAGATAAAAGAGATCAACTCGGGAATCTACTGTTTCGCGAGCCGGAAGTTGTTTGCCGCGCTCGAACGTGTTAAGCCCACGAATAAGCAAGGCGAGTATTATCTAACGGACGTTCCTCAAATACTTCTCTCTGACGGCGAGAAGGTGGACGTTTATCTGCATGGTGACGCTCGCGAGGTTTCCGGCATTAACACCCGAGCTGAGCTGGCGGAATTTGAAAATCTGCGGCGCCGCAACACCATTCGCAAACTTATGGTCGAGGGCGGTGTAACTTTTCTGGATCCTTCGCATACCTACATTAGCGCTGAGGCGACGCTCGGCAAGGATTGCATCATCTATCCGGACGTCGCGATTGAAGGAAAATCCACTCTCGGCGACAGTTGTGAAATTCGGTCCGGGACGCGGATTACAAACTCGCATTTGGGAAACGACGTCTTCATTAAGGATCATTGCGTGATTATTGATTCGGAAGTTGGTTCAAACTGTGCGGTCGGTCCCTTCGCTCACCTGCGAATGAATACAGTGCTCGAAGACACTGCCATTGTCGGTAACTTTGTGGAAGTAAAAAAGTCGCGCATTGGCCGTGGTTCAAAGTCAATGCATCTTACTTATTTGGGTGATGCGACCATCGGTGAGAGAACAAATATTGGCGCCGGCACAGTGACTTGTAACTACGATGGCAAAACCAAGCATCCAACGATTATCGAAGACGACGTGCGAATCGGTTCCGATACAATGCTGGTGGCTCCGGTCAGAGTTGGGCGCGGTTCGGTGACTGCCGCCGGCTCCGTCGTCACCGAGGACGTGCCGCCCGACACGCTTGTCGCAGGTGTTCCCGCAGTCGTTAAAAAGAAACTTAAGAACGGGGATGGTTAATAAGGGTGTAGTCGATCGTTAGTTGCTGACTGCTGATTACTATTCTTATCAATCGGGGAAAATATATGTGTGGGATTGTTGGTTACGTTGGAAACAAGCAGGTTGTGCCGTTAATCATTGACTGCCTGCGCAAGCTCGAGTATCGCGGCTACGACTCGGCCGGCATCGCGGTGGTCAATGAAAGCCACGATCTCGAAATACGACGGGCCGAAGGAAAACTACGTAACCTCGAGGAAGTTATCCGGCTAAGTCCGCTCGACGGGACCTACGGCATTGGCCACACACGCTGGGCCACTCACGGCCGGCCGACTGAAGAAAACGCTCATCCCCATCGCGATTGCACCGGCCGCATCGTCGTAGTTCACAACGGCATCATCGAAAATTATCTCCAACTCAAAGAGCAACTGCGCAAGACCGATCACCAGTTTGTGACTGAAACGGATACTGAAATCATCGCCCACCTAATCGAAGAGTATCTGAAAGAACATCACAATTTTGAAAAGGCCGTGCGTCGCGCGATGCTGGACCTCAAAGGCATCTTTGCGCTGGCGATTATTAACGCTGACGAGCCGGACATGATCATAGCGGTACGGCAGGGACCGCCAGTTGTAATTGGTCTCGGCGATCGCGAGTTTTTTGTAGCCTCCGATATTCCGCCAATTCTGCAACACACGCGAGACGTCTTTTTTCTCGGCGACGGCGAGATGGCCATTATCAATAGAGACGCGGTGCGCGTAACCGACTTCGAAGCCAATTCTGTTCAGCCTACTATCCAGCGCATCACCTGGGATCCGATCATGGCGGAAAAAGGTGGCTTCAAACATTTCATGCTCAAAGAGATTTATGAGCAGCCGCGTTCCGTGCGCGACACCATGCAGAGCCGCATCTCGTTGGACACTGGCCGTGTTTTTCTCGACGCGATGAAGAACATTACCGAAGCCGACTTTAAACGATTCACTTCCATCAAGATCGCTGCGTGCGGCACGTCCTGGCATGCCGGCCTGGCGGGTAAGTACATGATTGAGCAGCTTGCTCGCATTCAGGTGGATGTCGACTATGCCTCGGAGTTTCGTTACCGCGACCCGGTGATGGATGAAAACACGCTGCTGCTGGTCATCTCGCAATCGGGCGAAACGGCCGACACGATCGCGGCGTTGAGAGAGGCTAAGGAACTTGGCGCTAAGGCCCTGGCGATCTGCAATGTTCAGGGATCGATGATCGTGCGCGAGGCCGATGGCACGATTCTCACGCACGCAGGTCCGGAGATAGGCGTCGCCTCCACCAAGGCTTTCACCGCCCAGATGGTCGCGCTGTATCTGCTCGGTCTATATCTGGGCGAACTGCGTGGCACGCTGTCGGTTGAAGAGGCGAAGCATCATGCACAGCAACTCGCCGAGTTGCCGGTCAAACTTGAACACCTGTTGAGCGAAGCCGACGATATTGAAGAACTTTCAAAAGAGTTTTTCCGCGTTACCGATTTTCTCTATCTTGGCCGCGGCATCAACTTCCC
>DIYZ01000259.1:4801-12625 GCA_002427845.1 Chloracidobacterium sp. UBA6041 | reverse complement strand
GCCGGCGAGATGAAGCATGGGCCAAACGCATTGATCGACGAACGGCTGCCGGTTCTTTTTATCAACACGCGTGAGGAAGGCAATCGCTCGTCTGAACTTCGTTATGAAAAAACACATTCAAATATCGTCGAGGTTAAGGCGCGCGAAGGCATAGTCATTTCTGTCTTGACTGAAGGAGACAGCATGTCGGCTATGGAGTCCAATTACGTTATCAACATTCCGCCCGCGAGCGATTTGCTCTCCCCGATCCTGTCGATCATTCCGCTGCAACTTCTCGCCTATCACATTGCCGTGCGTCGTGGCTGCGATGTCGATCAACCAAGGAACCTGGCGAAATCGGTAACGGTTGAGTAGCAAGTCACTCATTAACCATTTGCTTCAAGGTTTTCGCGTTTTCGATCGCCTGGCTACCAACGTCGTTGTTGTAGACGTAAACGGCGGATAGATTTCTGCCTCAGTTATTTATTCTCTTTCCGTCATCGTAACGTTAGAACCGCCTAAACTCCGATCTTCCTCCGTTTACCTGCCCGCCGATCGCTTGTTGAGCGATGGCCAGATAAACGTTGATCCGCACTTCCGGCCGCTCGAGCCTATCAGCCCCAGCCTTCGCCCGATCAAAATTCGAGGTGGCTAACGTACCTAAGGCAAGGATTAACTGGTTGGCCGTATTAGCCACACTGCTTCCATTCTGCATCGCCAACTCTCCGTCCTGATAGTACTGTTGTCCGAACCCATTTAAGACCAGCGCCGCTGCGCTCATCTCATTGAACTGATCCAGCAGCGGCTCAATTACTTCGAATGCGCGTTTGGAATCGTACCGCGAAAACGCCCGCGCGATCTCCAGGAGCGCACTCATTTGTTCCTGGTTCTCTACCCGCGTCGAAACCCCAACCATGTTGCGAGCTTGCTCCAGAAGGTCCAGAGCTACTGCTCTCTTCCGCCCAGGTCCAATCTGATTGACTATTTGGCTGAGAATCATTGCCCGCTCTTTAGACGTGCGAAGATTGCTAACACCCCGAAGGGCATCTTCAATCCCGCCTTTCGAGACGTCCATTTGAATTGCCTGCTGGTCCAAATTGGACAACGCCTGCTGGCGCTGGGAAGGATTAAAAACATGATCCTTCAGGATTTGCCTGGCGCGGGGAAGGTCTCCCAGGCTCAAGGCCTTTTGGGCCACCTGCTGATAAAGCTGCTCTCTCATTTCCCGCGGCGCCCGGCCAACCTCTTCCAGACTCTCATCCAGCGTGCCGCCGTTGATCCCCTCCTGATACTTTTGCCAGCGAGCGCTTTGAGGGTCGGAAGATGTATTGAGTTCAACGACCCTCTTCTCAACGACCGCAAGGCTCGCTGGCGCATACACGGTCATTTCTGGAGTCATCGACCTCAGTGAGTTCAGAATATTCTGCGCAGAATTTTTTTCGGGCGAATAGTAGTTGCTGGGTGGCGCGTTGTAGGAAAGGGCTTCGGCAAGAGTCTTCTCAAATAGATCTTTGTACTCCTGCTCAGACAAGAGGGTTGTCTCTGTCTTCGCTGGTGGAGAAGCGCTAATAGAGGTCTGATACTTTCTGACTGGAGAGTTGGCCACCCGCAGCAACATGATGGCAAGGTTGGACGCCTCCTGATTCTTTAGCAGCTTCTCGCCCTGCAGTTTCGCGGCGATCTCCTTCGCGAGCTTCGCCGCCAGTTCCGGCTCAGTGGCGCGCAACCTGCTGATAATTTCAATCAGGCTGGACGAATATCCTTTTTTGAGAGTGTTCTCTGCAAGCTGGACCGCACGTTTTGGATCCCTGGCGGTGATTTGGCTTGCCAGCGAAAGCTCGAGCTGTAGTTCTTGATCCCACTGGCTATTGTTTTGCCCGGCTTCGGGGCTGGTGAGCGTGCGCGTGGTACGAAGAAAGCCCAGGGCCGTCTCCGGATCGTGTGGGCCCAAAACCTGAACAACTTCCTGGCGAAGCTGCATCGCCAACTGGTAGGTCTGGTAGTAATCCTGGTCAAGTGTATCAACACTGGCCAGATACTCCCTGACTCCTTCCATTGCGTCGCCAACTAACTTCGCGGCAAGTTTTTCGTCAGAAGGCCAAAGCAGTTGGGAAGTTTGCAACTGGGCTCGCACGCGTGTCTGTGGCAGACGAATCTCCGAGAGACTATCCGCTACCTCCCTCAGCAGAGCGAGTCCCCTCGCCTTGAGGAGCTCCTGATTCTTGCCCGCTTGCAACTCCTGCTCGGTCGCGCGGCGAAGCTCGACAATTTTTATTTCGTAACGGCCCGGCGGCACATTCTCGAATTGACCGAGCGGCGCCACTTCGATGCGATAGACACCAGCCATAACAGAAATCACCGAAACGTTCTCCGGGCCCTCGTTCCCGTTGGGGCTATCGAATTCTCCAAGGCTTTTGCCTTCAGGAGAAAACACCCGAACGATTACGTCGATGCCGTGCTGATCCACCACTAGTTGCAAAAACTGATCCTGTTCCAGGTTGACGCTGAAGCTGTGATTCTGGCCGCGCGCCAGCGCATGCTCAATCGTAATACCGGGCTGGAGCGAATCGATTTGCGCTTTGGCCCATTCACTCGGCACAAGACAGATGAAGATAACGAAAAGCACGGCTGTTGATTGACGCATCAGAAAACCTCCTGCGTTTTCACCAAGAGAATATGGTGTGGCGGGCGGCCTCGTCACAATGAATAATCTCCTGGGCATTGGAGTTCATCAGAAACTAAGCGGCGCTACGGATCTTAACGCCATGATGCTGCTTTACGAAGATGTTTCATGCTGTAACACGCCTTACGAACTGAGGAGTTCCGGCCGTTCTCTAGTGGCGATTCCGATAGCTTAGGGGAGGATTGTGCTGCGAAGGTTGCCCCGGCTTGAGGTAGGACAGACATTCCTGTCTGTCCCGTTCTCACGAATGCACAAGCTGTCGGATAGACAATGTTGTTTTTCTCTTTGAGTTGAGTTACAAGGCACCTTGTATAGAACAGACACTCCTGTTTGTCGGCCTCACTGGAAAAATCTCTTGATCACGCCGTCCGAAGCGAAGACGAGTTTTATCGAATCATGAGGTACATCGAGCGGAACCCAGTGAAAGCGGGACTGGTGGAGAGCCCTGAGGATGGCCCTGGTCCAGCGCAGCGAGAAAATTAGAGTAGGACAGACATTCTTGTCTGTGGCTTGATCTAATGGAAAGAAACCGGACAGGCAAGAATGCCTGTCCCTACTTAGCTTGCGTTCTTTCCGTTTCCAACAATTTCTTTTTCCGTTCCAGTCCCCAGCGATAACCGCCCAGACTCTTGTCCTCGCGAATGACTCGGTGACACGGAATCACCAGCGCCACGGGATTGGTCGCGCAGGCGCGCGCAACCGCGCGAACTGCTTTCTGCTGACCAATGGCCGCGGCGACTTCGCTGTAGGAATATGTTTCGCCATAAGGAATCGCGCGCAGTTGCTGCCAAACTTGTCGTTGAAACGCCGTAGCGCGTATATCAAGCGGTAATTCGAGGTGCGGACTCTTATTGCTCAGATGTGCCACTATCGCTTTGAGTGCTGAACGCAGCGGCCGTTCGTCAAGCCGAATTTCGGCTGCCGGAAACTCAGCCAACAAGTCGGTTCTTAGAGCAGCGTCGGAGTCACCGAGTTTGACGGAACAAACGCCCTTCTCCGTCGCCGCAACCAGGAGTCTGCCTAAGGGACTTTCCACGATCGCGTAGTTGATCACGGCGCCGCTCCCACCCTTGCCGTAGGTCGCGGGGGTCATGCCCAGTTGCGACGACGCGCGTTCGTAAAGGCGGCTGCTCGAGCCGAAGCCGGCGTCGTAGATTGCATTCGTGATTGCTTCCCCGGCGCGCACACCCTGTTTGAATTTCTTAATCCGGCACGTCTCTGCAAACTGACTCGGCGTGATTCCCATAATGCTCTTGAAAGTTCGCTGCAAGTGAAATGAACTGACGCCTGTCTGTTCGCTTAAAATTTGGAGCGTCAGTGGCTCGCCCTGATTGTTATCGATCAGGCGACAGACCTCCTGCGCCATTTTTACTTGCGGATCGCTCACCCTTATGTCGCGAGGATGACAACGCCGGCAGGCGCGGAATCCTGCCCGTTCCGCGGCTTCCGGTAACGGAAAAAACGAAACGCGATCGCGCCGGGGCCGCCGTGAAGGACACGACGGTCGGCAGTAGATCATGGTGGAGCTGACGGCAAACACAAATTGCCCGTCGCAGCTCTTGTCCTTCGCCAATACACTCCGCCACTTCGCGTCTTGATCGGCGACTTGCACGCCTGCTTGATCATTTGCCAACAGATTCATCTGTTCTTTCATCACTGCGCTCATATTATCACCTTCCGTTCGTCGTTAGTGTTCCCAAATCCGCCATGATAATAGTCACAGGCGTTGATCGAATCTATCCGATTCTTGCGCTCAAACTGAATCCACAGATTACGCAGATGACACAGATTTGCTCGTTACTTGTGGACGAGTTACAGGCCAACCAAATCTGCGGAATCTGTGTAATCTGCGGATTTTTATTTCTCAACCATCGCGCGTTTTGCGCGTGTCCATTCGTGTGGTTAAATGAAATATCAAATAGTGATTTCATAGTAATGACTGACTTCCTTTCTTCTCTCAACGAACAACAACGCGTCGCCGTCGAACATACCGAGGGCCCTTTGTTGATTCTTGCCGGCGCCGGCTCTGGCAAGACGCGCGTGATCGCACATCGCATTGCTTACCTGATCGCCGAAAAAGGCGTCGCGCCGTGGAACATTCTCGCGGTCACATTCACCAATAAAGCTGCGCAGGAAATGAGACAACGCGTGCAACGGCTGTTGCGTTATCAGGAGCTTTCGAGCGCGCCCCTCGTTTCCACGTTTCACAGTCTCTGCGTGCGCATCCTGCGCCAGGACATTGAAAAGCTAAACGACAAATACAGCCGCACGTTCACCATTTACGACCAGGACGACTCGTTGCGATTAATCAAGAACTGCATCAAGGACCTCGGCTACGACGAAAAGTATTTGGGTTTGCGGGCCACGCAGAGCGCCATCAGCGCTGCAAAAAATCGCGGCGAAGATGTTGATGCTTTTGCCGCTCGCGCCGATTACGTTGACGAGCGCCGGGCGGCGATGGCCCGTGTCTATAAGGTCTATGAAGAACGTCTGCACACGAATAACGCGCTCGACTTCGATGATCTGCTCATCAAAACCGTGCGGCTGCTGCGCGATGTTCCCGAGGTGCGCGAGAAGTTCAACAACAAGTTTCGCTACATCATGGTTGATGAGTACCAGGATACAAACTCGCTTCAGTTTGCCCTGATTAGTTTGTTAACTGAAAAGCAGCAAAACATTGCGGTTGTCGGGGATGAAGACCAGTCGATCTACAAGTGGCGCGGCGCAGACATCACAAACATTCTCAACTTCGAAAAACATTTTCCCAACACCAAAACGATCCGGCTCGAGCAAAACTATCGCTCGACGCAAACCATTCTCGATGTCGCCGGCGCTGTCGTGAAGCACAACCTCGAGCGCAAGGGGAAAACGCTTTGGACTTCGAATCCGCGCGGTGAACGCGTGCGTTACTTTCAGGCGTTTAATGCGGAAGCTGAGGCACGTTTTGTTGCCGGAAAAATTCTTGAGCACCGCAACGAAGAGTACGACTTGCGCGCCGCCGTTTTGTATCGCACGAATTCCCAATCGCGCAATTTTGAAGAAGCAATGCGGCGCGCGGGCTTGCCCTACAACATCGTCGGCGGCTTCTCGTTTTATGAACGCATGGAAGTGCGCGACATCATTGCGTATTTGAAGCTGGCGCTGAATCCCAACGACTCGATTGCGTTGCAACGCGTTATCAACAGCCCGCCGCGCGGCATCGGCAAACAAACTCTCGACGAGCTCGCGCGCCGCGCGAATGACTACGCCCTGACACTCTGGGAAACCATCGCACAGATCATTGAGAAGCCCGAGGGCCTGAGCATGCGCGCCGTTTCAGCGTTGCGAAGTTTCCGAAGGATCATTGTTCGCTTAGCTGAATTGGCTGGAACGAACACCGAAGGTGCTCAAGCGATTGCCAGGAACGCGGGCGTCTCGCCCGCAACGCCGAGGCATAGCCTCGGCGAATCTGATGAAAGGGCGGTGACGGAAAGGCAAAGCCTTTCCGCACATCAGGCGGCGAAGCCGCAAAACGAGCGGGGCAGTAGCCCGACCGTCCAGGACGGCTCTAATGACGGCTTCAACCCAAACGTGTCGTCACCGGTCGCCGGTCATCGGTCGTCCGTCGCTTTTTGTTCCGACATCGTCAAAGCCGCCATCCTCGACACCGGCTACGAGAACGCGCTCAAGGGCGAGAAGACAGACGAAGCCGAAGCACGATTGGAAAACTTACAGGAGCTCGTTAACGCCGCCGTTGATTACGACGAACAAGGCATTGAAGGCCTAAGAGAATTTATCGATCACTCCGCACTTGTTTCTGATACTGATCAATACAAAGGCGACGCGCCGGTGACGCTGATGACAGCGCACTCGGCCAAGGGGCTCGAGTTTCCGCTTGTCTTCATTGTCGGACTCGAGGATGGGCTCTTTCCTCATTCGCGTTCGGCAACGGATCCGGCGGAGTTGGAAGAAGAGCGGCGACTTTGTTACGTCGCGATGACACGCGCGGAAAGATTCTTGTATGTGACGCACGCGATGAAGCGCCGCGTTTACGGTGAAGAGCTCGCCTCGGAGCCTTCACAATTTCTCAACGAGATGCCGTTGGATTTAATGGAAGATCTCTCACGCGGCAAGTCCTGGCTCTCATTCGCGCGCGGCTCTTCGGCGATCGACTACGAACACGGCGAATATCGCAAAGAGCGCAAGAAGTTTGAAGGCAAGACTTACGACAGCGTCGACTCGATCGCGGAGTTCTTCAAGCAGCGCGCCACCCAACTCGGCAACACTGGCGGTAGCTTCCAATCGACTCGTGAAAGAGCAGAGCAGGACAAGGCTGAACGCAACCGGCGTAGCAACCCTCTTGTCAAAACCGGGAGTGGACCGGGGCAAGACCGCGAGCCCGGCTGGGGTGGTGGTAGCGACCGGGTTGATAGTGGCGGAAGCCCGAGCCCAAGGAAGGGCTCATCCCAAGTCCCAAGTCCAAAGTCCAAAGTCGAAAGTCCAACATCTAACATCCAGCATCTGACATCAGATTTTGTGCCCGGCTCCTACGTCAAACATGCCAAGTACGGCCGCGGTCTGGTCCTGCGCCGCGAAGGCGTCGGTGAGTCGTTGAAATTAACTGTAACGTTTCCGGGGTATGGTCAGAAAAAGCTCATTCAGAAGTATGCCGGTCTCGAAAAGGCCTGAGCGTAATCCGCAGATTTCGCAGATTACTCAGATCAGTTAACGTCTATTAGCCGCTTACTGTTGACTAGTTAGTGACTGCTGATTGCTGATTACTGATTCTTCTTCCCTGTGTAATCTGCGTAATCTGTGGATTGCTTCTTGACTCAGACCGTCACCACCGTCCCATCAAATTTGGTCAAACTGAATCCGCCGAAGGTTTCGTTGTAGCAAGCACGCTGGTCGAGCAGTATGCCAATCGCTAGTTGCTCGCCAAGTTTGAGCGACTCAGTACCGTCGGAGCGCCAGTGAACGCCGGCAATATTCCGGCCCAGCGCGACGTTTGACGCGAGCTTATTGAGTTCACCGCCGACCGTCAGATCACCCTCATCTGCCTCCGTGTAAGGCAGAAGCGAGAGGCCATCAGTCGCAGGTTGCACCGGAGTCACACCGAGATCAACGAGCTTGGTTGACTCCTTAAACCAAGCTTTAAGAATAGTGACGCAAGCGCCGGCAAC
>DIYZ01000259.1:0-4517 GCA_002427845.1 Chloracidobacterium sp. UBA6041 | reverse complement strand
GCCCCATGGTTGAGCGTGCGATCAACCCGCTCGGCATGTACCTCAGGCCGCAGCCTTCGGTGAATAATCCATTTCTGAAACCAGACCGCCTTCAGTGCTCTGGTCGCAACTTCACAAAGCAACGCCGCAACATGTGGCCCACCAAAAGTGCCAAAGCCGTCTTGTGTGGGATTGCCGGCGTAGGGATTGCCATCGTCGAAGGGCGCGCCAAGTCCGGCGAGTATCAGGAAGCCGTGAAAGTAAGCCTGGAAAAGAACATCAATGTGCACCCAACTACCGATGTCCCGTCCGTTTCGCATGTAGCGCGGAGTGGAATCGAATGTATCTGCCGGCTGATTAAACCCGCGTTGCACAGCAAGCCAGGTGTTGAAATCCGTCATGTAGTCGATGCCCGGCGCGGTTGTTTTGATCCTCTGATCGAGATTGTTCGCGCCGAAGTTGCACTGTTGGTAGAAAAACTGCGACAGGTATGGACCAGCATTGTCGCCGGGAGTCAGTCCACGAAACAAAGTTGCCGGCGTTACAGCACCGCTAGCTTTGGCGCCCTTGAAGTCAGAACCGTAAAGACTGACGTCGGCAGCCGCGGCATTCGCTACCGGGTCCGTTTGATATTGGGAAAAAGGCACGTCGCGCAACAACGCCATCCAGTAATTCTCCGAAATCTCCGCCGCCTGTTCCCGGCTGGCAAAGGCGGGAGCCGGCGGTTGCACCAGCGCGTGCCCGTCTGGTCCTTCCATGTCGAAGGCGAGGCCCGCCTGCGGATTTGTTAACCGGCGATCGCCGCCCATGGGAATGCTGTTGAAGTCGCTGGGGCGACCACTGTTCAGTGCTTGAACCAGCGCCGCAAAGGCGCTCAGCGTAACAGTGCCATCGCTATTGTGTGGCAGTCCTTTTGAATAACTGGCGATCTTATTTGGATAAAGGTTCTCATCGTTATTGGTCGGGTGTTGCAGATTCTGCGGCGTGCTTTGCAGCCCTGCCTGCGCTGCATCGCGGCGAAGCTTCGCACAATCATTCGCGCGTTGATTTGAACCCTGGACGGGTGCCGCCTGCGCATTCGACCGCTCGGTCTGTAGCAGGGGCTCGAGGCCAATAACTCCCGCCGCTATGCTCACGGCTCCCGTTACGCCTACCTGGCCTATGAATTTGCGTCTGCTCTGAGATTTCGTGGAGATAGTTTGGACGGTCTTTTCCTTCATGGGGGTTCTCCTGATCAATGAGGTGTTTGCAGTCTGTTGATTACTGATTGCTGACTGCTGTTTGCTGATCGCCGACTCCTCACTGCTCACGGCTTACTGCTCACCGCTCATTGTTCGGCTGATTACTGATTACTGACTACTGATTGCTGTCTTTCTACCATATCGCTTGTGCGGAACAAAATTTTTTAGACATCTGCTGCAGCGTTGCACCCTCTCTTACGGTGGGTTTCTGTTTACGGCAAGAGGCGGAGCGAAATCGAAACCAGTCAAGTTGCATGGGCGCATTCTTCAGACTGACCGCTGACATAAGCACCGTGTGAGTCGCAGGAAATCGCTTTGTCCTTCTTAACTGAGAGAAGCGAGGAGCTTACGTGCATTGCGGCAATTCGCGGTCATGGCGGCATTGCGGTTGCTATAACGGTTCACGCGCCCTCGAAAGACTCACCATCATGCGCCCCTTTTCCGCAAGACCTCTTCCGATGGTCTGAAGTACTAACAGCGGACTACTTCGCCAATCAAGCTTAATAACAGAAGGTGATTATGAAAAAGCTCGCCGTTAGAAAACCTGATGTCTCTCCTTTGATTTCAAACCTACTGCTTGTTTCCGCCGTTGTAGTGGCCTCTACTCCAGTGCTTCTCGGCGACCGCCTTGTCTTAATTGCGTCCGGGGTTGTCAGGCAAGGCGCAATCCAGCTTCAAGAGTTTAGTATCTTCTTGCAAAAGTTATTGAGTTAGAAATCAGCAGTCAGTAAAAAACAGGCGGCGGACACATGGTCCGCCCCGTGGATGTTTTGGGAATTGCTGGGTTCCAACGATTAATAGTCGAGCCTCACTCACGGTCGGACTTCTGTCTACTGCTAGCCCCTTCCTACCAAAAAAGCGGGACAACGCCCGCCTCTAAACGGCCAACTTTGGGAGTTGGCCGAAAGATCAATTAAGGCTGAAGGAAGGACAGACTGAAATGTGAGGGTCGCTACCGGAAGCACCGTAAAGGTTACAGTCTCTGAGACAAGTCTGTCCTACTTAGCTTGGACGAAAACGACCAAGCACTAACGTCTTTGGAAAAGGCTTATGACGCCCGTTCCACCTGGATGCCCTGGCTCAAAGTCGCACCAAAATTCAACTCGCTACACAACGAGCCACGCTTCATCTCCCTCCTGAAGCGCCTCAAGCTTGAAGCGTAACTCATCACTCATCACTCATCACTCATCACTGCTTCACCTGCCGTCAGCTCCTGCCTCCTGCTCCTGCCGACTGCCCCTTGCTCCCAACCCGAAACTCCAAACTCGGAACTCGAAACTGAACGCGTTCCGGCTCTGGCTCATCCCATAACGTTCATTCGTGAATCATATCGTTGCACTGTTTAACCCGAAATCGCGCCTGGCACACCATTCCAAGCTGGAATGAAAGTTGCGAAACATCGAGGGTGAATAAATTATCGAAGGGGAATATCAATGAAAGTAAATTATAAGAGCCTCGCAACTTCCGCAGTGCTCGCTTTTGCGGTGCTAATCGGCGCCACCAGCGTGACGCGCGCGCAGGGGCGTAGCGGCCAGGGGCAAGATCAAAGCCAGGAAACTCAGGCTCAAAAGGATAAGCGAAAGGCAGACCAGGAAGCTCGTCGTGCCGGGCAGAAACAACAGCAAGCGCAACCGGCGCAACAGCAGCAACAGCAGCAACGCCAAAATGGGCAGCAGCAGGCCGCACAACAGCGCGCCGAACAAAACCGCCAGCGTGCCCAGCAAAATCAGGACCAGCAACGGGCACAACAGGAACAGAACCGCCAGCGTGTCCAGCAGAACCAGGACCAGCAGCGCGCGCAACAGCAACAGCGCTGGGAACAGAACAAGCAGCGCGTTCAGCAGAATCAGGACCAGCAGCGCGCGCAACAGGAGCAGAATCGCCAGCGCGTTCAGCAGAACCAGGACCAACAGCGCGCCCAACAGCAGCAGCAGTTGGAACAACAACGACAGCAACGCCAGCAGCAACAGAATCCGGAGAATCAGGATTGGCAGCGACGCCAGCGTGAACAGCAACAGCAAGGCGCGGCGCAGCGACAACAATCCGCGCGCGACCTTTCCGTTAGCTCAAACAACCAGCAGCGCGACTGGCGCGCATATCAGGAGCAGCGTGCTAACCAGTATCGCCAGGAAATGTCTCGTCAGCAGAGTTATGCTTTGCAGCAGCAGCGCTTGCTCGAGCAGCAGCGACGCCGCGCGCAGTTACGCTACCAGCAAAGCTATCTCGAGCGTGTGAGACAAGACCAACTGCGTCTGCAAAACTGGCGCTACAGCGATTATGGACCATCCAACTATCGCTATTCGCGCAGCGGCAGTTATTACGAAACCAATCGCTATGGCGCGCAGATGCTGCAGCAAGCGGTCAACAATGGTTATGAAGAAGGTTACCGTGCCGGCCAGGCCGACCGCGAGGATGGTTGGAGCTTTGGTCCCAACGACGCCATCGGCTATCAGGACAGCAGCTATGGTTATGACGGCTACTACGTAGACCTGAGCGAGTATCAATATTACTTTCGTGAAGGCTTCAGTCGCGGCTACGAAGACGGCTACTACAGCCGCTCTCAGTATGGCCGCTATTCAAACGGCACCGCCGGTATCCTCGGCACCATCCTGGAGCAGATCTTGAATCTGCAACTCGTGAACTAGCGAAATATTCGGTAGTGTCTCTACCAAATATTCGCATGCCGCAAGTACCAGAAGCGTCCAGTTTCGCCAACCAGGTCGAGACTGGACGCTTTTTTTAGACTCATCGCCCATCGGTCACTGGGACGGTAATCGTAACTAGAAGGCATCGTCAGTTTAGACACGATGATCCGCGGTACCTGCGAACCGTCGAAGCTTCTCGACCTCATTGAAAACTTCATTCTCTTCAGCGAAAGCGAAGGCGGCTTGGTGAAACTCCTTGCCAGGAATCATCAATACCTGGGAGTGAATAAGGCTATCGCCGCTGTGCGGCGATTGGTTTCCCTCACCCCTGCCCCCTCTCCCAGTCTGCGACCCCTCTCCCCTAACCCCTCTCCCAGCGGGAGAGGGGAAGAAGAACAGCCGACCGGCGGCGATCTCGGTACTACGCCCTCTGCTTCTGCAAAAAGTTTTGCATTTCGGTAGCCTGGTTCCTTATCATCGGCGGCATGACAGCCAAACAATCCCGAGCAAAAGCTGCCGCGGCTGACGAGGCGGCGCGAACAGCTAGACCTGAAAAAGAGGAACTCCTCCTGCCGAGGGATGCTGACACAGAAGAACACCTCGTCCCGAGCGAACCGGACACGCAAGACCTCGTCTTCCCGACCGAATCTGA
>DIYZ01000117.1 GCA_002427845.1 Chloracidobacterium sp. UBA6041 | reverse complement strand
AGTCAAACTGCATCAGTACCCGACGCCGAGACACTGCAGGGGTTTTCCGCAAAGATCATTCTGCCACGCTAACCAGTCTCGGGGACTAACACCTTTATGAATTTCCTGTGAGTGCCCGTGAACCTGCTTCTTTGGTTGAGTCATGCCGCTTTCAATTGCACATTCAAAGATCCGCGGCAGAGTAAAGACCTCGGCTATCGTCATCCTGGTCATCGTGATCGGTCTACTGCTTTGCTTTGATCGACCACTTAAATCGCGCGCGCAAGGACCCGGCATGAGCGGCGACGCACCCATTTCCACGCCGTGGCGGCCCAGCAAAAAAGACGCCAGGTACACCGGGCCCCGGGCCTGCGTAAAATGCCATGCGGAAGAATCGGCAACACAGCACTTGACGGCAATGGGGCGAGCACTCGAGCCGGTAGCCACGAGCGAGATTCTGCGCGCGCATCCGCGCCTGACGTTTCGCAGCGGCCCATACGCTCACGAGATCGTCCGCCGCGGCGACCAAAGCCTGTACACCGTAACCGACGGCGTGAACACAATCTCCGAGCCGATACTCTACACATTCGGTCAGGGAAAGGCGGGCCAGACCTACATCTTCCGGCACGATGGCTCGTTCTACGAAAGCCGTCTCAGCTTCTACAAAGACATTCAGGGTCTCGATGTCACCATTGGCTATCCGCGCGAAATACCACCATCGCTCGAAGTGGCTGCGGGCCGAAGAATAAGCATGGACGAAGCGCGCAATTGCTTTTCTTGTCACGGCACCGGCGCCGCTTACGGAAATCAGTTGCAGTTGGATCGCCTGGTGCCCGGAGTAACCTGTGAAGCGTGCCATGGACCAGGCGCGGAGCATGTCGCGGCGATGGAGGCAAAGCAGTTCAAGGACAAACGCATCTTCAATCCTGGCAAGATGAGCGCTGACGACCTCTCGCAGGAGTTCTGCGGCTCGTGCCATCGCAGTGCCGAGCAAGTGATCTCAAACAAGCTGCTCCGCGGTTTGATCACCGTCCGCTTTCAACCCTATCGCATGTTCACCAGCCGTGCTCACGATCCGGCCGACATGCGAC
This sequence comes from Chloracidobacterium sp. UBA6041, assembly GCA_002427845.1. GTDB lineage: Bacteria > Acidobacteriota > Blastocatellia > Pyrinomonadales > Pyrinomonadaceae > PSRF01. The sequence continues at coordinate 6,966 of DIYZ01000117.1, read as the reverse complement.
TGACTTGCACAGCTTGTCACAATCCACACGAGAACCCTTCCGCGGACGAAGCATTTTACGACCCGAAATGCTTCGCTTGCCATCGGTCGTTTGCGAGCTTGAAATCGCCTGCGGTTGCGAAAACTGAAGAAAAGGAAGGCCGCACCGACAAAGCCTGCCCGGTCGCTCAGAGCCTGTGCGTCTCCTGTCACATGCCCAAGGTCGAGTTTCCCGGCTCGCATTTCAAGTTTACCGATCACCGTATCAGAATTGCGAAAGCGGGCGAGCAGTTTCCGAATTGAAGCAACCGCTCTCTCGTCTTCCCATCTCCCCGCGGTTCGAGGGATCGTTTTCCGATATGAGATTTGAAGTATTGTTCAATGGAATGTTAGGTTGACGCGCGTGGAGTGGTATGAGAAGAGAGGCGTCTTCAGGTGTGAGTCGCTGCGGTAAGCAACTGACTCCGGTCATCATTCTCTTCGCTGCGGCGTTCGCGGCGGCGCTGGGGACTTTAGGGCCGCTGAAGTCCAGCGCCCAGGGGCCCGGCATGAGTGACGGCCGCGACCGGCTGGCCGCGACCCCCTGGCGTCCGAACCAGAAAGACGCAACGTACGTCGGTCCGCAGGCTTGCGCAAAGTGCCATGAGACTGAGACAGGCCAGCGCTCGACCGCAATGGGCCGCGCGATGGAGCCCGCGGCCATCAGTGCTGTCTTGCGGGCGCACCCCCGACTAACTTTTCGCAGCGGCGCATACTCGTATGAGATAACTCGGAAGGGAGAGCAAAGTCTTTACACGATCACCGACGGCACTCACACCTTTCTCCGAGCCGATCCTCTACTCATTTGGCCAGGGCAAAGCCGGCCAGACCTACATCTTCCGGCACAACGGCGAGCTGCACGAGAGTCGTGTCAGTTTCTACAAAGATCTGAAGGGGCTGGATTGGACCATGGGTTACCAGCTCACGTTACCGTCATCACTCGAAGACGCCGCGGGACGGGCGATCAAATTGAACGAGGCTCGCGAATGTTTCGCCTGCCATTCAACCGCGGCAATCAATGGCCTCGAATTGCAGCTTGACCGCCTAATTCCTGGTATAAGTTGCGAGGCCTGCCATGGACCAGGGCGCGATCACATTGCCGCCATGGAAGCAAAGAGACTCAACGACAAGCACATCTTCAATCCCGGAAAGATGGAAGCGGATGAGTTGGCGCAGGAATTCTGCGGCTCGTGTCACCACAGCGCGGAGCAGGTACTGACGAACAATCAGCTACAGGGACTGGTAAGAGTGCGCTTTCAACCCTATCGTCTGTTCACCAGTCGCGGCCACGATCCGGATGAGGCGCGTCTCCGTTGTACCGCCTGTCATAATCCTCACGAAGATCCGGTTCAGGATCCGGCCTTCTACGATCCGAAATGTCTTGCGTGTCACCGCTCGGGCACCAGCCTGAAGTCCGCCGCGGTAGCCAAGGCGGAGGAGAGCGAAGGTCGCACTGACAAAGCCTGTCCGGTGGCTCAGCGTTTATGCGTGTCCTGCCACATGCCAAAAATCGAGGTGCCCGGAACTCATTTCCAATTCACCGATCATCGCATCAGGACCGTCAAACCAGGCGAACCGTTTCCCAACTGAAGCTTGCAAGTTGCTTCGGTGGCCAGGTTGTAGATCTATTCAAGGGCTGATTGTGAAGCGAGTAGAATTTACGGCGCGGCTTTTCGCGTTTTGTACTGAGACCCTCAGCTCATAATCACCGGGCTGCAACTTCTCAAGCGAGATCGCGCTCGCGTATTGAATGCGTCCTGTTTGATCTGGGGCCGGAAGGTCGTTGTAGAGTCGGCCCACTGTACGGCCGCTCTGAAGGATTTCCAAAACTAGTTTCGGTGCGGAAGCCTCTCCTGGTGGCCCATAGGCAGTTATAAAAGTCGTAAGCTCGTTGGTTTCGGACTTGCTCACGGGCTCGCCCAGATTCGGATACAACAACGCATCATTGAAGCGGAACAGTCTGGAGGCTTGCTTGTTCGCGGACGAGAAGCGCTCGCCGTTTTTCACTAGCACGATGCTGCTTAGTTGGAGCGAGTTTTTCTCCGCGGTTGGGACAATAACGTTCGCCGCGCTGGTGCTCGACTGCTTCGCGAGCGCGTCGTAGACAATAGAGGAGACCGAGTAGCGACCGGGCGCGAGTTGAGTTTCCTTGTAAAAGAGAATGCTGCCGTTCAGCGCTGCGTCGAGTTTGTCGTATGGACCGTTCAACAGGTAGTGAGTGCTCAGCTTGCGAGCCACGCGCCCGGCTTGGTCTCTGATCAAGACGACGATCGAGAAATCGGCGTTGTATTTCGTCTTCGCGTTATCAACCAGGAAATTGATCGCGCCGGCGGGGACCTCCACCACGACCGGCACCAGCCCGGGCCTGGTCGGCTCAGGAAAACTGAAGGCCGCGCAATGCGTCTGAAACGCGTCGGTCACCGACTTGCCGCCGAGGATTGCGAGAGCGGGCGCCTCGTATTCGAGGACCGTCGAGTCATACGATTCGCGTAGTGCGTAATAGCCTTTGCGCGCCTGCACGTCCATACCAGAATGAGTGACCCGGAGATTGATTTGACGAAAGCGACCGTCGTAGTCCGGATTCCGCGGTGAGTAGCTGAGCAGATAGTAGGAATGCAGGTCTTCGTTCACCTGACGCAAGCGCGGTCCGGGATCGTTCGTGCTGCTGATCGACGTCCCACCGGTTTCGCTGGCTAGGTAGTGTAAAGTACCCTCAGGGTTCTTTCGCACCAGGTCTTCATTGCGTTCCAGATCTCTCGTCATTGGGTGACTGCCGGGCCCACTGGGATCTTCAGCGGACATTGCTTGACCCAGGCGTGTTGATCCGATTCTGGCGATCGCCTTAGCGGTTTCAGCGTCGGAACTCTCTGCTCTCAAACCGGCGGCGTCAACCGTGTAGATACTGACGTTGGCGCGGTTGGCATTGCTGATAACCGAGCGGAAGCGGGCCGCTGCTGAGGGAGGGATGGCGAGGCCTTCGGAGAAGAGAACCAGCGCTTTTCGTCCCGGCAGGGTGCTCATTCCGTTGATCAGGGCGAGCAATGAATTCGGAGTGGCGTAGCCCTGCTGATCTCGTTCGATCCGTTCGAAATCCTCGGCTGTCCGAAGTCTCATCTCATTGAACACCATGTCAAAAGATGCCGCTTCGCCTAGTCTTTCAAGCTGGTCGTGTATCTCCCACAGTTTAGCGATTTCCCCTTCTCCAGAAGTATAGACAGACCCACCTGTCACAGCGACTTGGTCAATCGCCTTCCTGATTAGTTGCGCGTCGTTGGTAAACGTTTGGACTTCGATGAGCGACTGATCAATGCGAAAGACTCCCACATAGTCATTCGGTCCCAAACCCTGTGCAATGTAAGCGAGCGCCGCCACGTGCGCCCGCGCCCTTGCGTCCGCCGGTGAGAGACGATCGAATACCAGGGCGACGGCTCCAGGTCTATTCTCAACGGCGGGTAATGGAATCGCGGTCGTAGCTTTCGCCGTCTTCGTCGGTTGCGGCATCGGGCGCTGTTCGCCGGTCTTTACAGCCCCGCGAGTCACCAGACGAAAGGAAGTAATCTGCTGGCGAGCACCGTCTTCGTAGATTTCAAAATCGCTGGCTGAAAGACTCGTAACCGGTCGTCCTTTCTTGTCTCTGACAACGGCGTCGAGTACGACTTCAGATTTCTCAACGACAATCGTATCCGGGTTTTGTGGTTCAGACTTCGATTGAGACTGGCCCGCAACGAACAATGGAAAGGCGATAGTTGAGGCGCAGAAAAGAAGAATCGCGCTGAAGGTTTTCATAACTAACTTCCTTCGTTTGCAAGGCAGCAAAGGCGCTCGGCCGTTAACCACCGCGCGTTTGCTGCCGCAGTTACTGCGCGTAGTCTTAAGGCTGGACCGTGAACCGCTCTGAGCGCATGGCTTTAGTTACGCCGTCAGTGACCATCGCTTTCAACTCGTACTCACCTGGCGGAAAAGCGTCGAGGGGAATGGTGCCTGTATATTGAATCCGACCGTTCTGATCCGGCGCGGGCAGTTGTATAGGCAGTTGACCCAGCGGCTGGCCCGCTTGATCGAGTTCAATACTCATCTTCGGCGCCGCCGTCGAACCTTTGGGTGGGTATATCGTCAGAAACATACTCAAGCCTTTGCGGCTAGACTTATGCAGCGGCTCGCCCAGGTTTGGATAGAGCATCAACTCACCCACGTGAAACGGGTTTGCCGGCGAATCCGCTGCCGCAGTCTTTTGCGATTTAGCAACCACAACGAGGTTGCTGATCCGTAACTTTGTTTGATCGCTATCAGGCACTGTCAACTGGTGGTGGCTCATACTGGATTGGTTGTTGGTTGCGTCAAAGGCGATTGAATCCACCGTGTACTGGCCCGGTTCCAGATCAGTCTCACGATAAAAAAGAATGTTGCCACGCTTCGCCGCCTCGATCTGATCGAGTGGTCCGCTCAACAGGTACTGGCTGCTAAGCTTCCTTACCGGGTGTTGGAACTCGTCTTTGATCACTACGACGACCGCAAAGTCGGTGCGATAAGTCTTCTTCTCGGTGTCGCCCACGAAGTTAACCGAGCTCGCGGGTACTTCAACTACTATCGGTACCAGGCCGGGTTTGTTGGCTTCGGGAAAGCTGAAAGCGGCGGCCTTCGTCGAGAAGGCGTTTGGTTTTGACTTGCCGCCGAGGACCGCCAGCGCCGGCGCTTCAAATGCCATTACCGGAGTATCGTACTTCGCGCCCACCGCGTAGTAGCCTTTGCGGGCTTGTACGTCTACACCCGATCGTTTGAGCTTGACGCCGATCTGCCGAAACTTGCCGTCGTAGTCGGAATTCTTCGGCGTGTAAGTTAGAACATAGTAAGAGTGCAAATCATCATTGACTTGCCGCAAACGCGGGCCGGGATTGTTAGTGCCGCTGACGAGCAGCCCGCCGGTTTCATTGGCCAATTGGCCCAGAACGCCTTCAGGATTGTTCCGGACCAACTGTTCATTGCGCTCCGAGTCTTTCATCATCGAGCTGAAGCTATCATTGCTACTACCGGCCTGGGCGGCGCGCTGCTGTCCCAGCGCAGTCATCGCTCTCCCGGATTCAACGTCCGCACTCTTGGCGCGCAAGCCCACGGCATCGACGGAGTAAATGCTAACGTTGGCGCGGTTGGCATTGCTGATTACAGTTCGGAAGTTGGCTGACACGGCGGTGGGAACCGAGATTCCCTCGGAGAAGAAAATAATTGCCTTGCGACCCGGCAGGGTACCCATCGCCGAAACGATTGCTAACAGGCCATCGGTGGTGGCTTGGCCCTTTTCAGTCTGCTCCATCCGCTCGAATCCTTCGGCGGCGCGCAGCGAGACGTCATTCAAGGCTTTGTCCAAAGCGATTGTGGCGATATTTCCCATGCTTTGGGTCGCCGCCGCGTTTGCTTCGGCCTGTGACAGTTGCTCGGTAAGCGCAGTGTTGCGCACCGACATATCCGTAATTTGAGATTGGTTGTTGACGTCTGGTGAAGAGGCAGTTGAACCGGCCTTGTCGATAGCCGGCCGAATGAGTTTTTCATCGTTGGTGAAGGTCTGAAAGACGTTGAGCGTAAGATCGATGCCGAAAACGCCGACGAAGTCGCTTTGGCCGAGGCCGTTGCCCAGATAAGCGATCGCTGCGTCGTGAGCCCGCATACGAGAGTCAGTCGAAAGCCGATCAAACACGAGCGCGACAGTGCCGATCCGGCCGGCGTTGAAAGCCTCCAGGACGCGAGCCGTCGCTTTTGGGCCACCAGCCGCTGGTCTGCTCGAATCTTTCAGTGTCGAATCCGGCGTGTCTCCAGCCACCAACCGAAAAGACTTTATGTCTTGAGGCACGCCGTCCTCAGTGATTTGAAAATCTTCAGCCTGAAGGTCCTTTACCGGGCGGCCCTTCTTGTCCCTTACAACGGCGTCGAAAACAACTTCGGTGATACCGGTAACGAGCTTCTCTTCAGCCTGCTGGGTGGAAGGCGTTTGCCCCAGGATTGAAAGCGGCGTGACAACTAAGACGAAGAGCAGAACGACGGCTATGACCCTAGACATGTTGAACTACCTCCTGATTTCTTTTCATTTTTTCACTCGTCATTGAAGGGCACGCGGAGCGTTGAGTGACGGAGTTGTTGACCTAAGATACACAAAATACACAACTTCAGATCAATGACAAATGAAAACTGTCAAATGCCAAATGAAAAATAATTACGGCGTCACTCGTACGTGTTCGGATCGCGCCGCCATGTGTGCGCCAGCCCGCACCGCGAGCTTCAATTCATAATCGCCCGGCTGAAACTTATCCAAAGAAATAACGCTTACGTATTGAATGCGGCCTGTTTGATCCGGCGCGTGCAGATCGTAAGAGAGGTGGCCCACTGAGTGACCGGCGCGGGCTATCTCCAGGCTCAGCTTCGGCGCGGTAGTGTCACCCTTCGCTGTATAGACCGTCACAAAGAGGGTCAACTGGTTTCCGGCCGCTTTGCTGACGGGCTCTCCGAGATTCGGATAGACCAACATATCGCCGAACTGAAACGTCCGCAAAGCCTGTTGTCCGGCCGTTGGACGTTCGGCCTTTTTGATTACCACGATGCTGCTCAAACGCAGGGCGGTCTGATCGGCCGGGGGCACGGTCACCGTGCCGGTGTTCGTACTCGACTGGTGGGTTATGTTGTCGTAAACAACTGCGGCAATCGTATAGTGTCCCGGATCGAGATTGGTCTCGCGGTAGAACAGCATGCCGCCGGTTTTGGCCTTTGCCAGCTTGTCGAGCGGTCCCCTTATCACCTCTTGATTACTGAGTTTTCTGACGACGCGTTGGGAGTTGTCCTTGATGATTACTACAAAGGAAAAGTCTGCGATGAAGGTCTTCTTTCGATCATCAACGGCATAGTTGACCGCGTTGGGAGGTACTTCGACAACCACCGGCACGAGACCCGGCTGGCCTGACTCGGG